>NZ_JBHSPA010000082.1:0-10089 GCF_042656245.1 Nonomuraea insulae
ATCTCTCCCGCACCACAGCATGGGCTAGATCACCCGCACACCATCTCCCTGGACGTGAACTCCTCTGCACGCGGAGATCGCTGCCCTTGCATTTTGGCCTCCTGACGCCTTGTCGCGTAGGTGTGGAGCTCGGCATGCCAGGCAGCGCGGCTGGCCTCGATAACATCCAGTGCCTGAAGCAGTGCCGCCTCATCGCGTTGAAACCTCCCGGCCTGGAACTCGAGGAAACTCAGCGTCGCCTCGAATCCGAGTGGCCGATACAACTGCACGCAGGACCGGAACGCTGACACTCGCCATCGGTAAGGCAAGGCACGGTTACGTACCCTACGGGCAAGGTTGGCGAAGCTCACCGGGGAAGGCTAGCCAATTGGACGCGGGGAGGCACCAGCTCGGCAGCGGCGCTGGCGGGGACGTTACTACCGGTCTGTCCCAACCACTCTCTTCCGGACCTGACCGTCCGCTTTTCGGGTGTGGCGATCAACCTGCTGGCAGGCGCGGATCTGCGGGCCAGATGGACTCTGAGACTTCCGGGATCGCGTCATCTTCCGCCCGGGCGGTGTGGATGACGTGCACGACCTGCGCACCCTGTGTCAAGTCGAGGGTGACGGTTTCCTCCGGTGTGGCACTGCGGGCGATCCCTTGGTCGCGGGCGTGGTGGTAGCGCTTGCCGCTGAGGTCTTCCACGCAGAGGAACAGGGCCTTGGGTACCTGATCCGCTCCGGGGACATCACATCCATCCTCGTCGGCGCTCGCTGCCGCCGCATCCCGTCATCGGCCCTGGACGCCTACGTGACCCGTCCATGCGAGGAGGCCGCCGCGCTGCAAGGGCTACCTCTCCCGCAGTAGCATCGCGGGCATCCGCCGGGTCCTGCGTTCGGCGCTCGGCCACGTCCTGCGGGAAGAACTGACCACGAAGAACGTCGCCTCTTTGACCACGCTCCCGAGCGTCAGCAAGACCAAGAAGAAGCGCCAGAGCACGGTGTGGACCGTCGATGAGGCACGGAGGTTCCTCGAACACCTACGGGCGACCGAAGGCCCGCACTACGCGGCGTACGTGCTCATCCTCGTCCTGGGCCTTCGGCGGGGCGAGGTTCTGGGCCTCACCTGGGACGGTGTGGATCTCGGCGGCGAACAGCTCTGGATTTCCCGCCAGCTCACCCGAGTCGGCGGCCAGCTCCTTCACCGGCAGACGACCAAGACGGAGGACTCGACTGCCTCGCTGCCGCTCTTCGGCCTGTGCGTTTCGGCGCTCAGACACCGTCAGCGCGTCCAGGAGGAGGCACGCAAGATGGCTGGGGACGAATGGAAGGACTCGGATCTGACATTCACCACTCGGACGGGCACGCCCATCGAGCCGCGCAACTTCAACCGCGCCTTCGAGAGCCACTGCCGTCGGGCGGGCGTGCCGCGTATCCGTGTGCACGACACCCGGCACACTTGCGCCTCGCTCCTGGCCGCCCTTGATGTCCACCCGCGTGTGGCGATGCGCATCCTGCGGCACTCCCAGATCTCGATGACCATGGACGTGTACACCCAGGTACCAAGCCCCGTGACCCGCAAGGCGCTCGACCGGCTGAATGAGCGTCTGACTACCGAATCAGACGGTTAACCTCGGCGGCGTTGCTGTACAACGCTGCTGTACGGCACGAAAAAGGCCCTCTGGGATGTTCCCAAGAGGGCCTTTGAGCTGGAGCGCGGCCGACAGGAGTCGAACCCGTAACCTTCTGATCCGTAGTCAGATGCTCTATCCATTGAGCTACGGCCGCTTGCTGCGTAAGTAAGCATAGCGGGTTCTGGAGAGTTCCTCGAACCAGATGCGGCAATCGTGGAGCAGCCGGTTCGGGCCTGGGGTGTCGTACGTGGGAAGGGTGGCCCCCGAGGTGAGGCGGGGGCTCACCCCGGCGTTACGCGTCCAGCCTCTTCAGCAGGCGTTCGACCAGGAGGGTCAGGTCGGTGAGTCTGCGGTGGATGGAGTTGTGCTCGTCTCGCGACTGCGATTGGACCTTGGCGAGACGGTCGTTGGTCTGCCTTCGGAAGCCTCCGATCTCATCGTTCAGGGCGGCGATGTCCTGGTTCAGGTTGGCTTGTAGGTCTCTGAGCCGGATCTTGGTTTCGGCGACGTCTATGGACGCCGACGTGATGTCGGTCTGTACGTCCTCCATGGGCGTGCAGTTCTGCGCCGGGAAGTGCATGCTCCGGCGTCGAGCCCTGAAGCGGCCGGTGGCTGGGGTGCCGGAACGGCCGCTTGTTTCGAGGGCGTCCATACGGAGCTTCAGCTTGCGAATCTCCGCCTCTATGTCCACGTACTCCTACCTTCGCGGTAGTTGGAAGGGATCCCGTGCGCGACCGCTTGGGTCCCACGTTCTGTGTGTACATAGTTGCAATGCGTAGCCGTCATCGAGAACTCGGGCCGACGTGAGGGGTGGAGATTTATCAACCGCGGGTGCAGCAAAGATCGCCGGTGAGGGTGGTTCTCTCCCCGGTGGAGCGGCGATGAAGGCCGTCATCTGCGCAAACGCCTCGTACGGCCGGATGTGGCGGCGGGCTGTGGATACATCGAAGGGTGTATCCACAGGCGGACCTTCGCAGGAGGGAAAGGGTGTCGCGAGGTGGTGGGATGGGGGCATGAAGCGGGTTGCGTTGTGGGCTGGGCTGGCCTTCGTGATGGGCCTGGTGCTCATCGCGGGTAGTGGCCATCTCGACCGCGGGGTGCCTGTGTGGTGGCTGGTCGTGCCCTTGGCTCTCACCTGTGCGGGCGTTCTGGTGCGGCGGCGGGCGCCCCTGCTCTCTTTGGGGCTCGGGGTGGTCGGGATCACCTTGGACGGGTTCGTGGGGCCGTCTCTGGGCACGGTGCTGGTCTTCACCGACAATCTGTACGCAGCCGCGCTCTACGGGCCGGCCCGGTTCGCTCGGATGTTGCTCGGCATCACCGCCGTGCTGGCGGTCGTCGCCGGGGCCGTGGCCGGGTTCCTCGCCGCGGACTGGGGGATTCTGGCTGTCATGGGAGTGCAGGCCGGCCTGGTGCTCATCACGCCTGTCACCACCGCGCTGGTTCTGCGTGAGCAACGTGATCGGGCCGCGGACGAGCGGGCGCGGGCCGAGGAGGTGGCTCATCTCGCGGAGCTCGACAGACAGGCCGCCATCGCCGCCGAACGCACACGGATGGCTCGCGAACTGCACGACATGATCGCCAATCACTTCAGCGCCATCGCCATTCAGTCCACTGCCGCGCTCTCTCGCAAGGATCTCGATCGGGAGACGGTGCGGCAGGTCATGGAGTCCGTACGCGAGAACAGCGTCAAGGGGATGGCCGAGATGCGGACCATGATCGGGCTGCTGAGGCAGGAAGGCGACGAGAACGAGGCCACCCGGCTTCGCCTGGCCGACACCGAGACCTTGGTGGAGAGGGTGCGGCAGGCCGGGATGGTCGTGGACATACGGGTCAAGGGGCAGGCGAGGGAGTTGCCCGCCTCCGTTGACCTCGCCGGTTATCGGATATTGCAGGAGGCGCTCACCAATGCGCTCAAACACGGGGTGTCGCCGGTCTCGATCGTCGTCGGTTACGAGGACGAGCGGGTTTCGGTGAGCGTGGCGAACTCGGTGGGAGAGCGGGGGCAGGGTGGGTTGCCCGGCGCCGGGGCCGGGTTGATCGGGATGCGGGAGAGGGCCTCGTTGGTGGGGGGACTCTTCGAGGCTGGTGAGGTGAAAGCCCGGAGCGGGGAGGAGACGGATGGCGATCGCAGGTGGCGCGTTCTGGTCGTTCTTCCTACGGGTGGGGATGCGGAGCGGTCGAGGATCTTCCCCTTTTCGGACGCCGACGGGTGATGGAGGTGGCTGGTGAGCATCAGGGTGCTGGTGGCTGACGATCATGCGGCGGTCAGGGTCGGGATCGTGATGATCCTGGATGGGGTGGATGACATCGAGGTCGTGGGGGAGGCCGGCGATGGGGAGCAGGCCGTGGCCATGGCTCGGGAACTGCGGCCTGATGTCGTGTTGATGGATATACGGATGCCTCGGCTCGATGGGATCTCCGCCACCAAGGAGTTGGCGGGGGTCTGCGATGTGCTGATTCTCACCACGTTCGATGTCGATGAATATGTGTTCGGGGCGCTTCGGGCGGGGGCCGCCGGGTTTCTGCTGAAGAACACGGACGCTGAGTCGCTGGTCGAGGCGGTTCGGCTGGTGGCTCGGGGGGATGGGCTCATTTCGCCGGGGGTTACGCGGAGGCTGATCACGGCCTTCGCGGAGCAGACTCCCGTGCGCAGGGAGACGGCTGCCGATCCGGGGGGTTTGACGCCTCGGGAGCGGGAGGTTCTGGCCTGTATCGGGCGGGGGTTGTCCAATGCCGAGATCGCCAGGGAGCTCGACATGGCGGAGGCCACGACCAAGACGCACGTCAGCCGGGTGCTGAACAAGCTGGGGCTGAAGAGCCGGGTGCAGGCGGCGATCTATTACTCGGAGGGTCCGTAGTAAGGGCTCATCGTGATGGTGATCTGGTCCGGTGCCGCGTCCAGGAGGATCAGGGCTCCCGCTATCCCGATGATCCAGCGCAGCGTCGTGCGGGATCCGGAGGAGAGCTTGTCCTGCCAGCGTTCGAACCGTTCACGCATCCGTTCGCCCAGGGCGGTCCATGCGGCAAAGAGCAGGATGCCTGGGAGCACCATGATGGTCACGTACACGCCGAGGAGCGGCGACCACTGGACGGCGGGTCACCCCACGCGTCCAGCGGCCCCGCACCCAAGGTTCGATGGTGGAACAGATCGCTACGATCGTGGAGGAGATGCTGCCGCTCGATGCCGAGCGGCGCGAGGAGTACGCGCTGTGGTCGGCGATCGTGGAATGGGAACGTCAGCACCCTCCGGAGGGAGGCTCTGTGACGTGGAACGACCAACGGGCGCTGCACCGCCAATGCATCGCCGCCCTACGCGGACACGAGCCGATCCGCGAACCGGGCCAGGCGACACACCCACACCCTGACGCCCAGGTCGAGCTCTGGGCAGCGCTCCTGCACACGTTCGTCGACGGACTCGCCGCCCAGATCATGAACACACCCGGCGAGGTCTCGGCGGGCACCGCCGCGCAACTGCTGCGTTCCCTGCTGGAAGCCGTGCCTCGCGCGCACCGACCGTGAGCGGATGGCGCAGCGCGGGGCTGCGGTCGGGGTTGTCGCCGCGACCGTTCCTCCAGACGGCGGTTGGTAGGTCGGTACTGCTTGATGTGCTTTGGCGCGCGCAGTGTGTGATGTGTTGATGGGATGGCAATTGCGGGTGCCTAGTCTGATGGTGACTTGGAGGTAGAGCTAGCTCATGAGCACAACACCACCACCGTCGTCCGGGGAGCCTGACGAATCGAGGTATGAGCAGGTGCCGGACGGGGAGCCTGAGTTTCTGCCGCCTCCCACCGGAGAGCGGGTGCCTGACCCACCGCCTCCGACCGGTGAACCGGTGCCCGGGCCGCCGCCTCCGACCGGCAGCCCTGTGCATCTGCCACCCCCTTCCGGCTTGCCGAGCCCCTTGCCGCCTCCAGGGGAGGATGCCGGCCAGGGGGAGAAGCGGCCCGATTTCGCGCCGCCGAACACCTCTCACGGGCTCGGTCCAGCCCAGGCGCATGAAGGCACACCCCAGTGGGCGCCGCCGTACGGGGGCGCGGCCCAAGGACAGCCGCCTCAGGGCCTTTCACCGTACGGAGGACAGCCGCCTCAGGGCCTTTCGCCGTACGGGGGCCAGCCGCCGCAGGGAGGCCCGCCCTACGGTCAGCCGACCTTCCAAGCCCAAGGCCAGCCACCACCACCCCCCGCAGGCGGCTCCACGGGCATGCTGATCGGCCTGCTCTTCGCCGGCCTGGCCCTCTACAGCGTCCTCAACGTCGTCGTCGGCTTCGTGATGTTCTTCGCCGCCATGGACACCGACTCCACCCCCTACCTCATCATCGGCGCGGTGGTGCTGGCCCTGGCCGGCCTGGGTGCGGGCATCGGTCTGTGCTTTGTCCGCAAGCCCTGGAGCAGGGGCCTCGGGCTGGGGCTGATGATCGGGTGGGCGCTCTGGTCCATCCTGTCCGCCGGACTCTGCACGGGCCTCAACCCGAGCCTGTACGGCTGACATGCCCTACCACGAGATATTCGTCGGCCTCGGCGTGTTCGTGGCCTCTGTCGTCTTCGTACGGGAGGCACGCGGGCGCGGCGCGCTGAACGAGCAGTCGCTGATCGCGGTCGCCGGGGCGCTGGTCGGCGGGGCGATCGGGATGCGGCTGGCGGGCTGGCTGGAGACGCTGGAGCTCCAGGACTTCTGGTTGTACGGCTCCCGCAGCATCCTCGGCGGCCTGACCGGCGCGTACGTCGGGGTGCTGGTGGCGAAGCGGGTCATCGGGTACAAGGAGCGGACCGGTGATCTGTTCGCCCCGGCGGTGGCGCTCGGCATGGCCGTGGGCAGGATTGGGTGCCACCTGACGGAGGCCCCCGGCAGACCCACCGACCTGCCCTGGGGTGTGCACGCCCCGCCGACGACCCCCGAATGCCCTGGCTGCCTCACCGGGCAGGCCATGCATCCGTCGTTCATCTACGAGATCATCTTCCAGCTCGCCGTCTTCGCCGCCCTCATGTGGGCACGCGGACGGCTGACGCAGCCCGGTGAGTTGTTCACGCTCTACCTCGCCTCGTACGCCGTCTTCCGTTTCCTCGTCGAGTTCACCAGGGCGAACGAGACGGTCTGGCTCGACCTGACCAGGCCCCAGTGGTTCCTGATCCCGGGAATGGTGTTGCTGGCCGTGAGGGTCGGGTACGGCTGGCGGCGTGGCTACTACGATCCCCTCTTCGTACGGAAGGTCATGACATGAGTGCAGGGATGGGTCTCAGGGGCGATCGCATCCTCAGGTACGTCAACGCGTTCTGCCCCCGGTGCCACGGCCGCGACCTCGACAGGGTCGAGCGGCTGAGCGGCTATCTGGCCGAGCGCGACGGCCGGGTGTGGCTGGAGCGCGGATGCCGCGAACACGGCTTCATCAGCACTTTGTACGACGAAGATCCGGAAATCCTCAAGTACCTGGAGGAATGGACCGCCCCCACGAAGCAGCACATGCCGGATGTCTCCGGGAACTTCGCTCCGATCCCGTCCGCCTACCTTCGCGGTCTCCCCGAACTCCAGACCCAGCACACCTGCATCCTGCTCGAAGACATCGCCGAAACCTGCAACCTCCGCTGCCCCACCTGCTTCGCCGACAGCTCTCCCGACCTCTCCGGCACCGTCCCGGTGGAAGACGTACTGGCGAACGTCGACCAACGCCTCCGAAGAGAGAACGGCAAACTCGACGTCCTCATGCTGAGCGGGGGCGAGCCAACCCTCCACCCCGAACTCAAAACCCTCCTCACGGAGTTGAGCGAGCGCCCGATCACCCGCATCCTCCTCAACACCAACGGCGTCCTCATCGCCTCGGACGACTCCCTCCTCGACCTCCTCACCGAGCACAGGGAACGGGTGGAGGTCTATCTCCAGTACGACGGCACCTCGGCCGACGCCTCGAAACACCACCGAGGCGGCGACCTCACCCGCATCAAGGCACGCGCCGTGCAGCGCCTGTCCGAACGTGAGATCTTCACCACCCTCGTCATGACCGCCGCCCTGGGCGTGAACGACGGCGAGATCGGCGACGTCGTACGCCTGGCCCTCGACACCCCGTACGTCGGAGGCGTGTCCCTGCAACCCCAGTTCGGCTCGGGCAGATCGGGCCCCATCGACACACAGGACCGCCTCACCCACACCGGCGTGCTCAAGCGCCTCGGCCCGCAGACCGACGGCCTGGTGACCTGGCGCGACCTGACCGCCCTGCCCTGCTCACACCCCCACTGCTGCTCGGTCGGCTACCTCATCCGCGACGACGCCCGCCAGTGGCGCTCGCTCACCGAGCTGATCGGCCACGACCGCCTCAAGGAGAACCTGGGGCTGGTCTCCAACCGCATCGCCGACACGGAGATCCCGCGCGAGCTGCGTCAGGCCGTACAGGAGTCACTGCTCGGACTGCTCTCCGAGCAGTCGTCGTTGTCGCACCCGCAGGTCGGCGACCTGTGGCGGACCATCTGCGAGAACTGCGACCTCGGCGTCTCCACCCTGCTCACGCTCGCCTCCTCGGCCCTGCCCGGCAGGCGCAGGAAGTTGCGCAGGATGCTGGGGGAGCGGGTCGTGCGCGTCACGGTCAAACCGTTCATGGACATCTCGACCATGATCGAGGAGCGGCTCACGCAGTGTTGCGTGCACGTGGGGACGCGGGCGGAGCAGGACCAGTGCGCGCCGTTCTGCGCCGTACAGGCGTGGCCGCAACTCTCGGCCCAGCGGCTGTCGGCCGTGCGGCGCAAGGAGACACGGTGAAGGAACCCTACGATCCGCTCCGGTTGTGCGTGTACGCGACCATCGCCCTGCTGGCCTGGTTGCTCGGCCCATGGGCGGTGCTGGGCTTCGCGGTGCTGGGTTTCGCCGGGTACTGGAAGGCGCGGCGGGCCGGGCTGACCCGAAGCAAGTGCCTGCTCAGGGACACCCGGCTCGTCCTGGCCTACCTCGGCCTCATCGGCCTGGCGGCGCTCGCGGCGATCATCCTGTGACGGCCTTCAGGTTGACGACCGTGTGCTCCTTCCCGCCGCCGCGCGACTTGGTCACGCAGACCCGGTCCGCGCAGTCCTGGTAGTACTCGGCGTCCGCGTCCCAGAAGATCGTGCTGGTTGGTGAGGAGGTGAGCAGCGTCGGCGTCACCTCGCCGACCCCGGTCATCGTCCCGGTGGGCAGGTCGTACACGACGAACGGCGACCCTTCTCGTGACCGGAAGAGCGCATATCGGTCACCGAGGAGCCACCAGAAGCCGTCGCGCAGCAGCGTGTCCGGCAGTGTCCGCCGCTCGGCTCCGTCCACCCGCTGCACGATCAGGTGACTGCCGGCCTGCAGGCCGGTACACCACTGGGCATGGCACTGCATCATCTCGACATTCTCCGGCAGTGCCACGTCGGAGGACCGGCCGGTTTCGAGGTTGACGATTCTCGACATGTTGTCGCCGGCCCACGCGTTCGCCCAGGGCCAGGACATGAGATGGAGCCCGTCGGTGCCCGGCAGCCGCTCTGCCGCGCCGCCGGCCAGTGGCATCCGGTAGACGCCGCCGTCCACGACCGACCAGACGAGGGAGTCGTCCGTGAGGCCGATCTTCTCGACCTCGCCCGTGAGCGGGCCCAGGCGCCGGGCCTCGCCACCCTGCCTGGGCATGATCCAGAAGCCCGCCTCCTCGAACCAGGCGATGTACTTCGTGCCCAGCTCGAAGCGCTGAGGTCGGCGTGACGGCACGTCGCCCAGCACCCGTGTCCTGCCCGTGGCCGAGTCGAACACCTCCAGCCGGTCCACCTTTCCCTTCGCTCCCTTCGCGAACAACAGCACCTCGGTGGCGTTCATGCCGTTCACCGGCAACGTCTGCCGGCCGTCGGCATCCTTGACCGGCACCTTCACCACCGCCTGCGGCCACACCCGCGCGACCGGCGAGAGCACCGCGGGTGGAACCTGCCGTTCCTGCCCTCTCAGCACGGTCGCCGTCCCGCCCGCGACGATCACCACCGCCGCGGCCGCCAGCGCCGCCCCCACCCGCCGCCTGGTACGCCGCGCGCGCCGCCGCCAGGCGACCCCACTTGCGAGCTCCCGCGGTCCGGCCCGCTCCGCCGCCGTCCGCATCGTGGCGACCAGGTCCTCTTCGCTTCTCATCGCGCCTCCCGCAGCACAGGTGCCGCTCGCTTGATCCGGAGCTTGTCCAGAGCGCGGGCCGCCTGACTGCGTACCGTTCCACGTGAAACCCCGAGGATCTCGGCGATCTCCTGGTCCGGCAGGTCTTCGTAGTAACGCAGCACGAGTACGGCCCGCTGCTTGCGGGGGAGATCCTGGAGTTCGGCCCAGAGGTCGGGGTCGCCGTAGTGGTCGGGTTCGCCGTGCTCGGGTACGGAGGCGACCAGGCTCTCCCTGCGCCGCCGGCGCCACGACCTGATGTGCAGCCTGACCATGGTCGTGCGCACGTACCGTTCCTAAACAGTATCCAGGAGTGACATCTGATGCCACGTCCCGGAACTGCGCGCAT
>NZ_JBHSPA010000083.1:0-19678 GCF_042656245.1 Nonomuraea insulae
CGAGCCCGCCTCGGCCGCGGCGAAGACGGCGGGCGCGTGCGCGCCCCACGTCTCCACCCCGGAGTCCCAGCTCATCGCGGCCGCCAGCTCGGGCAACCCCGGTACGCCGTAGGAGCGCAGCAGGGCACGGCCGAGCTCGTCGGGCTCCCCGCCCTCATCGGCGCGGGCGAGCACGGCCTTCGCCGCCTCCCTCACCAGCGCCGACGCGGAGCCCTCGTCGCCGAGCACCCAGCCCCACCCGCCGGCCGACAGGTACTCGCCCGTGACGGCGTGCCTGCCGACGGCGATCGAGCCCGTCCCGGCGATCACCCCCACGCCCCCGGGCAGGCCCGCGGCCGGCACCAGCAGCTCGGCGTCGTTGACCACGGTGACCGGCAGGCCCAGCAGGGCGCGCAACGCGGCGGCCAGCGCGGCGCACTGCGCGGGCGTCTCGCAGGCGTGCGCGCCGACGGCCAGGTGCGAGAAGTCGCCGGGCGGCAGCCGCTCGGCCAGCCAGGCGGCGGCCTTCGCCGGCGACGTGGCCTGCCAGCCGTCGCTCGGCAGCACGAGGTCGGCCACCACCCCCACGACCGGCGCGGGAGCGTCATCGGACACCTCGACGAGGGCCGTGCGGATGTGGGTCTTGGTGCCGCCGATGTCGGCGCCGGCGATGAGGCGGGTCATCCCACGGGTTCCCCGAGCTTCGTGTCGCTGTTGTGGAACACGAACTCCTCGATGTCGACGCCGCGGGCCAGGGCGAGGGAGCCGGCCAGCCGTTGGGCGACGGCGGTCTGGAGTACGGCGCGCACGGGCAGCGGCAGGTCGCCAGGGACGGTCACGACGTGCAGGCTGTCCTCGGGGTCGAGCAGGGCCGAGGTGACGCAGAGTGTGAGGTGCCCGGCGCGCGCCAGGCTGCGGGCCAGCTCCAGTTCTCTGTCGTCGCCCACGATCACGTGCAGCGTCGCGCCCGCCGACTCCATCTCGCCGTGCAGGTAGTTGCGGGTGACCAGCGCGGCGGCGGGCACCCGGCAGACCTCGCGCAACAGCAGCGCGCCGGACTCGGTGGCCGAGCGGGCCGCGCCCGAGGCGACGAAGTCGGCGGCGACCACGGTCCGGGCCAGGGCGGCCACCTCGTCGACCGGCCCGGCGACGGCGGCCTCGAAGGCGGCGAGCGTGGCCGCGATGCCCGCCCACTCGGCCGCGGCCTCGTCGGCCGTCCAGCCGAGCATGGTGCGCGCGATCATGGCGAGCGCCACCTGGGTGCCGGTGTAGCCGATGGTGGAGGCGTAGCTGTCGTCCTCGTTGCCGAGGTCGACCAGCCGGTCGACCGACTCGCCGAGCAGCGACGGCGTCACGTTGACCAGCGCGGTGCGGCGGGAGCGGGGGACCAGACCGAGCGCGTCGATCGTCTCGGGGCTGCGGCCCGACTGGGAGACGCCGAGCAGCAGGTCGGCGTCGGTGGCGCGCAGCTCGCTGGCCAGCTCGCGGCGCGCGGGCACGCCCGCGGCGCAGAGGATCTCCATCGGCAGCGCCAGCGCGGCGTAGCTGGCGCCGACGCCCACGAACGCCGGCCGCGAGGAGGCCCCGCCGCCGTCGGCGGTGGCCAGCTGGTCGTGTACTCGCCGGACGACGCGTTCGAGCGCCTTCGGCTGGGTCGCCCGCCCCTGGGCATAGGGGATCCGAGGCATGTGAAGGTTCCTCCCGTAGAAAAGGTGTCAGCCGCGCACGAAAGAGGTGCGCAGGCGGTAGCGGTCGCCGCGGTAGGTGATGGTGGACACGAGGACGACGCGGCCGGTGGCGTCGACCATGTTCTGGTGCATGACGAGGACGGGGTCGCCGGGCGACAGGCCGAGGTGCCCGGCGATGTCCGCCTCGCAGCCCCTGGCCTCGATCGACGACTCGGCGACCACGGGCTCGGCCCCCGCGGCGGCCAGCTCCTCCAGCAGGGAGGCGTGCGCGAAGTCGGTGGCCGCGATGCCGGGCGCGAGGCCGAGCACGACGCGGGAGGCGTCGACCCCTATGGGCACGCCGTCGAGCAGCCGCACCCGGTCGAGCACGAACAGCTCGGTGCCCGCGGCCACGCCGAACTCGTCGGACTCGTCCAGCGACGCCTGCTTGACCTCGGCGCGCAGCACCTTCGAGGTGGGGACCAGCGACTTGCGGCGGGCCGTCTCGGTGAAGGATTCGAGGGAGTTGGGCCAGTCGCGGTCGGGCCGCCCCGAGACGTACCAGCCGCGGCCGTGGGACGAGCGGAGCTGGCCCTGCTCGAAGAGGTGCTGCAGCGCCTTCCTGAGCGTGACCCGGCTGATGCCCAGCCTGCCGCACAGCTCGCGCTCGGTGGGCAGCCGCCTGCCCACCGGGTAAATGCCCTCCTTAACCTGCCGCGCGAGCAATTCGGCCGTCTGCACCCAGAGCGGCTCGGGATTGTCAGCGGCGATGTTCACCTTTTCCACGTCCTTATTATCCATCGCGATCTCCGACCAACCGGTCGAAGGCGGCGTCCAGTTCGGGGTCGAGGCGCTGCCTCGACGGGTCCGAATCGAACCACCGCAGAATCTCGCGCGCCCCCCGCGCGAATGGCACCCGCGACGCGAAGCCGGGGACCAGCCGCTTCAGCTTGGAATTGTCATAAAGGACCGAGTGCCGGAAATCCAGCCGCAGCACCTCGCCCATCCACTCGATTTCCCGGCCAATGTCCTCGCTCGACCGGTGCACGATCCTCGGCCGCACCCCGGCGGCCCGCGCGAGCTCCTCGTGGATGGCGTCCCAGGTGAGCACCTCGTCGGAGGTGACGTGCACGCTCTCGCCGAGCACCCGACGGTCGCCGAGCAGCCCGGCGAGCCCGCGGGCGAAGTCGCTCGCGTGCATCAGGTTCCACAGCGAGGTGCCGTCGCCGTGCACGACCACCGGCTTGCCGGCCCGCAGGCGCGCGATCGCGGTCCACCCGGCCAGCGTGGGCAGCACGCCCTCGTCGTAGACGTGCGCGGCCCGCACGATCGTGGCCGGGAACCCCTCGTGGTGCCAGGCCGACTCCAGCCGCTCCTCGCAGCGCAGCTTCTGCCTGGCGTACTCGTAGCCGTTGTCGCGCCGGGCCGACGATTCGGTGATCGGCAGCCAGGACGCGGGCCGCGCGTAGACCGAGCCCGTCGAGACGAACACGTACTGGCCCGTACGGCCGGCGAACCTGGCCAGGTCCAGCTCCACGTCCTGCGGCGAGTAGCCGATGAAGTTGACGACCACGTCGAAGTCGCCGGACACGAGCTCGCCCGGCTCTCGCACGTCGGCGGTCACCGTGCGCACTCCCTCGGGCGGCGGCCGGAGCGCCGACCTGCCGCGCGTCACCAGAGTGAGGTCCACGCCCGCGCCGGCCAGCTCGCGCGCGCACGCCGCGCTGAGCACCCCGGTGCCCCCCAGGAACAGGACTCTCATGACAGCTCCCTCATGCTCTGCTCAGGAATTCGAGACACCGGCGCAACAGGTCGTACATGTCGCCGTGGCAGCGGTCGGCCTCCACGATGTGCCAGCGCGCCGACCGGGCGGCCGCCGCGGCGGCGCGGACGTCGACCACACCCTCGCCGAAGGGCACCATGTAGTCGCCCATCCCGATTGCCGGGCCGTCCTTCAGGTGCGTGAACTCCAGCCGGTCACCGAGCGCCGCCGCCACGGGGGCGGGGTCGAGCCCGGCGGTGCGCACCCAGTAGACGTCCAGCTCGACGCACACGGCCGGGTCCAGCTCGCGCAGCAGCACGTCGTAGGCCCGTTCCCCGCCGAAGGAGTTGACGAACTCGGCGAAGTGGTTGTGGTAGCCGACGCGCATGCCGCGCGCCGCCGCGTTGGCCGCGCCCGCGTTGACCCGCCCGGCCCCGCGCAGCACGCCGTCGAGGGTGCCGAACTCCTCCGGTTCGAGGCTCCACACCAGCGTCTCGACGCCCAGCTCGGCGTACTCGTCGAGGATCGCCCCCGCGTCCGGTCCCGACGGGAAGGGCGCGTGGGCGCTGCAGAACGTCAGGCCGAGGTCGCCCGCGGCGCGACGGACCACCGCCGGGGGGTGGCCGTACAGGCTGATCGGCTCCACGGCGGTGTAGCCGATCGCGGCCACCCGCTCCAGCACGCCGAGCAGGTCGCGGGAGGCGTCCTCGTGCAGCGACCAGAGCTGCGCGGCGATCATCGGCCGCCGCCGATCGTCCGGCCGTTGCCGAGCGGCCAGCGGGTGGACCAGGTCTCGACGTCGCCCTCCGACACCCCGGCCGCCCAGAGCGCGGCCTGGCGGACGAGCTGGCGGAACCACGGGTTGCCCCAGGCGCGCGCGTCGTGGCCGAGCGTGAGGTAGCAGACCCGGCCGGCGCCGTGCGCGCGCACGTACACCGCCGGCCGGCCGTCCTGCACGGCCAGCACGTCCGAGCCCGGCAGGCAGTCGAGGTGGTAGTACTCGTCGTCGATGGCGAAGTCGGTCATGTGCCTGGTCACCGGGTGGTCGGCGACGATCTCGACGGTGAGCCTGCCCTCGGAGTCGCCTTCGCCGTGCGACAGGTAGCGCGAGCCGACCAGCTCGAACGCGGTTCGGTCGGCCTCCGGGTCGAACAGGTTGCCGGCGTGCAGCACGACCAGCCCCTTGCCCCCGGCGACCAGGCCGGCCAGCGCCCGCTGCTGTGCCGGGTCGAAGACGACGCTGGAGCGGTAGAGCACGTAGACGTCCGCCTCGGCGGTCGCGGGCATCGGATCGGCGAACCGGTCCAGGCCCACGCCGCGGGCGGCGGGCAGGCCGCCCTCCACCACGATCTCCTGCAGCGCCAGAGCGGCGCCGATGAGGTCGTGGTGGAGGTCGGTGCCCTCCACCAGGACGAGCGCGGACGGGTGGTCGCGCACCCTCATGCGGCGGCCTCGCCGTACTCCTTGGCCATCTTGTCGCCGCCGCCGCGCTTCCACTTCTGGACCGCCTCGGTCAGGCTGGAGGCGGGCGACCTGCCGAGGAACACCGCGGTTACGGCGTCCTGCATCTGCTGCTCCAGCGAGGCGCCCTTGGTGTTGAACGTCTCCGAGTACAGGTGCGCGGCGGGGTTGTCCAGCAGCATCGGCACGACCTGCTGCTGCCACTCGTAGTTGGCCTTGTCGACGCCGGGCGCGCCCTGCGGGTCGCACAGCACCTGCGGGCCGCCCGCGATGTAGGCGAGGCCGAGGTCCTGCTCGCGCTGGCCCCGCGTGGTGAGCACCGCGAAGCCGTCCTTGACGGTGTGGTCGGCGTCCTTGACGCCGTAGCTCATGACGAACGACTCCTGCGAGCCGAACGGGGCGGCGATGTAGTCCATGACCCGCAGGAACCGGTCGACCTTCGTCTTGTCGGACGTCTTCTTCAGCATGGTCATGGCGTACGCGCCGCCGCCGGTCCAGTGGATGGCCTTGCCGCCGTCCTTCTCGAACGGGACCATCATTCCGAACACGACGTCCTTGTCGTCGGCCACGATGCCGACCGAGCGGGTGCCGTCCATCATCATGGCCAGCTTGCCCGAGCGGAACATCGCGTCCCGCTGGACCTTGCCCGCGCCCGTGCTCATGGTCGACGTGTCGGGGTGGAAGTAGCCGGCCTTGTACATGTCGGCAATCGCGGAGATCGCCGGAATGAACGCCGGGTGCTCGTAGGCGGAGACGAACGTGCCCTTGGCGTCCTTCGACCATTTGTTGGGCACGCCGAACATCATCTGCATGAAGTCGGAGATGCTGCTCCCGAACGCGTAGACGCCCGCCTTCGCGTTCGTCACCGCCTTGGCCAGCTCCTGGAACTCGGCCAGGTTCTTCGGCTGGGGGTTGGCCCCGGCCTTCTCGATCACGTCGGTCTTGGTGTAGATCTGCGTGGTGTAGACCGGGTCGGACTTCGGCACGCCGTAGATGCGGCCGTTCAGGTACCCGTTGAGCCAGCCCGCCTTCTGGATGCCGGCCAGGTTCGGATACTTCTTCACCGCGTCGCCCGACAGGTACTCGCTCAGGTCGGTGAACTGGGCCTCGGCGAGCTGCGGCAGCCTGGAGACGTTCTGGTAGAGCGGCACCGACACCACGTCGGGCAGGTCGCCGCCCGCCACCAGCGCGGGGAACTTCGTGGTGAAATCGGCGTACGGCACGATGAGCGGCTTGACCTGGAGGTTCAGCTCCTTGTTGAGGAGCTGCCAGTAGGCGTTGGCGGTCACCGGGGGAGGCGGCTGGCCATAGGTCATGATCAGCACGTTGAATTCCTTGCCGTCGCCGACGACCTGCTGGACCGTCTTCGGCCCGTTCATGGGGAACGAGTCGTAGACGTCCATCAGGCCCTGCTCGTTGCCGGGCAGCGTCGGCTTCGGCTTGACGGGCGGCACGTACGTGGGCATCGGCACGGACGCCCCCGGGTTGGCGGCCTTCGGCGAGGAGGCCCCGCCCGAGCTGCCGCACGCGGCGAGGACGCCGCCCGCGCCGGCCAGCGCGGCGCTCTTCAGTAATGTCCTGCGGTTCATTTTTCGCTCCTTGGCTAGCCTTTGACGGCCCCGGTGAGCATGCCTTTCGACATGTGCTTGGTGAGGAAGGGATAGACGCACAGAATGGGAACGACGGCGATCACCACGAGCGCCATCTGTATCGACTGCGCCGGTGGCAGGACCTGGCCCGGAATATGCGTCGCCGTGCTCGTCACGTTGTTCTGCAGCACGAATGACCGCATGACGAGCTGGAGCGGCCACATTTCGGTGTCGTTCAGATAGAGCAGCGGCGAGAAATAGTTGTTCCAGTAGCCGACGGCGAGGAAAAGCCCGACGACCGCGACGACCGCCCTCGACAGCGGCGCCACGATCGACCAGAGGATCCGCCACTCGCCCGCACCGTCCATCCGGGCGGCGTCGAACAGCTCCTTCGGGATTCCCTGGATGAAGCCCCTGACGATGACGACGTTGAACGCGCTCACCGCGCCGGGGATGATCAGCGCCCAGTACGTGTTCAGCATGCCGAGCTGCTTGACCATCAGGTAGACCGGGATCATGCCGGGGCCGAACAGCAGCGTGATCAGTACGAACGACAGCAGGCCGCGCTGGAAGAGCGAACCCCTGCGGCTCAGGCCGTAGGCGGCGAGCACGGTGCAGATGAGGCTGAAGGCCGTGCCGGCGGCGGTCACGCCGATGCTGATCACGATCGACCGCGTCACCTGCGTGCCGTCGAAGATCTGCGTGTAGGCGTCGAACGAGATCCGGGTCGGCCACAGCACGTAGCCGCCGTTCTCGTCGATCTGCTGCTTGGTGGCCAGGCTGGTGGAGACCACGACCAGGAAGGGGAAGATCACGACCGCGCTGATCAGGACCAGCGCGAGCCCTTTGAGCGCGAGGGCGACCGGCTTGGGCTTGCCCGCCCACGGGGGCCTGGTGCTCATCGCTGGTACACCCCCTCTTCGCCGAGCCGGTGCGCCAGCTTGTTGGCCGCGAGGACGAGCAGCAGGCTGACGATCCCCTTGAGCAGCCCGGCGGCGGTCGCCGTGCCCCAACTCCCGTCGACGACGCCGTTGTAGTAGACGAAGGTGTCGAGCACCTCGGCCGCCCCCGGGCCGACGGCGTCGCGTTGCAGGAGGATCTGCTCGAATCCCACGCTCAGCGAGTCGCCGAGGCGCAGGATGAGCATCAACACGATGATCGGCCGCATGCCGGGCAGGGTGACGTGCCAGAAGCGGCCCCAGGCGCCCGCGCCGTCGATCGTGGCCGACTCGTACAGGCCCGGGCTGATCGCGGCGATGGCGGCGAGGAAGATGATCGTCCCCCAGCCGCCGTCCTTCCAGACGGCCTGGGCCGTGAGCAGGAGCTTGAAGGCGCTCGGGTCGGTCATCACCTGGATCGGGGTCAGCCCGTGGGTGATGAGGAACCGGTTGAGCACCCCCGCGCCGCCCAGGATCTGCTGGAACAGCGCGACGATGATCACCCACGACAGGAAGTGCGGCAGGTAGATCACCGACTGCACGAACTTCTTCGCCATCGGCATCGCCACCGTGTTGAGGAACACGGCCAGCAGGATCGGGATGGGGAAGAAGAGCACGAGCTGCAGGAAGGTGATCTGCAGCGTGTTCCACACCGCGCTCCAGAACGCCGGGTCGTCGAAGAGCGAGGTGAAGTTGTCCCAGCCCACCCACTCCGACTGGGTGAATCCCAGGAACGGGACGTAGTCCATGAACGCGATCACGCTGCCGAGCAGCGGGACATAGGTGAAAAGCAGGAGGACGATCACCGCGGGGGCGACCATCACGAGCAGCGGCGCGTCGCGCCACAGCTTGGCGAGGAAGGGCATTGAGAGGGAGGCTCCTCTCTTCAGGGGGACCAGATAAAACCAGGACCATACCTCTTGAACCAAATGAAGACAATGGGTACGTTGCCTGCCATATGGACGAATATTCGGGGCTGCTGCCACGCCCCATCGAGGCCGTGGCCAAGCCGGGAAAATGCCGTTTGAGTGCGGGAATGACGACGAATGACGAGCTGGTACGGCGGTTCCTCGCCGAGGTGAGCGCTGATACCAGCGAGACCGGCTGGTTCATGGTGGAGCACGCGGACCGGCCCGCCGGCGCCTACACCCTGGAGGTGGCCGAGGACGGCATCACGATCCGCTCGGGCGGCGCCGAAGGGGTCGCGGGCGCGCTGGCCACGCTCAGGCAACTGCTGCCCGACGCCGCCTGGCGGCGCGCCCCCGGGTCATGGGAGGTGCCCTGCGGGAGCGTCGAGGACGCCCCGGCGTACGCCTGGCGCGGCGCGATGCTCGACGTCGCCCGCCACTTCTTCCCCAAGCGCACGATCCTGCGCTATGTCGACCTGCTCGCCGCGCACCGCTACAACCGCCTCCACCTGCACCTGTCCGACGACCAGGGCTGGCGGGTGGAGAGCCGCCTGCACCCCGAGCTGCACCGCACGGGCTCCTGGCGGGCCTCCACCAGGCTCGGCCCGGACGGAACCCCCGACGGCACGCCGCACGGCGGCTACTACACGCTCGACGACCTCGCCGAGATCGCCGCGCACGCCCGCTCGCGCGGGATCACCCTCGTCCCCGAGATCGACGTGCCCGGCCACACCGCAGCGCTGCGCGCCGCCTACCCGTGGCTCGGCCGGCCGGGCGAGAAGCAGGCCGTCCTCGACACCGTCTGGGCGGGCGGCTCGTCGATCAGCCCCACCCGTCCCGTGGCCGCCTTCCTGGAGGACGTGCTCGGCGAGATCCTCGACGCCACCGGCACGCCGTACCTCCACCTGGGCGGCGACGAGTGCGACATGAGCTGGTGGGCGGCCGACCCGGCGATCTCCGCGGAGATGGCCGAGCACGGCTACACCGAGCCCCGGCAGATGCACGGGCACTTCCTCAGGTCGCTCGGCGCCTACCTGGCCGGGCGCGGCGTGCGCATGGTCGTGTGGGACGAGGCGTTCACCACCGGCGGGCTGCTGCCCGACTCGATCGTGATGGCCTGGCGCGGGCACGAGGTGGCGGCCAGGGCCGCGCGCACGCACGACGTGGTCCGCGCGCCGCTGTTCCCCACGTACTTCAACTTCGACCAGTCGGACCTGCCGGAGGAGCGCCGTTCCGAGGGCGGCCCGATCACCCTCGCCGACGTGGCCGCCTTCGCGCCAGGCCGGGCGCTCGGCGGCCAGTTCCAGGTGTGGAGTGAGTGGGTGCCCACCGAACGGCACCTCGACTACCTGGCCTTCCCGCGCGCCTGCGCCCTGGCGGAGGTGCTGTGGTCGGGCGGCGTGGGCGACCTGCCCGCGTTCACGGCCCGGCTGGAGCGTCACCTCGGCAGATTGGACGCGATGGGCGTGGAGTACCGTCCCCCCGGCGGCCCGCACCCGTGGCAGGCCGGCGGCACAGGGGTCTGGCGCCGCGCGGGCGCGGGCCGGATCGAGGAGACCAAGGCATGGGTGGAGTCGATCTCGCATGAACCGTAACGAAGACAGGCCGTTCCTCTGGGGCACGGCGACCTCGTCGTACCAGATCGAGGGCGCGACCCGCGAGGACGGCCGCGGCCCGTCCATCTGGGACACCTTCTGCGCCACCCCCGGCACCGTGCTCGGCGGCGACACCGGCGACACCGCCTGCGACCACTACCACCGGATGCCCGAGGACGTGGCCATGATGGCCGGCCTCGGCATCAACGCCTACCGGTTCTCGCTGGCCTGGCCCCGGGTGCAGCCCGACGGCACGGGGCCCGGCAACGCCGCCGGCCTCGCGTTCTACGACCGGCTCGTCGACGAGCTGCTGGAACGCGGGATCCTGCCGTGGGTCACGCTCTACCACTGGGACCTGCCGCAGGCCCTCGAGGACGCGGGCGGCTGGCCGGAACGCGACACCGCCTACCGGTTCGCCGACTACGCCTCCCTCGCCTACGACGCGCTCGGCGACCGGGTCGGCCACTGGACCACCCTGAACGAGCCGTGGTGCTCGGCCATGCTGGGCTACGTCGAGGGCGTGCACGCGCCGGGCCGCCGCGACGCCAGGGCCGGGTTCGCCGCCGTGCACCACCTGCTGCTCGGGCACGGGCTGGCCGTGCAGGCGATCAAGCAGGCGGCGGGCGGGCGCGCGGTCGAGACCGGCATCACGCTCAACCTGTCGCCCAAGGTGCCCGCCACCGGGTCGGCCGAGGACGCCGCCGCGGCGAGGTGGGAGGACGGGCTGTCCAACCGGCTCTACCTCGACCCGCTGCTGCGCGGGAAGTACCCCGACGACGTGGCCCAAGAGCTCGACCGGCTGGGCTGCCCGCTGCCCGTCCTGGACGGCGACCTGGAGATCATCTCGCGGCCGATCGACGTGGTCGGCGTCAACTACTACACCTCGCACCTGGTCGAGGCCCGGCCCGGTGGGCAGAACGGCTGGCCGGGGACGCACACGCTGAGCAGGGGGCTGCCGAGCACCGCGATGGGATGGGAGATCACCCCCGCCGCGCTCACCGACCTGCTGCTGCGTCTGGAGGGCGAGTACGGCGGCCCCGCCTGGTACGTCACGGAGAACGGGGCCGCCTTCGACGACGTGGCCGGCGCCGACGGCTTCGTGGACGACGAGGCCCGGGAGTCGTACCTGCGCTCCCACATCGACGCCGCGCTGGAGGCCAGGGACCGGGGCGTGAACCTGCACGGGTACTTCGCCTGGTCGCTGCTCGACAACTTCGAATGGGCGCTCGGCTACGAGCGGCGGTTCGGCATCGTCCGGGTCGACTACGACACCCAGCGGCGCGTGCCCAAGCGATCGGCCCGCTACTACGCCGCCCGCATCGCGTCGGAGACCCGGTGAGGATCCTCACCAGCCACCTCGGATACAACACGGCGGCGTCCAAGAAGGCCGTCATCCAGCTCCGCGAGGCGGCGCCCGTCGAGGGCGCCCGCCTCGTGGGGCGGGGCGTCGCGCGGGAGCTGGCCGTCGGGCCCGAGCAGGCGGTCGACGGCTGGTCCGCCGGCACGTTCCGGCGCGTCGACTTCGGCCACGTGCGCGACGAGGGGGAGTTCCGCATCGAGGCGGGCGGCGTGGCCTCGGAGCCGTTCGTCATCGGCGGGCGGCGCGTCCAGCACTCGACGCTGTCGGACGTCCTCTACTACTTCAAGGCGGTCCGCTCCAGCGGCGAGATCGACAGGAAGGACCGGCACGCCCGGTTCTACGGCGACGACTCCGGCCGCGAGGTGGACGCCCGGGGCGGCTGGCTCGACGCCTCGGGCGACCACAGCAAGTTCCTCAGCCACCTCAACTACACGCGGATGATGAACCCGCAGCAGACGCCGCTGTGCGCGTGGGCGTTCCTGGCCGCCCGCGACCACCTGCCCCCGCAGCTCGCCGGGCCGCTCGGGGCGCGGATGCGCGACGAGGGGCTGTACGGCGCCGACTTCCTCGTCCGCTTCCAGTCGCCCGAGGGGTACTTCTACACGGCCGTTTTCGACGCGCTCACCAAGGACCTGGACGAGCGCGTGATCAACGCCCCGCTCCAGGACAGCGTGCGCACCACCCGCTGGCAGGCCGGCTATCGGCAGGGCGCCGGCCTGGCCATCGCCGCCCTGGCCCGCGCCGCCACCGCGGACGACCACGGCGACTTCACCGCTGAGGACTACCTGGCCGCCGCGGTCAGGGGGTTCGACCACCTGGAGGAGCACAACCTCAGCTACCTCTACGACGGCACCGAGTCGGTCATCGACGACTACTGCGCGCTGCTGGCGGCGGCCGAACTGGCGCTCGCGGCGCCCGACGCGCGTTTCGCGGCGGCCGCCGTGCGGCGGGCGCGCTCGCTCGCCGGCCGGTACACGCGGGCGGAGACGGGCTTCGGCTACCTGCGGGGAGACGCCGGCGGGCGGCCGTTCTTCCACGCGGCCGAGCCCGGCCTGCCCGCCATCGCGCTGATGCGCTTCGCCGAGGCCGTGCCCGGCTCGCCGCTCGCCGCCGAGGCCCGCGCGACGGCGCTGGCGCTGCTGACCGACGCCCTGCACCTGACCGGCGAGGTGAACAACCCGTTCGGGTACGCCAGGCAGTACGTCCAGGGCGACGGCGAGAAGCCTCGCACCAGCTTCTTCTACCCGCACCGCAACGAGACCGGCTACTGGTGGCAGGGCGAGAACGCCGGCATCTGCTCGACCGCCTACGCCGCCCAGCTCGCCGCCGGCCTGCCGGAGTGCGCGCCCGGCCTGGCCGAGCGGCTCCGCACGCTCGCGGAGGACCAGTTGCAGTGGATCATGGGACTCAACCCGTTCGACTCCTCCATGATCCAGGGCAGGGGACGCAACAACGTGGAGTACTCCACCGCGTTCCAGAACGTCCCTGGAGGCATCCTGAACGGGGTGACGAGCGGCTTCGACGACGAAAGGGACATCGCGTTCATGCCGGAAGAACATCGCACCACAGGCGAGTCGTGGCGCTGGGCGGAACAGTGGATCCCGCACAGCGCGTGGTTCCTGCTGGCCGTGTCGGCGGCCCGATGAGCGGCCCGATGAGCGGCCCGGCGCAGGGCCCGGCGAGCGGCCCGCTGGTGCGGGAGACGGGCGGCCCGGCGGTGACGATCCGGCCCTACCAGCCGTTCGACCTGCCGGGCATCTACCGGGTGTGCCTGGCCACCGGCGACTCCGGCCGCGACGCCGGCCCCCTCCACGCCAACCCCGACCTGCTCGGGCACGTCTGGGCCGGGCCCTACCCGGTGGCCGACCCGGGGCTGACGTTCGTGGCGGCCGACGCGCTCGGCGTCGCGGGCTACGTCCTGGCCACCGCCGACACGGTGGCCTTCGAGGCGTGGCGGCAGGAGCACTGGTGGCCTGTGCTGCGCGAGCAGTACCCCGCCGAGCTGGCCACCGATCCCGGCGACGGCATGATCGACTGGCTGAGCGTGGCCCACCTGCACCGGGCCGCGCCGCCGGCCGAGGAGCTGTACGAGAGATATCCGGCGCACCTGCACATCGACCTGCTGCCCCGGGCGCAGGGGAGGGGGCTCGGGCGGGCGCTGATCGGCGCGCTGTTCGGCGCGCTCCGTGCGCGCGGGGTGCCCGGCCTGCACCTCGGCGTGGGCAGTGGCAACCCGGGGGCGCACGCCTTCTACCTGCGGATGGGGTTCACCGAGCTGCGCCGTGGCGACTGGGGCTCGACGATGGTGATCGACCTCGGCTGACCACCGCACCGGGGCGACCGGCCCTGGTCGGCCCCGGCGGCCGTTCACCCCTGCCCGAGACCGAGGTGAACGGCGCGGACGGTCAGCTCACGGCGCAGGCCGTGCCGTTGAGCGTGAAGGTGGCCGGCTCGCCCGTGTCGCCGGTGTGGGTCGCTCTCGCTACCGGCGCGCCGGACGAGCATGAACTCGGCAGGGTATGCCTACTTCACCAGGCTCCCGCAGGTGAAGCCCGCTTCACGGTCGGGGGAATACATCTGGATGTCGGTCAGGATCGTGCTCTCGGAGAACTTGCGGAACGTCTGCCCCTTGTCGCAGTCGTAAAAGGCGTACCCGCCCTCGTTCTCGCCGAGCACCATCATCCAGCGGCTGCCGTAGAGCGGCTTGCCGCTGGAGTCCTGGAGTTTCGCCCACTGCGTCTGGAACCCCACGGCGTCCAGCAGCGCGGTGGACTCGCCCTTCTCCAGTACCGCGATCGAGCCATAGATCATCTGAATCATCAGAACGTAGCCAAGCCCGATCCCGGTGAGCGCTCCCACCAGCACCTTCAGCCCCGCCCGGCCGATCGGCTTGTGCCGGAGCAGCCGGAAGGGCACGATGTAGGCGGCCACGCCGAGCCCGACCGCGATGAGCACGTCTTCGACATCGACGCTCACCCCCGCGGTGGGGTCGTCGGCGTCGAGCGCGGTCGTGAAATACATCCACCCCAGATAGGACGCACCAGCCCATGCCGCTGCGAGCGCGGCGACGATCCAGGGTCGCTGTCTGAGCTGCTGTACCACCCGGCCCACCCAGCCGCGCGTGATCGCGTTGAGCAGCCAGCCCAGGCTGATGAGGACCCCGACGACGATCGCGCCGAGGATCAGCAGGGGCAGGATCGTGCCCAGCAGCCTGCCGAGCAGCACGGACTGGTCGATGCCCGCCTGCTCGGGGGTGAAGCCGAAGATCGCGTACATCCCCTGGTAGCCGATGTAGAGCAGCGCGTACAACGTCACGCCGAGCGGGACCAGGACCGAGCCGACCTTCTCCAGCAGGTCGAGGACGCCCGCCTTCTCGTTCTCCTCTTGATCGGGCCTCTCTCCCTGAGGGTGCGATGCCGCGGGCACCGGTGGTTCGTAGGTCTCCTGACTCGGGGAGCCTGGCGGAAAGGCCGGATAACTCATGCGGGGGATCATAGAATGATCGCTTGACAACCGCTAAACGCGGGGTTGCACGGTATGCGACTGCCGGGAGTACGGCAGGCAAGGCCCCCGCCGGCGTGCCGATGACCTCGACTCGCGGCAGGTGCTGGTTGTGCCCTTGAGATCCGCACGCTCGCCGGCGCGTGCCTGTACTCAATCACCCTACGACATCACGGTCATGAACTCGCGAATCGCCCTCTCAGGGTGAATCGAGGTGTCCGCGCAGCGTCGCGGCCACCTGCCCCGCCGCGCTGAGTTGCGCCGGCGTCAGCGCGTCCACGAACAGCTCCCGTACGGCTCGCAGATGCGGGACCGTGGCGCCGTGGAATGCCTCGATCCCGGTGGTGGTGAGCACGACCTCGGCCCCCCGGTTGTCGGTGACGCAGTCTTCACGGCGGATGAGCTCGCGCCGTTCCATCCGCCCGAGGTGGTGGGACAGGCGGCTGCGCTCCCAGTGGATGTGGGCCGCCAGGTCGGAGGAGCGCATCCGCTGCTCGGGCGCCTCGGTCAGGGCCAGCAGGATCGCGTAGTCGCCCGGCGACAGCGACGACTCGCTCTGCAGCCGGGAGGCGATTTCGGTCCTGAGCGCTTCCGCCGTCTCGATGTAGTCGCGCCAGATCCGCAGCTCATCGACGGTGGGCAGCACACGCTTCCTCGTCATCACGGCCTCCTAGTTGACATATCAATCACATCATACATAATTGACGTGTCAATCACATTGGTCTGGGGGAGGGAACCATGGAACTGGGACTCAACTCGTTCGGAGAGGTCGCCACCGACGCCGACCGCGTCCTCAGCGACGCCGAGACCGTGCGGCTGATCGTGGACGAGGCGCGGCTGGCCGAGTCGGTGGGCCTCGACGACTTCAGCATCGGCGAGCACTATCGGGAAGGCCACAACGACTCGGCGACCCCGGTGCTGCTCGCCGCGATCGCGACCGCGACCCAGCGGATCCGGCTCGGCACGTCCGTCACCGTGCTCAGCACCAACGACCCGGTCCGCCTGTACCAGGAGTTCTCAACCCTGGACGCGGTGTCGAACGGCCGCGCCCAGCTCGTCCTCGGGCGTGCCTCGGCGACGGAATCGTTCCCGCTGTTCGGCTACGACCTGGCCGACTACGAGCAGCTGTTCGAGGAGAAGCTCGATCTTTTCGTACGGCTCCAGCGCGAGGACAGCGTCACCTGGTCGGGCACCGTCCGCAGCCCTCTGTCCGACCAGCGGCTGCACCCCCGCATGCGCCAGGGCGGCATCCCCACCTGGATCGGCGTGGGCGGCAGTCCTGGCTCGGTGGTGCGCGCCGCCCGCTATGGGCTCCCGCTCATGCTCGCGATCATCGGCGGGCGTCCGCAGCGCTTCGCCGGCCACGTCGAGCTCTACCTCAAGGCGCTGGAGCAGTACGGACACGCCGTACAACCCATCGGGCAGCACTCACTCGGCCTGATCGCCGACACCGACGAGGAGGCCGTGGAGACCTGGTGGCAGTACTGGGAACCGGTCGTGACGGCGCTCGCCCGCGAACGCGGCTTCTACAAGCCCGACCGCAAACGCTACGAGGCCGAGCTCGACCACGGCGCGCTGTTCGTCGGCTCACCCGACACCGTTGCTCGGAAGATCGCGACGATGGCCCGCGACCTGCGGCTGAGCCGCTTCGACCTCAAGTACGACATCATGCGCCTGCCCCGCCAGGCGCGCGCCCGCACCATCGAGCTGCTCGGCCGCGAGGTCGCCCCCCGGGTCCGCGAACTGCTGGCGAAGGAGCCCGCTCATGTCTGACCTCGTGTTCGGCCTCGACACCTTCGGCGATGTGCCGGAGGACGACAACGGCGAGCTGCTCTCCCACGGCGAGGCGATCAGGCAGGTCGTCGAGGAGGCGGTGCTCGCCGACGAGCTCGGCGTCGACGTCATCGCGCTCGGCGAGCACCACCGGCCCGAGTACGCGGTGTCGAGCCCGGAAACCGTGCTGGCCGGGATCGCCACCCGGACGAATCGCATCAAGCTCTCCTCCGGCGTGACGGTGCTGAGCTCCGATGACCCGGTCCGGGTGTTCCAGCGCTTCGCCACGGTGGACGCCCTGTCGAACGGCCGCGCCGAGGTCATCCTCGGCCGCGGCTCCTTCACCGAGTCTTTCCCGCTGTTCGGCTACGATCTGGCCGACTACGACGAGCTGTTCGAGGAGAAGCTCGACCTGTTCGTCAAGCTGCTGGAGGAGAAGCCGGTCACCTGGAGCGGCAGGCTGCGCCCTCCGCTCGAAAACGCCGAGGTCTTCCCGAAGACCGACGCGGGGCGCCTGCCCACCTGGGTAGGTGTCGGCGGCTCGCCGCAGTCGGTCGTCCGCACCGTGCAGCACGGCCTGCCGCTCATGCTCGCCATCATCGGCGGCCCGGCCAAGCGCTTCGCCCCCTACCTGGAGCTCTACCGCCGCGCCGCCGAGCAACTCGGCACCATCGCGCACCCGGTCGGCATGCACTCGCCCGGCTTCGTCGCCGACACCGACGAGCAGGCACGGGAGCTGTTCTGGCCGCACTACCGCGTCCAGCGTGACCGGATCGGCGCGCTGCGCGGCTGGCAGCCGATCCGCCGCGCGGAGTACGACGCCGAGATCGAGCACGGCTCGCTCTACATCGGCTCGCCCCAGACCGTCGCCCGCAAGATCGCCGACGCGGTCAGCGTTCTCGGCGTCGGCCGCTTCGACCTCATCTACACGGTGGGAGCGCAGCCCGCCGGCGCCCGGATGCGCGCCGTCGAGCTGTACGGCTCCGCGGTGATCCCAATGGTCCGCGACCTCCTCGGTGGGAGGAGCGCATGAACGAGACCATCGGTATCCTCGGCGCGGGCAAGGTGGGCACCGTGCTCGCGCGGCTCGCCACGGCGGCCGGATACAAGGTGCTCATCGCCGGATCCGGTGACCCCGGCAAGATCGCCCTCACCGTCGATGTGCTCGCGCCCGGCGCGGTCGCCACGACCGGCGCCGATGCCGCGGCCCGTGCCGACGTGGTCATCTTGGCCCTCCCGCTCGGCAAGTACCGCAGCCTGCCGGTCGACGAGCTGCGCAGAAAGCTGGTGATCGACGCCATGAACTACTGGTGGGAGGTCGACGGGATCCGCGACGACCTGACCGACCCGCGCAGTTCCTCCAGCGAGCTCGTGCAGAGCTTCCTGCCCGGCTCCCGGATCGTCAAGGCGTTCAACCACATGGGCTACCACGACCTGGAGGACGAGGCCCGTCCTGCGGGCGAGGCCGGGCGCAAGGCCATCGCGATCGCGGGCGACCGCGCCGCCGATCTCGCCAAGGTCGCCTCCCTCGTCGACGCGCTCGGCTTCGTCCCGGTCATCGCCGGTCCGCTCGCTGAAGGGATACGGCTCGAACCGGGCACGGACCTGTTCGGCGCCAACGACGACGCCGACGAGGTCCGCGCCAAGCTCGACCGCTTTCCCGAGTCGGAACGCGGCCGGGTCGTCGCCGCCGCACGTGCCGGCGGACGCTGACGACCGCGGGCGAGGTGCGCGTTGACTCGTTCCCGGCTGGGCTTGGACGAGGTCGCGGAACGCGTTCAGATGTGAAGGTGAACTCCGTCCAGAGTCGTGGGAGGTGGTGTTGAACCCCGATGTGGGACTCGCGAGAATCAGGCCATACACGCGGTGGAAGAACGCCTGTTGGCCGACTTCTCGGGCAAGGTCTCGGCCTGCCAGGTCTGCGAGGCGGTGGACAGGGCTCACCGGCATTTCTCGGCGAGTCCGATCCGCGACTTCGTTCCCATTTCCACGGAACGGCACTGTTGCCGTAGTTTCATTCCCTGGGGATGTCGACGACGGAACTGGAGCTCGGCGCCGAGTTCTGCGCCGCACTCAACCGCGGCGTTTCCGTGAACACGGCCGCCTGGTGGGGCAGCCCATCGGGGTACTACCCGGCCGGCACCCCCAAGAACGACTACGCCGGCTCCAGGGGCGCGCGTACGGCTTCGCCTATGACGACATCAACGACCAGAGCAGCGTCAAGATCCTCCCCAACGCCAACCCGCCGACCAGCCTCACGATCGGCATCGGCTGGTAACCCGCTCACTGCCGACCGAGACCCGTGCGGGCACGGGTCTCGGTCGGGCTTCGCGAGGGCGAGACGGTGATCATGATCGGCGCCTATGAGTCGATCGGCGAGATCGGGGGGCGCCTGCTGCGGGCGCTGCCGTCGCTGGTCGTCCTGCGCGCCGACCAATGAAGTGACCGTATCTACAGGTTTGGTGGTTCCCGATCGGCGTCGCCCCCTCGAACGCTGGTCCCGGGCGGCTTCCCGATGAGGTCCCGGCTCCGCCGCCTTTCACCATCGTGGCGAAGCCGTCTCGTTGATCCGGACCCGGGATCACCAGTTGCCGGAGCAGCCGTTCCGTCTTCGTTCACGCCAACCGTGGCCGGCTGAACATCACGGCGTGATGTCCACCAGGACCTTGCCGACCGCGCCGTTCTCCACCGCCCGGTGCGCGTCGGCGGTGCGGTCGAGCGGGAATCGGAGCAGCGGCAGGCCGTGCTGCTCGCCGACCGGCAGGGCGCCGTCGCGGACCGCGGCGGCGACGTCCTCGGCGGCCGCTGTGAGCGCCTCGGAACCGATCGTGTAGAGCACCAGGAACTGGAAGCGCGTGTTCAGTGTCATGTTCTGCCGCACGTCCAGTTCGACCGGCTTGCCACCGTCGTTGGCGTAGGTCGAGATCGTGCCGCGCGTCCGCAGCACGGCCAGGTCCAGTGCGAGGTTCGCGCCGAGCGCCACCTCGGCGACGATGTCGACGCCGTCCGGGGCGATCTCGCGGATGTCGGCGGCCGGGTCGCCCTCGCGATAGTTGATCACGTGGTGGGCGCCGGCGGCGGTGGCCAGCCGGGCCTTCTCCGGGCCGCTGATCGTGCTGATCACGGTGGCGCCGGCCCACCGGGC
>NZ_JBHSPA010000083.1:19745-38263 GCF_042656245.1 Nonomuraea insulae
CGGGCCGCAGACGGCGCGGCCCGTCCTCGGCGACGGTGAGCGCGCGGTGCGCGGTGAGTGCGGGAACTCCGAGAGAGGCACCGACGTCGAACCCGGCTTCGTCGGGCAGCGGCACGGCCTGCCTGGCGGGCACGACGGTGAACTCGGCGGCGGTGCCGGTGGGCCGCCCGGCGGTGACCATGAACAGCCACACCCGCTGGCCGACCCGGCTCCGGTCGACCCCCTCGCCGACGGCGTCGATCACGCCGGCGCCGTCGAGATGCGGGGTGACTTCCGGGAACTTCTTGGGGTTGGTGGCGCCGGAGCGCGTCTTCCAGTCGGTCGGGTTGACCCCGGACACGGCGACCCGGACACGAACCTCCCCGGGGCCGGGCACGGGCAGGTCACGGGCGACGAGCTGGAGAACGTCGGGGTCGCCGTGGTCGCGGTAGATGATGGCCTTCATGATGTGTCGTCCTCGTCCCACTCGGTACTGATGCTTCGGCAACGATCTCTTACCCGTCCTCGCGCTGGCGCCTGCCTGTTCAGGTGAGCAGGATGTCGCTGGAACCGGATTCGACGGCGTCGAGGGTGGCCAGGGTCGCGGCCGGACGGGAGACGCTGAGTCGGCTGCTGGCCGAGGGGATCACCGAGGCGCCCGATGACGCCGGCCCGCTCGACGGCGTCAGCCGCCCGTGCCGGACCGCCGCCGGCTTTCCGCGGAGAGGTGGGCCCGTACGACAAAGCCGCCCCAGCTCACGGCCGGCTTTCCGCGGGGACGTGGGCCCGTACGAGGAAGCCGCCGCCTGCCTGCCGGTCGGCGCTGAACTCGCCGCCCAGGGCGTCGACCCGATCGCGGAGCCCGCCCAGACCGGACTCACCCTCGACACCCCGACAAAGCCATGACCGACTCTACATGCCCCGGTCGGGCGTGCGGTTGCGCCGGCCAGGTGCGCTTTCCGGGTGCCGTGCTCGATGAAGATCAGCACATGCAGCCGTTTGAGCAGTCCGGTTTCGACCACGAGCGATGGACGCAGTCGCCGCTCTGATTGCGCAGCAAAGCCACGAAACCGTATTTTCGAGCGGGACGCCGTCAAATCGCAGGTCAGAGCCGTCGAGCCGTAGTTTCGGGCACCCACGGGCTTGAGGATGCGTTCAGGTGATCTCGTCACCCGAACTCAGCGCGAATCGCCGCGTGTGGTTCTCGCGTGCCGGGGCCTGCGACCCCAAAACGATTTCGTCTTCCCGAATACTGCTGACACCCAGGGTGAAGTCTTTGTGTGATATGTGCCAGGTAATGTCCCCGGCGGCGTCCATGCAGATCAATTCGCATTCGCTGAGCAGCGCGACCCCCTTGCTGGAAAGCTCGTGGATGGTGAGGGAGCGGAAAGCCTCGTCGTCGTGTCGTTGCATCGTGTACAGGTGAACGACCTCGCCTGTCCGCAAGTCGACTCGCTCGATCTCCCACCCGTTCCTCTCGATGATCAGGAGCCTGCCTCCTTCCTCGTCCAGCCACCATGCTCCCCCGACCAGGCGGGCATCTGCCGTGCTCTCGATCGTGATGTTCTCGGTGTTGCTCAATTCGATGAGGAATCGAGTTTCTCCGACAGCGCGAATCCCACCCCACGCGCCGAGAGATGCCCACCCGGCTTCGAATGTCACCTCGTGGCCAGTCGACGCGGTCATCGATTCCCTTTCCGAGCAGGGTGATCCCGCTGTGCAGGCGCATTGATCGCATCTTGATGTGCTGGGCGCGGAAGAAGTACAAGCGACTGAAACGCCGAGCGGCGGCCGATGCTCAGCCGCTCGCCGGGTTCGGCGACGCGGGCTCGGCGACGCGGCGTCTGACGAGATAGCCGAAAACCAGCGTGGTGCCGAACATGAGCACGCCGTAGACGGCGGGCGGCACCGCCATCGTCGGGTTGGCGAGCAGCGTCGGGCTGAGCGCGATCGTGATGGCCAGCGTGCTGTTGTGGATGCCGATCTCCATCCCGGACGCGATCGCCTGCCGGCGCTCCACGTCGAACAGCCGCGGCAGCCAGTAGCCGATGGTGAGGCTGATCGCGCTGAACAGCAGCGCCACCAGCCCGACGGCGGCGATGTAGCCGCCGAGCCGCTCCCGCTCCTGCACGATCGCTCCGACGATCACCGTGGCCAGCACGATCGCCGACAGGATCCTGACCGGCTTGTCCATCCGGTTCGCGAACGTCACGCTGACGCGTCGTACGATCATGCCGACCGCGACCGGCACGAGCACGATGGCGAAGACCTGCGCCACCTTGTCGGCCTGCAGTCCGATGCCCGGCCCGGCTCCCACGAAGTGGTCCAGTGACAGGTTGACCACCACGGGGAGGGTGAGCACGGCCAGGACCGAGTTCACGGCGGTGAGGCTGACGTTCAGCGCCACGTCGCCGCCGAACAGGTGGCTGTAGAGGTTCGCGGTCGTCCCGCCGGGCGAGGCCGCCAGCAGCATCATGCCGGCGGCGAGCAGCGGCTCCAGCCCGAACAGCACGACCAGCCCGAAGCAGACGGCCGGCAGCACGAGGATCTGCGCGACCAGCGCGATGACCACCGCCTTGGGCCGGGTCGCGATCCGGGCGAAGTCCTGTGGTGCGAGGGAGAGGCCCAGCCCGAACATGATCAACGCGAGCGCGGCGGGAAGCATGACTGTGGTGAGAATGGACTGCTGCACGGGGGACCACCGTTTCTCCAGGCGCGAACCGCTGGCCTTGTCTAACAGCCCGATCCCGCACCGATCAATACATGCGCCCCTATCGTGACCTCCCAAGCACTTGTTCAGGCCCCGGTGTCAGGAGGGTCGTCATCAGGTGGTCTCTCCGGGCAGGTCGCGTACCCCGGGAACGGGCTGGACAATCCTTCGCCCACCATGATCACAATGGGGGACTATTCACTTCATTCTCGACATGGATGGCGTAAGTGGTCAAACGAGGCATTCCAGGGCTATTAGCCCCTATCGTCCTATTTATCGGCCTGGGCATTCCAGGCGCGCAGGCGGCCGACACCGTCGTGGATCCCACAAATCCCGGGCCGGTCTACGCGACGGTCACCGACAAGAGCGGCAAGCTCTCCCTCCAGACGTACGGGCGTCCGGACGGGAAGGACATGGTGTTCCGGATCTCCGGCTCGGTGTACGCGAACATCGAGGGCAACAGCCTGGACCCGGCGATGCGGCACGGCCAGAAGCTCTTCAACATCGAGGGCTACAACATCCGGCGGCTCTACCGCGTCCCCGACACGAACCAGCTCTACCAGCTCTCCCGGGAGATCGTCTTCTACACCGACCCGGCGGACCCGCAGCGCGTCCTGCGCGAGTGGAAGAACCCGATCGACGGCAAGACCTACCCGGTCGTGCCCATCAACAACGACTCGGTGAACTTCGGCCCGTTCACCATCACCTCCGCCTTCGCCGGTCCGGCGCTGCAGCAGTTGCACGACGAGAGCGTGTGGACCAGCGACATCGGCGTGCGCTCGGACCTGGGCACCGCGCTGGGCGAGAGGTTCGGCCTCACCGGCGGCGTGTACGCCGCGCAGGAGATGTTCGACTTCTCCGTCGACGACCGCGAGGTGGCGGCGCGCACCGCGCAGGGCATCCCGTCCGGCGCGATGAAGACGAAGATCAGCTGGGCGCGGACCAGCCCGTGGGCGCCGTTCATGTGCCTGCCGGAGAGCGACGTGCGCGGTCAGCTCACCTACCACGCCCGCAGCTGGTCGCTGGGCTCCTACGCCCGCATCGAGCCGTGGCTGCGGGCCGAGGTCGAGGCGAACCACCCGCTGTACACGGCCGCTCCCACCGCGCCTGGGGCGAGCGAGAACTCCTGGACCTCCTTCTACAACAAGCAGCTCGGCAAGGGCGCCACCACCTGGGCAGGCTGGTGCGCCGCCAACGGCCGCGCATGACGCACCGCCGTCACCGGCGCGCATGACGCACCGCCGTCACCGGCTACGTGTGAACGGGCGCGACCTCGCCGCCGCCCGTTCATGAAGATCCGCACCCCGTCGCCCGGTCAGGCCACGGGGTGCGGTGTGGTGCGGGAGTGGGCGGCCATCAGGTGGTCGATGAGCGTGAGCAGCACATCGCGCCCCGCCACTCGATCGCGGGCGTCACAGAGCACCAGCGGCACCTGCGGGTCGAGATCGAGCGCCCTGCGGATCTCCTCCTGCGTCCGGTCCTTGACGCCGTGGAAGCAGTTGACGCCGACGACGAAGGGGATGCCGCGGCTCTCGAAGAAGTCGATCGACGCGAAGCTCACATCGAGCCGGCGGGTGTCCACCAGGACCACGGCGCCCATCGCTCCGTTGACGAGGTCGTTCCACATGAACCAGAAGCGTTCCTGGCCGGGAGTGCCAAACAGGTAGAGCACGACGTCCCTGTTGATGGTGATCCGCCCGAAGTCCAGCGCGACGGTCGTGGTGGATTTGCCGCTCACCCCGTCCAGATCGTCGACGCCGACGCTGGCATGTGTCAGGTACTCCTCCGTACGCAGGGGGGCGACCTCGCTCACCGCCCCGACCAGGGTCGTCTTCCCGACGCCGAAACCGCCGGCGACAAGGATCTTCACCGCCAGGGGAGCATCGTCCCCGTGGTCAGAGCTTGCGTAACCCATCCCGCACCGCCTCAAGGATTGCCATTTCAGGAGAGCCGCCCGCCTGGGCGAAAGCCAGTGGCGGCCGGGCCCGCAGCCGGCCGGCCTCGATCAGATCGCCGATGAGGATCTTGGTCACCGACACCGGGAGATTCAGTGCGGAGGCGACCTCGGCCACCGCCAGGGGCCGCTTGCACAGAGTGACGATGGTGCGGTGCTCGGGCTGCATCCTCCGCGCGCCGCGTCCGGTCTCCGGCGAGACCTCGGACATCGCGGTCAGCAGGGTGATCAGCGTCAGGTCGTCCCGCTCGGGAGCGGTGCGTCCGCCGGTGATCGTATAGGGGCGGACGAGGGGCTCGTCGGCGTCATCGTCCTCGAAGCCCTCCGTCCAGTGTTTCATCCGCGTCCCCCCGCGTCGTCGGCCCGCGCGGCCCGCGCATCGGCGCCCAGCTTCTGGCCGACCTGCTGGATCAGGGTGTGCATCGCGACGCTCATCAGCTCGGCGTCGACCTCCTGGGAGGCGACCACGGCCAGGTGGGTGCCCCGGCCCGCGCCTGTGATGAACAGCCACAGGTCGGCCATCTCGATGATGACCTGGTGGACCGGGCCGCCGCTGAAGAGCTGCCCGACACCGCGGGCCAGGCTCTGCTGGCCGGTGGCGATCGCGGCGAGGCGTTCGGCGTCCGAGCGTTCGATGGTCCTGGACCGGCTGATCACCAGGCCGTCGTCGGACAGCACGATGGCGTGCCGGGTGCCCGCGACCTGATCGACCAGGCCGTCCAGGAGCCAGTCCAGGTCGATGTTGGTGGCGGTGGTGCGCTGCGTCATCTTGGATCTTCCGTCGTAGGGGCACTGGGCTCGGCGGATCCGCTCGGCCCGGGCTGGGCGGCGTCGCCGGCCCGGCGCCGGCGAGACTGCCTCTGGAACGCGCCGATCGTGGCACTGGATCGGCTGGGCTGGTCGCGTACGGCCCAGGTGTCCTGGCCGGTCTGTTCGTCCCGGTCGGCCGGGGCCTTGAGCTCGGCGGCCAGGCTGGCCTGGCGCACTCGCTGGGGCAGCGGCCGGCGCTCGGACGGTGGCGGCGCGTCGTCCCGGTCCGGCGATCCGGCGGACGCCGTCACGTACGCCATCGCGCGTCCTCTGGAGCGGGTCGGCAACTGGCCGTCCTCCGGAGGCTGGCCGGGCTCGTCCGAGTCTTCAGGGTGGCGGGGTTCGGCGTCTTCCTCCTGCGGGCGGGGCCGCGTACCGGTGGTGTCCTGGGGGACCTCCTCGGGGAGCGCGGCCGGCGCGGGCACCGCACGGGGGCGGTCCACCACCAGCGGTTCCGGGAGCAGCACGATGACCCGGGTGCCGCCGAAGGCCGACGACCGCAGCTCCACCTGCAGGCCCAGACCGGCGGAGAGCCGGGCGACCACGTACAGGCCGAGCCGCACGTCGTCGGCGTGGGTCATCACGTCGAGCTGCGGCGGCGACTTCAGCAGGGCGTTCGCGGCGTCGTACTGCTCGGGCTCCATGCCCAGGCCGCGGTCCTCGATCTCCACGGCGACGCCCCGGCTGACCGGTGCGGCCCGCACCTCGACGGGCGTCAGCGGCTTGGAGAAGGTGGTGGCGTTCTCCATGAGCTCGGCCAGGACGTGGACCAGCGGCCCCACTGCCCGTTCGGCGATCCAGGGCTCGCCCTCGACGTCGATCGAGATCCGGCGGTAGTCCTGGACCTCGCCCTGCGCGGCGCGCAGCACATCGAGCAGGTGTACGGGCTTGCGCCACCGGCGCTGCGGCTGCCCGCCGCCGAGGATCACCAGGTTCTCCTCGTAGCGGCGCAGCCGGGCGGTGAGGTGGTCCAGGTCGAACAGGCCCTCCAGCACCTCGGGGTCCTCATGCCGGCGCTCCAGCTCGTCCAGCTTCTTCAGCTGCAGGCCGATGAGGATCTGCGTACGGCGGGCGATGCGCTGGAGCATGCGCTGGAAGCCACGGTGCTGCTCGGCCTGCCGCACGGCGGTGAGCACGGCGCTGCGGCTGGCCATGTTGAGCGCCTGCCCGAGCTCGCCGAGCTCGTCGGGGGTGGGCTCGACCCTGTGCACCTCCGCGTCCACGTCGACGTCCTCGCCGCGCTCCAGCCGGGCGACCACCTTGGGCAGCCGCTCCTGCAGCTCCTGGGCGTCCTCGCGCAGCCGGAGGATGCGCCGGCGAAGGATGGCGGTGAGGCGCCAGCTCGTGAAGATCACCAGGCCCAGGGCGAGCAGGCCGACGGTGGAGATGCTGATGAAGATCGTGAAGAGCATGCCGGCGTGGCCGTAGCCGATCTTGCCGACGTTGTCGAAGCGGAGGTTGAGGAGTTTGCGCAGTTGCGCGGAGACCTCGTTCACCGAGGAGCGCCACGCGGCACTGTCGTCGCGGAGTGTCACCTGTTCGGTCCGGGAGCCGCTGCCGGAGGTGACCAACCGGCTTTCGAGGGCGGTCATGGCTTCCCACGCCTTGCCGGCCGTCAGCTTCGCGTACGGGATCTCATCGCCCGTGAGACTGGGGATCACCCGGGACTGCATGAGGTGCTTCCTGGCGCCGATGGCGTCGGCGACGAGGCCGTACTCGTCCTTCGTCAGACGCCCCGCCGCCCAGCCGCGCGCCAGGACGGCGTCTTCGCGGCCGATCGCGTCGACGACCCAGAAGAGGTCGACCAGGGTCTGCGACTGACTGTTCACCTGGCCCTCGTCGGTGTTGCTGAGGGCGGTCAGCACGCCGAGGTCCGACGCGAGGACGCGGCTGTAGTAGTCGAACGCGTGCTGCGCGCTGGACCAGCCGGCGTCCACCGCCCCGCGCTGCTGATCGAGGAGGCCGAGGACGCGTACAGTCCCGGCGATGGCGCCGGTGAGCCCCTCCTGCGCGTTCGCGGAGTCGAGAGCCGTCAGGGAACGGAAGGCGCTCACCGCCTGGTCGGTCGCCGTGCGCTGCTCGGCGAGCTTGTCGCGGGCGGCGCCGGTGGAGCCGGCCTGCACCTCCGCGGTGAGGCGCCGCTCCTGATCGAGACTGAAGAACAGCCTGGCCGCAGGTCTGCCGACGGTGGTCGTGGCCAGATCCATCTGGGCCTTCTCCGCCCGCCACTGCGAGGACAGCTGGTACATGCCCGACGCCAGCAGGGGAGTGAAGGTCAAGCTCGGGACGAACACGACGATGAGCAGCACGGTACGCAACGGCAGCCGGCGGCCGCCGGCCAGTCGCCGCGGCCCGCCGCCAGATGACCCCCTTAACCCAGCTCCGTCGCCCATGGTCTCCGCTCGTCGTCGCCCGACCCTGCCCAATCTAGCCACGTGCCGGACACTCCTCCGCCTATCGGTGAGTCCATGACGAAAGTCGCCGAAGTGGCGATTGGTGCCCGATATTAGCCACCCGGCAGTTGACTGGAAAACCCCCGCTGCGCCGGTCCCGCCGCGCGGCGCCTTCTCCCTGTCGCGGTCCTGCCGGAGCTCCTGTCCCGGCCCTGCGTCAACGGGTCGCGGGCGGACGGTGCAGGAGCCGGCCACGGAAGGGGTCAGCAGCGTCGCGACGGTGTCCCGCTCGGAAACACGGTTTCGTACTGTGAGCTGGGGTTTCGCTGCGTGATCAGGGCGGTGGCTGGGACCTTCGCGAGGTGTTGTTGTCGCTGGTCTACCGGTTGGTGAGGGGCTTGGTCGGCCTGCTGGCGGTGCTGGTCCGCGCTGATCTGTCCAAGGGCGTTGAGCTGCTGGTGCTCCGTCACGAGAATCAGGTGCTACGCCGTCAGCGGTGGGGGCACGCCGACCGGCGGCGCCTGGGACGGCCCGGCAGCCGCCCCCTTGTCAAGGCACTGATCGTGCGGATGGCCCGAGAGAACCCAACCTGGGGGCATTGAAGAATCCAAGGCGAGCCGGCCCGCAGCCGAACTGCTGAGGGTGGTCACGACGCTGCCGCGGACGCCGAGGATGAACGCCATCTGCGAGCGCGTCATCGGCACCCTGCGCCGCGAACTCCTGGACCGGATCCTGATCCTCAACGAACGCCACCTGACCTTCGCACTCCGCGAGTATCTGATCCACTACAACGGGCACCGGCCGCACCAGTCCCGACAGCCCCTGGCTTCCGGCCGCTGACAAGCGCCGGTCGGGCGGAGGCGGACCCGTACACCTCCGCCCGACCGAGCAACTATCGCTCTCCAGAGGCCACGGCAGGGGCCATGGTGTCAGATCACCAGTGCGGGGTGGAGGCCATCTGACCGCCCCAGTTCTCCTGCTGGACACCACCCGTACGGTCCCACCACCAATGGGTGACCCCGCCGTCGACGGCGGACGCCCCATAGACGTGCTGAGCTTCACCGGCCAGGTTCGTCACCGGATCGGAGTGCAGCGCCCCAGGCCACACAGCGTAACGAGGCTCATCGTAGGCGGGATCCCACCACCAGTGCGCCAGGGTGTTGTCGGTCGTGCGGGCGAAGACGTGCTGCTGGGAGCCGTGCACGAACGCGGAGGGGCGTCCGCCCAGCGGGACCGGGCCGGCCCACGTCTGCCGCTTGACCACTTGGGTGCCGGAGTCCCACCACCAGTGCGACAGCCAGCGCTGCGCGTCGGCCGCGAAAACGTGGAGCTGACCGCGGTGCACGAAGGCTGTTGGGGTGCCGTGCGCGGTCCCCGCCCAGGTCTCGTGCCGGACGCCAGGCCCCTTGGCCCACCACCAGTGGTGCAGTTGGCCATCGGTTCCCGTGGCCCAGACATGCTGCTGGTCGCCGAAAACCACCGCGACCGGATCACCGGCCACGGTACTCGCCGCCGCCCAGGTCTGCTCCCGGCGGGTATCCGTACCGGAGTCCCACCAGGTATGAAGCAGCCGGCCGTCCGGCGTACGGACGAAGGCGTGCTGCTGGCCCGGCGTCGTGACGGCCGCGGGCGCTCCTGACACGGTGCCGGCGGGTAGCCAGGTTTCCTGGACCAACCCGCCGCGGCCCGCGTCCCAGAAGCGGTGGCGTAAACTCCCGTCGGTGCCGCGCACCAGGACGTGCTGCTGGGCACCGGCCAGGTAAGCGACCGATTCACCGGCGACGGCGGTGCCCCAGGTCCCGCGCTTGACCGTGCCATCCGACTCTTCGAACCAGTGGCCCAGGCCGCCACCGGGTGCGAGGGCGAACAGGTGCAGCTGATTCGGAGCCGTAGTGGCCAGCGCACCGGTGTACTGATCGGCCGTCAGGCTGGTCGGGTTGTCCGGCATGTCGAGGTCGGCCTCGGTGAAGGTGGCGAAGTTGACGAATTCGTGCTCATCGTCGACTCCGCCCTCGTAGATGACGCCGTACTTTCCGCCACCTAAGTCGATCATGTCGGAGTACGCAGAGATGTCGTCGTACACCAGATATCCGTCCTGGGGCGCCTGCCAGGTGTAGCCTCCGTCGAAGGAAGAACGGATGGTGAGGTCCACTCGGGTCGAGCCGGCCGGAGCGGCCAGCAGCGCCCGGTCGTAGCCGTCGCGGTCCTTGGCCCTGATGTCCAGGGTAGATGCCTGCGTGCCGATGTCGGGCAGCCCCAGTGGCGGGAGCAACGCGAAGTCGGCCTCGAACGTCTTGCCCTGGTCACGAGAGATCGCGTATGCGGCCCTGTCCACCGTCGCCGCGGCGCCCTCCTCGTTGCGCGCCGCCACGAACACGCTGCCGTCACTCCGCTCGAAGAGGCTGAGCTCCTGCGCTCCGATCGCGGGCTCGGCACCGTGCGAGGACGCACCGGCGTGCCATGTGGCACCGCTGTCGTCACTGTAGATCAGTGCTCCGCCGAGTGCGGACTGCTTGTAGGTTCCCGGGGCAACACGAACCGTCATACCCGCCACCAGGCGGCCGGCGTCGGCGCCCCTGGTGAGTTGGATGCCATGCGCGGGGCCCGTGCCGAGTTGTCCCGGAGAATCTTCCGACCCTTCCTGCCAGGCTCCCCAGGCGGGCTTCCAGATCTCCTTCGTGATCGCCTTCCGGGCATCCCACGTGGCGCCATGGTCATCGCTGGTTCGGACATAGACCCGGTCATGGTTCTCGGTGTACAACAGCACGATCCGATGCGGGTCTGTTGTGGTGTCCACGATCGGCACGGGGTTGTGCGCGAACACCCGCGGCGTCGCGCTGTGTCTGGCGAGCACTCGCAATGGGCCCCATTTCTTGCCACCGTCAGAAGACCGCTTCACCACGATGTCGCCCGGGCTGGAGTCGCTGCAATCATCGAGGTGCGCGCCGGCGAAGGCCAGCAGGCCTCCATCACCGGCCTTCACCACGGTGGGGGCTCGGAAGCAGACGTACGCGGCCGCGGCGCCATTCTCCCGCTCCCCGTTGGCGAACACCTCGTGTCCATCGGGAATGGGGGTGGCTGCCGCGATGAAGGGTGGTGCCACCACCGATGATGCCGCGACCAGCAACACTGCGACCATTTTCATAAAGTGGCGCGATATGATCGGCCGCGCCACTGGATTGTGCTTTTCATCAGTTCGTTCTCCATTCGCCGTGGGGTCGGGGATTGCACCCCGCTGGCTTCTCTGGTGAAGGCCAATGGCCCCCGCGTTGTTTGCGGCGGGGAACACGTCACTCTCGTGAGGTGGCCAGAAACCAGGGCTCGATTGCTTCGGTATCCGCTATGGATAGTTTCGCATCCGCCCTTGACCGACGACCGGTACGATCAGCCGAGCTTGATCTTGTCGACCTTGTTGTTCCAGGTCCCGCCCCCAGGGTAGGAGACCTTCCCGAGGTCCGGAATGAGCGATCCCGCATAGACGGCGAGCGTTTTGTCCGACTCCAGGAAGGAGCGGCTGTCGACCAGCGTCACTGTCCCGCCCGTACGGTTGTAGACACTGCTCACCATATCTCGCCAACCGTAATCGCCCAATTCCTTCGTACCTGCTCCGGTGTACCTGGTTCCAGCGCCCGAATACTGCGGCCACTCCCAGATGCAGAACCAGTGGATAGGGCAGTCGCTCTGGTCAAGTACCCGCATGACGGCCACCGACGTGCCCGTGCTCGTGGCGAGGTCGATAGTGGTCGTGTTGAACTTCCCGAGAGTGCCGGCGTGAGCCGTACTTGCGGAAGCCGCCGGTGCCGTTGCGGTGATGAGTGCGGCGGTCACGGCAAACGTGGCCGTCCAGTAATGCTTGAAGCGCATTTTGCTGACTTTCTGGTAGATGCCAGGGGATGTAATGGGACGCCGATAAGGTGAATGTGCCCCACATCGCCATCAGTGAGGCAGGCGCATGCCTTTCTCGTAGTCGTGGCAACCGTATGGCGAGCGGCTGAGATGGACAATGAATAATCGTCTTGAATACACAAGTGAGGAGTTCGTCGCGTAGCTTATTCGTGCGATGTACGATCGCGGGCCGCGCAGAGGTCGGCGGCGATACTGAATAGTCGGACGCGTTCTGATCGCCGATGCTGTTGATCGTCTTGGTGATCGAGTGCGCGATGGTAGATCTGCCGCATGACGCGGTCGGCGGCGTCGGCCGAACCGAGCATGAGGTGGCAGAACAGTCGCAGCTGTGCGTGAAGCTCCTCGTTGTGCTGGGTGATGTTTTCTGGTTCGGACATGTCGTTGGCCGTGTCAGATCCCGAACAGTGGAAACAGCCCTGAGCCGTGGAACGCGACGATCCGGCAGACGCCCTCGGTTGTGAGTGTCAGTACGTGCAGGGCATGTGGGTGGTGTGCGCCGTCGCGGCCGCGGGCGTAGACCGCGAAGGCGGGCTGTCCGTTGGCGGAGGTGGAGACCAGTGCGGCCGGTCCGATCACTCGCATTTGTTTGGCCAGGAAGGCGAGGATGGTGTCGCGGCCTTCGAACCAGGTCGCGATCGGCGGCATTTCCCATCTGGCGTCCTCGGTCAATACCGCGACGAGTTGATCGACGTCCGCGGTTTCGAAGGCGGTGACATATCGGTCGAGCAGGGCCCGCTGTCGTGGCTCGGCGGGTTCGGTCAGGTCGTCTTGGCTGAGCGGAACCTGGGCTCGGGCGCGCTGGAGCGCGCTGTTGACGGCCGCTGTCGTCATCTCCAGCAGTTGCGCCACCTCGGCGGTACGCCATTGCAGCACGTCGCGGAGAATCAGCACGGCTCGCTGTCGAGGCGGCAGCTGCTGGAGCGCTCCCACCAGCGCGAGCCGCATAGTCTGTCGTTCCACCACGACCGTCGCCGGATCGGCCGGTGCGGTGGCGAACAGGAAGTCGGGTATCGGCTGGAGCCACGGCACCTCCCGAGCTTGTGCGCCGAGCGCCGCATCCAGGTCTGTCTGGGGGGCGCCGAGATCCGCGGGCAGAGGCCTGCGTCTACTTTTTTCCAGCGCCTTGAAACACGCCCGGGTCGCGATACGGTACAGCCAGGTACGCAGCGAGGACCGTCCCTCGAACGCGTCGTAGGCACGCCAGGCGTCGAGGTAGACGTCTTGCACCACCTCTTCGGCCTCGTCGACCGAGCCGAGCATGCGGTAGCAGTAGGCGAGCAGCTCACGCCGGAACGGTTCGCTCAGCCTTCCGAAATCCTTGTCGCCGGCGGCCTTGGCTTCAGTCGTGGCGTGCATGATCCGCCGATCCTGTGGTGGCGGGGTGCGCGGCTCGCGCGGTCGAGCCGTATTCGTCGTGTCGCTTCAGCCACGAATATCGCGGCACCTGGGGGCATCCGTCGGGGGAGTCCTCCCAGTCCTCTTGGCGTCCGAGTGCGGTGAAGTCGAGGGAACCCAACGTTGCTCCCATCGGCTCGTGCTCGCGATCGTTGATGAAGTACGTGCGGTAGACGTTGTCGCCGTCACGGATGAATGCGTTGGTGCCGTACCACTCGGCCACGCCTAAGTCGGCGTCGAAGCTGTCGGTGATCGTGTACCAGGGCATGGTCCAGCCCATGAGCGCTTTCATCCGTTCGATGTCGGGTTGCGGTGCGCGTGAGGCGAACGCGAGCGTGGTGTCGCGGGCGTGGAGATGCGCGAGATGGGCGACCTGGTCGGCCATCAGCGAGCAGCCGACGCAGGCGTGGTCGGGCCAGCCGTCCACGCCTGGCTCGAAGAAGGCGCGGTAGAGCAGCAGTTGACGACGGCCCTCGAACAGGTCGAGCAGCCGGGCGGCACCGTTCGGACCGTCGAAGGCGTATTCCTGCTCCACCTTCAGCCACGGCATCCGCCTGCGCTGCGCGGCCATCGCGTCCCGGGCGCGGGTCAGCTCCTGCTCCTTCGCCAACAGGCGCAGGCGGGCGGCCTCCCATTCCGCCGGAGCGACGACCTGGGCCCGGTAGGTGTTGTTCATCGTGATGTCCCTTGTGAGAAGGAATTCGGATCAGTGGACGGCGATGTCAGCCATGTCGATGGCGACGAAGACGATCTGGTCGTCGCCCATGGGGGCGTAGGCCCGTCGCGTGGCGGGGATGACGATGCCGTCGACGTCGCGGTAGTCGGTGGCGTAAAGCTGCGCCTCGACCGTCCGGCCGACGATGTCGATGGTGAAGTCGTGACGGCGCAGCAACCCGTCCGGGCCGAAGCAGAACACCTGCGTGCGTGTGTGGCTCTTGATGTGGTCGGGGAAGGTCACTTTCAGCCGCCGCCATGTTTCACCGTCGGCCTCAATCGGGTCGATCTCCTCGCAGAAGAACCCCGGCCAGGTGAACAGGAACGGTGTATTCAGGTACGTCCACAGTGCTTCCCCGGTGAAATACGCGAGATGCAGGTCATCCCATGGCGTCTCGAACTGGTGGCCGTCGAACGACCGTTCCGGGTCGTCGCGTGTCTCGACCACCGTGCCGATCGGTCGTTGCAGGACGACCCGGTCGGGTTCGAAGACCGACCGTCGGTCCTGGCCGACGAAGTCCATGGTCAGCCGTTCCCGCGTGGTGTCCACCTCGAAGCGGACCTTCGTCAGCGCGTCGCCTTGTCCCTTGATCTGCCAGAAGGCCCCGGTGATGGCGGCGTCGACAGCGATCGTCTGGATCCGGTTCCACCGGTCCACGCCACCGTGCGCGGCGACGGCGCTCGCGAGTAGATCGTTCATTGCTCTTGCTCCTCCGTAGGGATGCCCCGGCCGCCGAAACGGCGGTCGGGGCGAGTCGGGTCAGTCGACGATGATTCCGCCGGGCGGATCGCGCGAACACCGTGCTGGGCCCATTCGGCCTACAGCGCGCGGTTGAGACCTTCCATCGCCGCCCAGCCGACGCTCATGCCGCCCACCAGGGGCAGCGGCAAACGGGCCGGTTCGGGTGTGTGCATCATGATCACCCCCGACCGCCGGGCGATCATGTGCCGTGCGGCGGATTCTCGTCCCCGGTGCCCACCACGGCGGTCTCGACCGCTCCACCCGCGGCGGAGATCGGCGGCGATCGCCGATCCGAAGCCGCGGCCCGCTCCGGTGACCACCGCCGTGGTCTGTGACTGGCGCGATGAGCTCATACCTATACAGAGGCGAGCTCACCGCGAAAGTCATCGCTGCGGCTCGGTTCGGGTTGCCGACACGGATTCGTCGAACAACCTCAGCGCCATCACGCCATGCGTGGCGGTACCGCCCGCACACACCGCCGCGGCGACCATCGCGACACGCTGTCGTCGCGGAACAACCTCGCCGGCGCCTACCGGTCGGCGGGGGACCTGGGCCGCGCGATCCCGCTGTATGAGCAGACGCTGGCGGATCGGCAGCGGGTGCTCGCCGAGCAGGCCGAACTGGGCATCCCTGCTCAGCCGGCGAACTGGCGTACGTCCCGTACAGTGATCCAGGTTGGAAGCTCAGCCCGCTACGAACGCCGACAAGTCGAGCGCGCTGAGACGTTCAGGGTCACTCAGTCCATCGATCGCGACGATTCTTCCGCCGGTGACAGTGAAGCCCATGACCGATACCGGCCGATGATCGACAGTGATGACAACCCCGGCAGCGCCGTTCACGAGCGCCTGATGAACGCGTGCGTCAGGCCGTGCGAACATCAGCGCACGACCCGCCACCTCGGCAGCACCGCGAATCACAGCGGAGGAGGCTTGACGCAGAGGGCCCGCGTCGGTTCGCAGGGTGACCTTCGAGTCGAGAAGCGCGATCAGCGCGTCGAAGTCACCACCGCGTGCTGCCGCGAAGAACGCATCGACCACCGCGTGTTGGCGGCCCAGGTCGGCATCGGGCACACCCACTCCCTGCACACGCCGACGCGCGCGACTCGCAAGCTGCTTGGCGGCGTTCGACGAGCGCGCCAGCATTGTTCCGATCTCCTCGTACGGGACGGCGAACACGTCATGCAGGACGAACGCGAGCCGCTCAGCGGGAGCCAGGGTCTCGAGAACGACGTACAGTGCGATGCCAACCGACTCGACCAGCAACGCTTCTTGCTCAGGATCGGCGCCGCCGACCTGGCTCACGATCGGGTCGGGTAGATGCCAATCCAGCGGCTCCTCACGCCGTGAGGCCCGGTATCGCAAGATATCCAGGCATATCCGCCCAGTCACGGTTGTCAGCCACCCGCGCAGATTCTCCACGCCACTCGTGTCTGAGCCACTCAGCCGAAGCCACGCTTGCTGTACGGCGTCGTCCGCCTCGTGTATGGAGCCCAGCATTCGGAACGCGACACCCCGCAGATGCGGGCGGTGCTCCTCGAAGCGTTCCGCCAGCCATCCATATTCGTCCATCCGTCACATTCCTCGGTCGCCCATTCGTGTCGTTACAGTGACGAACCAAAGCTCCTTGATGTAACAGATCGCACCTGCCTCATCCAGCGACGACTGGCGGTGATCAGTCGTTGTGCAGGAAGTTCCAGTCCTGCTCGTTCGCCCACGTGGTGAAGTGGCGCCAGGGGATCTCGGGGTAAGAGGCGCGCAGCGCGGCGATGTCCACCTGGAAGCTCTCGCGGTTAAACCAGTCGCGCATTGCCACACCATCCTCACCGTACGCGGACAAAGCCTCGCGCTTCGGCTCGATGTACCTGATGGCGTGGCCGGAGGCGGCGGTAACGCCGGCAGCCATTTGCTCGCCGGTGAGTTCGTCGGAGGCCAGCGCAATCGTCGCACCCACGAACTCGGCACGTCTTTCCAGGATGAGGCGTACGAACGCGGCGATGTCGGCCACGGCGACATGCTGCACGGGACGTTCTGAAGGCATCGGCAGGGACAGTACGCCCTCGCGAAGCCGGGCGCGCGCCCACGGCGCGTTCGCGTTGTCCATGAATGCGGCCGGTCGCAAGATCGTGGAAGAAACCCCCAATCGGATGATCTCCCGTTCCACCTGGTGCTTGGCCTCCAGGTGCTTGATACCTGTATCGCGATCGGCACCTGCGGCCGAGCTGTAGATCAAGTGAATACCTTGGTCGGCAGCCACCTGCGCCATGGTGCTGCCTTGTCGTACCTCTGCGTCAGCACCTGCCTCGTAGGACGTGGACATGGCGAAGATCGCGTCTACGCCGACGGCCGAGGTCTGCAGGGCCTGGCGGTTCTCCAGGTCGCCTGCCACGACTTCGGCGCCCATTTCTCGCAGGTGGTGCGCCCGCTGAGAGCCGATGTCCCGGGTGAGCGCCCGGACCGGATGCCCGTGCGCGAGGAGCTCCCGCGTGACGGCGCCTCCTTGCTGCCCCGTCGATCCCGTCACCAAAGTATGCATCCTTGTTCCTCCGCCTCCATCATCGATTCCAAATAGAACAGTACCAAATAAAACTATTCTAGACGTTGGATAAGATGGTTTCGATGATTTCGGAAGACGATCACCAACTGATGCTGGCCTGGGCCAATCTCGTTCAGGTGCATGCCGTCATGCGGACCGAGCTCAGCCGGCGTCTGGAGGAGCAGGCAGACGTTTCGCTCTCCGAGCATGAGGTGCTGTTTCGCTTGTCCCGGGCTCCGCTCGGCCGCCTGCGGATGATCGACCTCGCCGAGCTCACGCTGCAGCCCAAAAGCGCCATCACCCGCCTCATCGAGCGCCTGGTGCAGCGCGGTGCCGTGACTCGTCATCAGCCCCCCGACAACAGGCGCACCACGTACGCCGTCCTCACCCCTGAGGGCCGGGCGCTTTTCGACCATGCCCGCCCGGTGTACGTACAGGGTGTCCGAGAACTGCTGGGCGACCATGTCACCCCTGCCGATGTCCAGTTGCTTCGGCAGAGACTCCGTGCCGTCCTCAATGGTCTCGAGGCCTGGGCCGACGAACGGTGCGACCCGCAACCACTCACCGACGCCATCCCGTAGGGGGCTGTAGGTGTGGCCGACGATTCCACAGATCGTTTCCTGCGCAGAATGGAAGTCGTCGCCGCAACCGCCGGATCCAGCCACCTTCCCCCGCTTCGCGTTGACGCCGGCGGATGTGGCGTTCGTGGATCCGGGGCTCGGCTGACCGGCTCGGCGTGGCTGTCCAACTCTCTGCCCTGCCTTGGCGCGGTTCGTGCCGGTTCGCACGCGGCTTTCAGCGCGCGGCGCGGGCGACCGCTACTCGCGGGCCAGTTCGCTGGTGGCGTCCTGGCCGGCGTTGGTGGTGCGGTTCAGGAAGTCGGCGAGCATGTCGAGTTCGGGGTCGGTGTACCGGTCGCAGATCTGGTCCATGACCGAGTTCATGCCGGCGTAGAGGGCGAACAGTTCCGCGTTGCGATCGCGGAGGGCGCGGACTGCGACGGCGCGGCGGTCGGATGCTTGGGGGTCGCGGTCGCGGGTGATCCAGCCGCCGCGCTGAAGCCGATCCAGGATGCCGGTGAGGGTGGCGGGGTGCAGTCCTGCGCGGCGTGCCAGGGCGGTGGGGCTGAGCGGACCGTGCCGGTTGATGATGTCGAGGCAGGACAGGTCGGCGTCCTTGAGGTCGACGCGTGCGCTGACTTGGTGGTTGAGCAGGGACAGTTGGATGCTGAGTTCGCGCAGCGATTCTTTTATCGTGTTCGTCACCCGGCGCCGATGCCGTGCCGGGTCGGCTTCTGCGGGGGTGGAGGACGTCATACGATGAGCCTTCCCGAGATCAGGTATGGGTATCGTATTATACGTAATTCGAATGATGGGGCGGCTA
>NZ_JBHSPA010000084.1:0-72103 GCF_042656245.1 Nonomuraea insulae
GCCGCCCGGTCCGCCGCCCGGTCCGCCGCCCGGTCCGCCGCCCGGTCCGCCGCCCGGTCCGCCGCCCGGTCCGCCGTCTGGTCCGCCTCTGGGATGTCGAACCCCCAGCGGTCGCCGCGCACCAGCGTGGCCCGCAACATGTCGTGCCGCCCGACCACGGCGGCGAGGATCTCGCCGAGGGCGTCGGCGGTCAGGTCCGCCGGGGTGTTCAGCACCACGGACTGCACGAAGCCGTCGATCGCGTCCGTGGTCTCGCCGAGCCACCGCACGATGGGCGACCCCGTGACGGGACTGGTCGCGACATCCCCGTGGTCGACGGCGGAGACGTCATCGCGGCTCGCCACCGCCGCCAGCGACCCCACGGTGCCGCTGGTGAAGATCTCCGTGGCCGTGACGTAGAGGCCCGCGTCGCGCAGCGCGCTCAGCAGCGAGATCGCCAGGATGCTGTCGCCGCCGAGCTTGAAGAAGTTCTGGTCGACACCGATCTCCTCCAGCCCCAGCACCGACGCGACCACCGCGCACACCACCCGCTCGTTCTCGGTGGCGGGCGGGGCGAGCGGGCCCGCCTCGATGACCGGCTCCGGCAGCGCGCGCCGGTCCAGCTTGCCGTTCTCGGTGAGCGGGAACTCCTTCAGCACGACGAGGTGCGCGGGCACCATGTACTCGACCATGTGCTCGGCGGCCCACGCCTTGACCTCCTCCGGCCGCAGGCCGTCGTTCCCGGCCGCCGGGATCACGTACCCCACCAGGTAGGTGCCGCCCGCCGTGTTCTTCTTCGCGATGACACAGGAGTGCCGTACGCCGGGGTGCTCGGCGAGACCGATCTCGACGTCCTCGATCTCCAGCCGCATGCCGCGGATCTTGATCTGGTTGTCGGCCCGGCCGAGGAAGTCCAGTGACCCGTCCGGGGCGAAGCGCGCGAGATCACCGGTCCGGTACAGCCGGGACCCGTCCGCCGCGAACGGATTCGCCACGAAACGGGAGGCCGTCAGGCCGGGCGCGTTGACGTAGCCGCGTCCCAGGAGGAATCCGCCCGCGTACAGTTCGCCGCCGGCGCCGACCGGGACCGGGCGCAGTTCGTCGTCCAGCACGTACAACTCGGTGTTGGGGTTGGCCTTGCCGATCGACGTCGACAGGCGTTCGGCCGCGCCCCGGTAGATGACGTGCGAGACGCCGATCGTCGTCTCGGCCGGGCCGTAGCCGTGGTAGAGGGGGATGTCGAGCCGGGTGCGGAAGCGTTCGTACAGCTCCGGGGTCAGCACCTCGCCGCCGCACCACACGTGCCGCAGGCTGTCCAGCCGCCCGGAGTCGCCCGCGATCTCCAGCAGCACGTCCAGCATGGACGACACCAGGTAGGTGAAGGTGACGCGCTGTTCTGCGATCACGCTCAGCAGGTGGTGCGGGTCGCGTTCACCGCCGGGCCGCAGGATCACCAGCCTGCCGCCGCGCACCAGCGGCAGGAAGATCTCGTTGATGGAGATGTCGAACGACAGCGGCGCCTTGAACAACGACGCGTCGTCGTGGCCGAAGCGCAGGATCTCGCCGGCCTGCCACAGCAGGCGCTCGCTGATCGCCTCGTGCCGGATCATCGCGCCCTTGGGACGCCCGGTCGAGCCGGAGGTGAAGATCACGTACGCCAGCGCGGCGCCGGGGATGGCGACCTCGGCCCTCTCGGCAGGGTAGGAGCCGAATCGCCAGTCGTCCAGGTCGACGGCCACGGCCTCCGGTTCGCCCGGGTTCTGCTCGCCGGAGTCGTTGAGCTGCGCCACGAGCCCGGCGTCCTCGATGACGACCGCGCGGCGCGCGGCGGGCCACGCCGGGTCGAGCGGCACGAACGCGCACCCCGCCATGAGCACGCCCAGCAGGCCGATCACCATCTCGGCCGAGCGCTCCAGCGAGATGCCGACGACCTGTTCGGCGGTGAGCCCACGGTCGATCAGGTGGTGGGCGAGCTGGCTGGACAGCTCCGCCGCCTCACGGTAGGTCAGCGACCGACGCTCGTCCACGATGGCCACCGCGTGCGGCCTGGCCCGCGCCTGCTCGTGGAACATCTCCACGATGGTCGGGCGGACCCGGTCGACGTGGTTGTCGTTCCACCTGGCCAGGGCCTCGATCCGGGCCGCCACGCTGGACGGGCTGATGGTTCCCACGGGCCGGTCGGGGAAGTCGGCCAGGTCGTCCAGGGCGAGCTGCGCGTCGCTCAGCACGACGCCCTCGGGGACGGCGATGCTGCGATCGTCCGCGCCGACCTCCCAGCCGGCCCCGAGCCCGCCGTTGCCGACCCACCCGAGGACGTCGGTGAACAGCGTGCCGGGGGTGAGGTCGAGGCCGTCGGGGCTCCGGCCCGTCGCCCAGTACGCCAGTCCGACGGCGCACGCTCCGGCGAGAGTCCCGTCGGAGAATTCGCCGTGTTCGCCGGTCCGCCGGCGCAGGCCGGCGAGGCGCTCGGAGGAAAGCGATACGAGACGAGTGCCTGGTTCCACCATCGAAGACTCAGCCGTCCCTTCCGGGGTGTGTGAAAACTGCCTAACTGCCTTCTCGCCATGCGCGCCACAGCCGCGCGTACCGGCCGCCCAGGGCCACGAGTTCCTCGTGGGTGCCCTGCTCGACCACGCGTCCCGCGTCCAGTACGGCGATGCGGTCCGCCGCCATCGCCTGGGTCAGCCGGTGTGCCACGAACAGCGCGGTACGGCCCCGGCACGCGGCCAGGACGGCCCGTTCCAGCTCGGCGGCGCCCTGGCTGCCCGCCTCCGCGGTCGACTCGTCCAGCACCACCACCGGCGACCGGCCCAGGACCAGCCGGGCCAGCGCGATCTGGGCGACCTTGGCGCCGTCCAGGCGTTCGCCGCCCTCGCCGACCATGGTGTCCAGCCCGTCGGGCAGCGCCGTGACCCACGTGTCGGCGCCGACCGTGCGCAACGCGTCCATCAGCTCCGCGTCCGTCGCCTGCGGCGAGGTCAGCCGCAGGTCGTCGGCCAGCGGGCCGGAGAACACGTGTGTCTCCTGCGTCAGGATGCTCGCCAGGACCCGCGCCCCGGCCTCGTCCAGGCCGGCGATGTCGGTCGATCCGATGCGCACCGACCCGGCCTGCGGGGTGCCGATGCCCGCGATCAGCGCCGCCAGGGTCGACTTGCCCGCGCCCGTCGCCCCGACCAGCGCGAGCGATCCGCCCGCCGGGATCTCCAGGTTGACCTCCCGCAGGACCGGCTCTCCCGAACCGGGATAGCAGAACGTCAGCCCCTCCACCCGCACCGGGTACGGCCCGGCCCGCGCGGGAGCGACGGCACCGCCCACCAGCCGTTCCTCCGCGGCCTCTCCCAGCACCCCGACCAGCCGCGTCAGGCTCGCGCCCGACTTCTGCGCCTCGTCGAAGGTGAACATGATGGCGCCCAGCGGGTTGAACAGCCGGTGGAACAGCAGCGGCGCCGCCGCGGCCTCGCCCAGGGTGACGGCATCGGCCTCCAGCAGCGCGTAGCCCACCACGATGATCAGGACCAGCCCGATGAACTCGGCGCGGTTCTCCCGGCCGACGAACCGGCCGAAGAACCGGAACACCTCGACGCCGAGATCGCGCACCCGCCACGACTCAGTGGTGACCTTCTCGCGGAAGATGCCCTCAAGGCGGTAGGCCCGGACGGTCTCGATCCCGTTCAGGCCGCTGATCAGCGCCTGCGCGCGGTCGGCCTGGGCCTCCCGCTGCCTGCGGTAGAGCGGCGCGGACCGGGGGAGATACCAGCGCAGGGCCAGCCCGTACGCGGGCAGCGCGCAGGCGCCCGCCAGGCCGAGCCGCCAGTCCAGTCCGAACATGCCGGCCGTGGCGATGACGACCAGCACCCCCGCGGAGAACACCGTGGGGAGGGCCGTCCTGATGCCCTTGGACACCACGGCCACGTCGTCACCGACCCTGGACAGCACATCGCCCTGGCCGACCTGCTCGATCCGCGCGCTCGGCATGCCGAGCACGGCCCGGACGGCGCCTTCGCGCAGCCTCGCGAGCAGATCAGCGCCCAGCCGCCCGATCAGGTACGTCGAAGCCGCGGCGGCCGCGGCGCCGAGCAGNGCCGCGGCCACCATCAGCACCCCGATCGTGACCAGGATCGAGTGCGGCTCGTCCGCGACCACGCCGTCGACCACCCGGCCGAGCAGGAGCACGGGCAGCACCTGGAGTGCCGCCCCCGCCACCGTGGTGAGCGCGGTGGCGGCCGTCAGCCCCCGGGCTTCGCGGCAGCGCGCGCCGACCCATCGGCCGGCCTCGCGTCCAGTCGCCGTGCGCAGGATGGCGGCGCGGGTGTCGGTGCTCACATCCGGACCGCGGCGGGCCGGGGATGGGACATGTCCACCGGCACCTCTAACCGACCGACTTGACGAGCTCGTCGATCGCGTACGGCAGGGACAGGAGCGTGCCCTGCGACATGGCCGCGCCGATCGCCGGGCCCTCGCTGTCCAGCAGATAGGACACCTTGCCGTCCTTGACCGCGGGCAGGTTGGCGAACAACTCGAACTTCTTCAGCGCCGTCTGGTCCGCCTGGTCGGCGATGACGAAGATGTGGTCGACGTCGATCAGGTCGATGCGCTCGGGGGACAGCACGGTGTAGAAGCTGCTGCCCGCGATCTTGTCGATCTCCGGCGTGCCCTTGAAGCCGATGCCCGACACCAGCCGTCCGCGTACGTCGGTGGTGGTGAACGGGGCGACGGAATCCTTGTACCAGGACACCGCGACGGCGGTCTTGTCCGCGAACTCCGGATGTGCCTCACGGGCCGCGTCGAGCTTGGCGTCGATGTCCTTCACCAGCTGCGCGCCCTCGTCCGCCTTGCCGAGCGCCTTGGCGATGTGCACCGCGTTGTCCTGCCACGGCGCGCTGAACGGCTCCTTCTCGGCCTTGGTGCGGCCCACCGTCGGCGCGATCTTGGAGAGCCGGTCGTAGGCGGCCTGGTCGATCTCGGAGTAGACGGCGATGATCAGGTCCGGCCGCAGCGCGGCGATCTTCTCGTAGTTCGGGCCGGAGTCCCCGTTGGTCATGATGACCTCGGGGCGGGTATCGCCCCACTTGTCCTTCACCCAGGGCCACTGGGTGTTGACGTCGGGAGACTTGCCCGGCGGGTTCGGGTACTGGTCGACCATGCCGACCGGCTTCACGCCGAGCGCCAGGATGGCCTGGTCGTCGGTGTAGCCGACGGAGACGACCCGCTGAGGGGCCTTGTCGATCTGGGTGGACCCGAACGCGTGCTCCACGGTGACCGGGAAGGCGCCGCCGGCGGCGGCCGTGGTGGCCCCGGTCTCAACGCTCGGCTGCTCCGCCGCGCCGGAGCCGCATCCCGCGAGGAGGCCGGCGCCGAGGGCCGCGGCGGACAGCGTCACCACTAACCGCCGCACGGTCGTCACAACTGTCGTTCCTCGGAAAAGCATGCGGAGTCCCTTGCTTTAGTGCCTCGACTGGGGCCGGCGAAAACCGTAACACGCAGATATTAGGTTAGCCTAACTTTACTTAGGTGAGGCGGCCCTTCATAGACCCTTTCTGAGGTTCGCCCGTACCAGCAGGTAGACGAGGAAGGGGCCGCCGATCGCGGCTGTGACCACGCCGACGGGCAGCGAGAACGGCAGCGCCGCGCGCGCCACCAGGTCCGAGCCCATCAGCAGCAGCGCGCCCACCAGCCCGGAGGCCGGCATCGGCGGCGTCGGGTACCGCGACAGACGCATCGCCACCTGCGGCGCCATCAGCGCGACGAACGGGACGGGGCCCGCCGCGCTCACCGCCACACCGGCCAGCAGCACCGCGCAGAGCAGCAGGACCGCGCGCACCATCGAGTACCGGACGCCCAGGCTCGCCGCGACCTGGTCGCCGAAGTGCATCGGCCTGAGGTGGAAGGCGACGTACGCCACGACGGCCACGAGGGCGAGCGTGCACCACAACGCCACCCAGACCTCGCCCCCCGACCGGTTGTCCAGCGAGCCGACCAGCCACGCCTGGGCCCGCGCCACGTCCCGGATGTCGGCCGTGACCAGCAGCCAGGTGGTGATCGCCTGCATCACGGCGCTCACCGAGATGCCGATGAGGATGAGCCGGAGACCGTCGATCCCGCGCCGCCAGGCCAGGAAGTACACCAGCAGACCCGTGCCGAGACCGCCCGCGAGCGCCGCCGCGGACAGGCCCACGGAGTTGACGATCGCCGCGGCGGCCCCGCCCGACACCGTCACCAGGAACACCGAGACCGCGCTCGCGCCCCCGGTGATGCCCAGAACGTCCGGGCTGGCCAGCGGGTTGCGCGCGATGGACTGCGTGATCGCCCCTGACACCCCCAGCGCGACCCCCACGACGAGCCCGGCCAGGGCGCGCGGCATCCGCAGGTCCATGATCACGAACTCGTCGACCCGCTCGCCCCTGCCGAAGAGCGTGGCGATCACCTGGGGCAGGCCGATGGGGAAGTCCCCGAAGCCGATGGACAGGCAGAACACCAGGAAGGTCCCCGCCGCCAGCAGCAGTGTGACGAAGAGCATCCAGGGCCGCCACACGAACGACGCGGAGCCGAGCCGCACGCCCGCCGTCACCGACCGCTTCACGACTGTCTCGTTCATGCCGTCTTGAACTTTCTGCGCCACACCAGCGCCGCGAAGAAGGGGGCGCCGGCGAGAGCGACGACGACGCCGGCCTGCAACTCGCCCGGCCGTGTCACCACACGGCCCACGATGTCGCAGGCCAGCAGGATGACGGCGCCGAGCAGGCCCGCGTACGGCACCAGCCAGCGATAGTCGGGCCCGGTGACGTATCGGGCCACGTGGGCCACCATGAGCCCGAGGAACGCGATGGGACCGCACGCCGCCGTCGCCGCGCCCGCCAGCAGGACGACGGCGACGATGCCGACGGTCCGGCTCAGCGCGATGTTCGCCCCCAGCCCCCGTGCCACGTCATCACCCAGGTTGAGCAGGTTGAGGGTGGGCAGCGTGGTCAGCGCCAGCACCAGCCCGGCCACGATGAACACGCCCACCGGCCAGATGACGTCGAATCCGACGCCGGCCACGGAGCCCGCGTTCCAGAACCGCAGCGCGTTCAGCGACGCCTGGTCCGACAGTGCGATCGCCGTGGTCATCGCCGCCAGGAACACCGTGACCCCCTGCCCGGCCAGCGCGAGCGTCAACGGGCTGCCCGCCCCCCTGCCGAGGCTCGCCAGCCCGAAGACGACGACGCCGGCGACCCCCGCCCCCAGGAAGGCGAACCAGACGTACTGGTACGGATTGGCGAACCCGAACAGGAGGATCACCGACACCACGGCGAACGAGGCGCCTGAGTTCACCCCCAGCAACCCCGTGTCGGCGATCGGGTTACGGGTGAACCCCTGGATCAACGCCCCGCCGACCCCCAACGCGACCCCCGCCGCGATCGCGAGCACCGTCCTGGGCACCCGCACGGTCTGCACGATGAGTGTGATCTCGGTGAGCCGCTGGTCGGAGCCCGGCGCCGCGAAGAGCCCGTGCCACACCTCCGCGAGACTCAACGCGCGCGCGCCGACCACCAGCGACACCACCCCCACGACCACGAGCACCGCGACAAGCGTGCCCACCCCCACGACCCGCCGCCGGCGGGCCTGTACCGCGATCGCGCCCATCGCGACGTCATCCCCTTGATCCACTGGCGAACATCTCGATCAACTACTTAGGTAAAGCTATCCTTAGCCGCTGGCCGATGGTAGGGGAGGGGACTGCGCATGAAGGACACCTTCGCCGAGTACAGATGCCCCGGCGAACCCGGCACCGAGGAGTTCTGGGCGGCGGTGCGGGCACCGGCGTCGATACCCGGCGGTGACGGCGGCTGGGAGACCCTGTTCCTGTGGCGCGGGTCCCCGGCGAGCATCGGCTTCGAGAGCTGGTCGGAGCCGGTGCCCCTACGCCGATGGGGTGACACGGACTGCTGGTTCGCCGAGGTCGCCATGCCCGCGCGACTGCGGGTGACCTACCAGTTCCTCGCCGGCGGATCGGCGTACGCCGATCCGTACAACCCGGAGGGCGCGGGTGGTGACCGCTCCATCGCCGCGACCCCGGACGCCCCCGCCCAGCCGCACTGGCCCGCCGTCGGCGCCGCCGACGTCCTGCCCCTCCCGACCACCCGCCTGCGCTGGACCAGCGAACGGCTTCGCGGGCGCCGCACCGTGCGGGTCCACCCGGCGGGCGGCGGCGGGGCGATCGTCCTGCTGCTCGACGGGGACGACTGGTTGTACCTGCACCCGGCCATGACCGCGTTCGACTCTGCCGTCGCCCAGGGCGAACTGCCACCCGTCACGCTCGTCTTCGTGCCTGCCCAGGCCAGGGAGTCCGAGTACGCGTGCGAGCCCGGGTTGTGGGAGGCGATCAGGGACGAACTGCTGCCGCTGGTGGCGCGGAGCGGCGTACCCGCCGACCGGGAGCGGCTGATGGTCGCCGGGCAGAGTCTCGGCGGGCTGAGCGCGATGTACGCCGCGCTGGAGTTCCCCGGCCTGCTGACCGGCATCGCCTGCCAGTCGGCGTCGTTCTGGTGGACGGCCGGCGCCGCGGACCGGGCGGACCCCATGGGCGGACCGGTCGGCGGCGCCATCGCCGCGCGCCTGCGGGAGCGCCCCGACCTGTCCGGGCTGCGGGCCGCGTTCGACGTGGGGGAGCACGAGAGGCGGATGTTGCCGCACTGCGAGCTGGTCGAGACCCTGGCCGAGCAGGCGGGCGCCACCGTGCGGGTGTCGCGGTCGGCCTCGGGCCACGATCGGGCGGGGTGGCGGCACGCCCTGCTCAGGGATGTCGCCTGGGTCCTCGCGGATGGTGGCCCGGCGGCCGGGTCAGCGCATCGACGATCTTCCGCTCACGGCTGACGGTTGAGGTAGCCGCCCATGGTCCGGAACACCTCGGTGGCCGGCAGGTCCGTGCCGTCCTCCGTACGCACTCGTTCGATCACCAGCCCGTGGCTGCGGCCGCGGCGGGCCTCGGCCCCCGCGACGATGACCACGCCGTCGCCCTCCCGGATGAAGACCCGGCCTGGCGTGCCCCCGTACCTGCCCTTCGACACCGAGGCCTTGAGCACCCGGATGCGCTCGCCCTTGTAGTGGGTGAAGGCGTTGGGGTAGGGGTCGGACTGGGCGCGGACCAGCCGGGCGAGGTCCTCGGCGGGCCAGGTCCAGTCGATGTCGCTGTCCTGGATCGAACGTTTGTGGAAGAAGCTGGCCTTCGACCGGTCCTGCTTCGTCCAGACGGCTTCGCCGGAGTCGATGAGGTCGAGCGCCTCGGTGACGATCGGCCCGATCAGATCGACCGTGCGGTGGAACAGGTCGGTGGCGGTGTCCTCGGGCCCGACGGGCACGGCGCGCTGCACCACGATGTCGCCGGCGTCCAGCTCGTCGTTCATCATGTGCGCGGTGACCCCCACCTCCTCCTCGCCGTTGATCAGCGCCCAGATCAGCGGCGAGAAGCCGGCGTAGGCGGGCAGCAACGAGTCGTGCACGTTGAGGGTGCCGTGGCGGGGCAGGCCGAAGATCTCCGGTGGGATCCAGGTCCGCCAGTTGTTCGCGACGAGGAGATCCGGCTCGGCCTCCTTGAGCCGGGCCATCAGCTCCTCGTCGTCGGGCCTGTTGCGCAGGAGCACCGGGACGTCGTGCGCTTCGGCGAGCTCGGCCACCGAGTCGTTCCAGATTCTCTCGTACGCGTGCTCGCTCTTGGGATGGGTGACCACCAGCACGACCTCGTGCGCGGAATCCAGAAGTGCCTGGAGCGTGCGATGACCCCAGGTTTGGTATCCGAACATCACGACCCGCATGCTGCCTCCTTGTCGAGGGGATCTGACTAGGTTAGGCTAACCTTAATTAGGCCAGGCTAACCTAATTCTCACAATGTCTCCACCCCCTGATCCGGTCGCGAAAGGTTTCCATGTCCTCAGCGGAGCAGCACGTCCACGACCTCGTAGGCATCGGCTTCGGGCCCTCCAACCTCGCCCTGGCGATCGCGCTGCGGGAGCGCCAGACACGGACAGGAGACCAGGTCGACGCCGTGTTCCTTGACAAGCAGCCCGCCTTCGGATGGCACCGGGGCATGCTGCTCGAAGGCACCACCATGCAGGTGTCCTTTTTGAAGGACCTGGTCACCATGCGGAACCCGACCAGCGAATTCAGCTTTCTCTGCTATTTGCAGGACAAAGGGCGGATGCTCGACTTCATCAATCACAAAACAATGTTTCCGTCCCGGCTGGAGTTTCACGACTATCTCGAATGGGCGGCCGCTCGTTTCACCGAGGAGGTGGAATACGCCTCCGAGGTCGTCGCGGTCACCCCTGTCGAGGTGGACGGGACGATCGAGTTCCTGGACGTGGTCGTCAGGCAGGGCGACGGCACGCTGGTCACCCGCCGTGGCCGCAACCTGGTCCTCGCCGCCGGGCTCGAACCGGTCCTGCCGGACGGAATGGTGAGCGACGAGCGGGTCTGGCACAGCGAGGAATTGCTCAAAAAGCTGCCGGCGTTGCGCGACCCGCGCAGGTTCGTGGTGGTCGGGGCGGGGCAGAGCGCGGCCGAGGTGACCGAGCACCTGCACAGCGTCTTTCCCGACGCCGAGGTGTGCGCCGTTTTCGCCAAGTACGGATACACCCCCGCCGACGACAGTTCCTTCGCCAACCGCATCTTCGACCCGGTGGCGGTCGACCACTTCTACGCGGCGCCGGACGAAGTGAAAACGCGGCTGCGCGCCTACCACGCCTCCACGAACTACTCCGTGGTGGACATGGAGGTCATCGACGAGTTGTACCGCCGCCACTACCAGGAGAAGGTGCAGGGCAAGGAACGCCTGCGCATCCTCAACGCCTCACGGCTGGCGGGCGTCGAGCGGGACGAGAGCGGCCTGCGCGCCACGGTCGAGTTCCTGCCCACCGGCGAGCGCACCCTGCTGGAGGCCGACGTCATGGTCTACGCGACCGGCTACCGTCCCGCCGACCCGCTCACCCTGCTGGGCGCGACCGGCGAGCTCTGCGAACGGCTTCCCGGCGGCGGTGTGCGCCTGGGACGCGACTACCGGATCGTCACCTCGCAGGCGATGCGCTGCGGCATCTACGTCCAGGGCGCGAGCGAGCACACGCACGGCCTCACCTCTACCTTGTTGTCCAACACCGCGGTCCGGGTGGGTGAGATCGCCGAGTCCGTGGCCGATCAGCTCAGGAGCGGGAGCCTGAGCTCCTACGCGTTGTCACGGTGAACGGCGCCCGGGAGGCGGCCGGTGCGGGAATCGGCGGACGGCGCATCACCGCCCGGCCTGTCCGCGACGGCCGCCGCCTCGGGCTCCTCGCTGGCCGGCTGCCGACCGCTTCGGCAGAGCGCAACCGCAGGTGCGGCAGCCGGGTCTCAGGCTCCTCGTCGGCGCTGGGCTGGGGCATCCACATCGACCGCGTGGAGATCAAGGACGTGCAGCTGCCCGAGTCCATGAAACGCTCGATGTCGCGGCAGGCCGAGGCCGAGCGGACCCCGACGCCCCCGCTCTGACTGACTCCGACGCTCCTGCGCCGGCGGCCGCGATCGAGCACGACACGGAGATCGCCGCGAAGCGCCCGGCCTCTGACGACAACGCGCGCTGAGGCCGGCGCCGCCCGAGCTCGGTCAGCACGGGTCGGAGTGCGCCGCCCCCTTGTGCCCTTATATATAAGGGGGTGATATAAATTTCTTATGGAAGCCGATTCCCCCTCCCAGCCGGTGGACGAGCTGGAGCTGGCGGTCGGACTGGCCCGGATCAGGACGATGATGCGCCTGCTCGACGTTCCCCGAGACCTGTCGATCACCTCTCTGTCCACACTGGCGAGCCTCGAACGCATGGGCCCGCGCCGGCTCACCGAACTGGCCGCGATGGAGGGCGTCACCCAGCCCGCCATGACCCAGCTCGTCACCCGTCTCGAACGCGAGGCGCTGGCCGAGCGGCTGCCCGACCCCTCCGACGGCCGCGTCGTCGTGGTCGCCATCACCCAGCACGGCCGCGCCGAGCTGGCCCGGCGCCGCGCCACACAGGCCAAGCGGCTGGCCGAGCTGCTGTCGGAGCTGTCCCAGGCCGACCGCGCCAGCATCGCCGCCGCGCTGCCCGCCCTCGAACGGCTGGCCGCCCGCGCCTTCGGCTCCGCCGAACCCCCTGTCCCCTCCCCTGAGGTGAGCGAATGAGCAGCCCAGCCCCCAGTCCCTTCCGCCAGCCCAAGGCCGTCTGGGCGGTGGCGTTCGCGTGCGTGATCTCCTTCATGGGGATCGGCCTCGTTGACCCGATCCTGCCCGCGATCTCCTCCGACCTGAACGCCTCGCCCAGCCAGGTGACGCTCCTGTTCACCAGTTACCTGGTCGTCATGGCCGTCGCCATGCTGGTGACCGGCTGGGTGTCGAGCCGCATCGGCGCCAAGTGGACGCTGATCGCCGGTCTCGTGCTGATCGTCGTGTTCAGCGCGCTGGCCGGCACCTCCGACAGCGTCGGCGGCATCATCGGCTTCCGGGCGGGCTGGGGCCTGGGCAACGCCCTGTTCGTCGCGACCTCCCTGGCCGTCATCGTGGCCGCCGCCAGCGGCGGCTTCACCGGCGCGATCATCCTGTACGAGGCCGCCCTCGGCCTGGGCATCGCCATCGGCCCGCTGCTCGGCGGCGCGCTCGGCCACATCAGCTGGCGCGGCCCCTTCTACGGCGTCTCGGTGCTGATGGCCGTCGCCCTGCTCGCGACCATCGTCCTGGTGCGCCCGCAGCCCAAACCCGCCCGCAAGACCTCACTGCTCGACCCGCTCAAGGCCCTGCGCCACCGCGGCCTGCTGATCATGAGCCTGACCGCCCTGTGCTACAACTGGGGCTTCTTCACCGTGCTCGGCTACGCGCCCTTCCCCATGGAGCTGGACGCCATCCAGCTCGGCCTCGTCTTCACCGGCTGGGGCCTGATGGTGGCGCTCTTCTCGGTGGCCGGCGCGCCGTGGTTGCAGCGCAGGCTGGGCCTGGCCCGCACGCTCTACGGCAACCTCACGCTGTTCGCGATCGTCATCTTCGTCATCGCCGCCTTCGTCGACAACCGGCCGGTGCTGATCGCCGCCGTGATCGTGGCGGGGATCTTCATCGGCGTGAACAACACGCTGACCACGCAGGCCGTGATGATGGTCGCGCCGGTGGAACGGCCGGTGGCGTCGGCGGCGTACGGGTTCGTGCGCTTCATCGGCGGCGGCCTCGCGCCGTTCGCGGCCGGGCAGCTCGCCGAGCACTTCAACGTGCACGTCCCGTTCATCATCGGCGGTTGCGCGATCCTGATCGGCATCGCCATCCTGAGCACCGGCCACCGTGACCTGATGCGGGCCGAGAGCAACCAGGCGGAGCTCGACGCGCATGCCGGGCAGGGCGAGCCGAACGCCGAGGTGGCCGAGGCCGCCGAGGCCGGCACCGGCACCCCGAGCTGAGGAACGGCGTCCAGGACGTCGTGCCCGGCACCCCGAGCTGAGGCGTCCAGGACGTCGTGCCCGGCGTCCTGGACGCTCAGGTGGGCAGGCCGTGGCCGCGCGCGGCGTAGATCTCCAGCACCCGTTCGCGCGGCAGCACCCCGCAGCGCCCGGCCCACTCCTGGTAGGCGGCCGACAACTCGGCGACCAGGTGGGGATGGCCGGCGGCCACGTCGTTCAGCTCTGTGCGATCGAGCTCCATGTCGTACAGCTCCCAGCCGGAGCCGTACTTGCGCACCAGCTTCCAGTCGCCGCGCCTGACCCCGGCGTTCCCCTCGTGCTCCCAGAACAGGGTCCTGCCGGGGTCGGCGGGTTCGCCGCGCAGGGAGGCGAGCATGCTGCGGCCTTCGAGCGGCAGCACGGCGCGGCCGTCGAAGGTGGCGGGGTATTCGGCGCCGGTGACCTCGACGATGGTCGCCATGACGTCCGTGAGCTGGTGCGGGGCGGTCCGTACGGCCGCCTCGGCGCCGAGGCCGGCCGGCCAGTGGACGATGAACGGCGTGGAGATGCCGCCCTCGTGGATCCAGTGCTTGTACTCCCTGAACGGGGTGTTCGACAGGTTGGCCCAGGCGGTGCCGTAGGTGGCGTAGGTGCTCTCGGGGCCCGGATCGAGGCCGGGATGGTTGCCGGGCACGACCTCCCGGCCGTCGCGGGTGACGGGCGCGAAGTCGACGAACGCAGTGACGAAGTCCATGGCGCTCTCCGGCGGCATCTCCTCGGCGCAGCCGCCGTTGTCCGACAGGAACACGAACAGCGTGTTCTCCAGCCGCCCCGACTCCTCCAGCTGGTCGATTATGCGGCCGACGCCCTGGTCCATGCGGTCGATCTGGGCCGCGTACACGGCCATCCGCAGCGCCTCCCACTCCTTGTCGCCGGCCTCGGCCCAGGCGGGGACGTTCGGGTCGCGGTCCGTCAGCGGCCAGCTCTCGTTGATGATCCCCGTCGACACCAGCCGCCGCAGCCGCTCGCGGCGCAGCTCGTCCCAGCCGGCGGAGAAGCGGCCGAGGTACTTGCCGACGTCCTCCTTCAGCGCGTGCAGCGGCCAGTGCGGCGCGGTGTAGGCGACGTAGAGGAACATGGGATCGGCGGGGCGTTCCGCGTGGTGCTCGCGGGCGAAGCCGACGGCGTTGTCGGAGATCGCGTCGGTGTAGTAGAAGCCCTCTTCCAGCGCCTCGTCCTCGATGTTCCGCTCGTCCCTGGTGAGCGTGGCGGGCTGGAAGTAGCTGCCCGCGCCCGCGAGCGTGCCGTAGAAGCGGTCGAAGCCACGCCGCGTCGGCCAGGCGTCACTGGGATGGCGCAGGTCGTTGGACATGTGCCACTTGCCCGACAGGTACGTCGAATAGCCCGCGGAGCCGAGCACCTCGGCGATGGTCACGCAGGAGTCGTTGAGCGTGCCGGAGTAGCCGTCGGGCGAGTCGTCGTAGTTGAGGATGCCGATGCCGGTCTGGTGCGGGGGCAGCCCCGTGATCAGTGACGCCCTGGACGGGCTGCACCTGGCGGTGTTGTAGAACTGCGTCATCCTGGCGCCGGAGGCGGCGAGCCGGTCCAGATGGGGCGTGGACACCTCGCCGCCGTAGCAGCCGATGTCGGAGAAGCCCATGTCGTCGGCGAGGACGAGCACGATGTCGGGCCTGGTGGCCATGGAGAGGAAGCCCTTCTGTCAGGTACGGGTGGGGGCGGGCAGCGCGGCGTCCCTGTTGAGCCGTGAGGTCTCGGGCGTGAAGGCGAGCGCGAGCAGCGCGATGGCGGCGAAGACGACCACGTACAGGGCCACCGGCCACGAGGCGCCGCCGCTGCCCTCCACCATGGCGGTGGCGACGGCGGGGGCGACGGCGCCGGAGGGCAGCACGCCGAGCTGGTAGACGATCGACATGCCGGTGTAGCGGACGCGCGCCGGGTAGATCTCGGCGAAGAAGGCCGCCTCGGGGCCGAACATCGTGCAGGCGCCGAAGGCCCATCCGACGACGATGCCGATCCAGATCAGCGGCGTGCTGCCGGTGTCGATCGCCGCGAAGACCGGGAACGCCGAGACCCCGGAGATGAGCGCGCCGATGGCCAGCACCGGCCGCCTGCCGATCCGGTCCGACAGCCGTCCGCCGAGCGGGATGATGGCGAAACCCACCACGGAGGCGATGAGCAGGCCGTTGAGCGCGACGTCCTTCGGCAGCCCGAGCACGATCGTGGTGTAGGTGAGGATGAACGCGTTGTAGATGTTGAACACCAGGCTCTCGCAGAACCTGGTGCCCATGGCCAGCAACGTGATCTTCGGGTACGTCCTGAACACCTCGATGAAGGGCACCTTGGACCGGGTGTCCGACTCGATGACCTGCTCGAAGACCGGCGGCTCGCTGACCCGGAGCCTGACGAAGAAGCCGACGGCCACCAGCACCACGCTGAACAGGAACGGCAGCCGCCACGCCCACGCCGCCAGGGCCTCGTCACCGAACGCGGAGGCCGCGTTGACCGCGACCGTCGCCAGCAGCAGGCCGGATTCTGCTGGCCTGCCTCCCGAGGGCCGAGGCCGGGCCGGTGCTGGCCCGCGCGGGCGAGCCGCTCACCGACGAGTCCTTCCTCGACCGGCTGGCCGCCATCAGGGACAGGGGGCAGGATCGTGCCTTCAACGAGACGATAAAGGGCGTGAGCGCGCTCGCGGTGCCGGTGTACGACGCCTCGTCCCGCGTGGCGGCGGCCCTGTCGGTGTCGGGGCCGAGCGGCAGGATGAGTGAGGAGGAGATGGACCGCATCGAGGGTGACGTGCTGCGTGCGGCCCAGCTCATCGGCCGGTCACTGGGAGCCTGACGCGCCCGCCCGGGCATGGCGGGCCGCTCAGAGGTTGCGCAGGACCGTGACCACGACGCCCAGCACCACGGCGCCGTCGCCGTCGATGACGTCGTAGGCGGGATTGCGCGGTTCGAGCCGCACATGCCCGTTACGCCGGCGGTAGACCTTGACGGTGGCCTCGTCGTCGATCAGCGCGGCGACGATCTGGCCCGAGTGCGCCTCGGGCTGCTGCCGTACGACGACGATGTCTCCGTCGCAGATCGCGGCGTCGATCATCGAGTCGCCGCGCACCCGCAGGCCGAACACGGTGCCGCGCCCGGTGAGGTCGCGGGGCAGCGTCAGCGTGTCGTCCACGTGCTCGACGGCCGGGATGGGGCTGCCCGCGGCGATGTCCCCGACCACGGGCACGGTCACCAGGTCGCTCGCCGGTTTCGGCGCCGAGGCGCGCAGGAACGGGCGCACGTCGATCGGCCGGGTCATCGCCGCGCCCCGGCGGAGGAACCCCTTCTCCTCCAGGCTCTTCAGGTGTTTCGACACCGAAGAGGGCGACCGCAGCCCTACGGCGTGGCCGAGGTCGCGCGTGCTCGGCGGATGGCCGTACCTGACCGCCCAGTCCCGGATCGTGGCCAGGATCCGCTGCTGGCGCGGCGGCAGGGCCGAGAAGTCCAGGTACTCGAACTCGTCATGATCGTCGTAGGTGGTCACCTGCGAAATGTTAGGGGGTCGACGGCCGGGCCCCGGTAAAGCCGCGGCTCGCGCTCAGCGTGACCGCGTTCACGGGGAAGCCCCCTTGCACCTGACGCGACGTCACGTCATAGCGTCTGCGGTGGGTGATCGATGTGACTGAACGATGCTGGAAGATCGGCGAACTCGCCGCCGCGACCGGCCTGACGGTGCGTACGTTGCGCCATTTCCACCAGGTCGGGTTGTTGTGCCCGGCCGGACGCTCGGCCGCCGGCCATCGCCTCTACACCGGTGATGACGTGCGCCGCCTGTACCGGATCCTGGCGCTGCGCGAGCTGAGGCTGCCGCTCAGCGAGATCGCGCGATCCCTGGACGGCGACGGCGACGGCCTGCCGACGGCCATCGAGCGCCAGCTTCACCAGGTGGAAGGCCAGATCGTCCTGCATCGCACCCTGCACCTGCGGCTGCTGGGCCTGGCCCAGGCACTGCGCCAGGCCCAGCAGCCGGCGATCGACCAGCTCATCCAGACGATGGAGGCGATGATGCAGGCCAAGAACTTCACCACAGAGCAGCTCGCCCTGCTCAGGCACCAGCACGAGGAGGCCGGTCAGGAGGGGTTCGCCCGCTGGCGCCGGCAGATGGCGGACCTGGCCGGCCAGGCCGCCGCCCACGCCGGACGCGGCACCGATCCGGCCGACCCGGCGGTCCAGGAGCTGGCGAAGGAGTGGCACGCGACGGTCACCGGCATGACCGGGGACGACAGGGGCGTTCTGTCGTCCCTCTACGCCAAGATCGACCGGCAGGGGCCGGAAGCGGCGACGAAGGGCGTTCTCACCACCCCGGCGTGGGAGTACCTCAAGAGGGCCTTCGCCGTCGGCTTCGGAAGCGCGCCATGACCGGTCCCGCCGGAAGTCGTCAGGACTGATCGGCGCCGACCGCGTTGACCACGGTCTCGATCTCGGCGGCCAGCAGGAGGCCGGCGTCCATGCCCATGTTGGCGAAGGCGCCGGCGATCTCGAGCGAGACGAGCCCGTGGACGCGCGACCAGCCGAGCACGCCGAGCCGCAGCGCCGCCGGCGTGATGTCCGCGGGCGCGCCGATCGCCTGCCCCCAGCGCAGCAACGACTCGTCGAGCGGGGTGTCGCCGGCGGAGGAGGTTGGCGGCGCGATCTCGTGCAGGGCGGTGAGCAGCGGAAGCATGCCCTGGTTGACCGCGACGACACCCTCAGGGGGATCCTGCGCGGCGGGTGAGCGTTCGGAGAAGAGCATCGCGTACCGGCGCGGGTGGGCCAGGGCCCAGTGCCGCCAGGCGTGGGCGATGAGGGCGACCCGGGCGCGGGCGTCCTGATCCGGCCCGTTCCGCGCGGCCGACGCGACGGCGGACCCGAGGTCGGCGTAGGCGTCGACGACGAGCGCTTCCAGCAGCGCCTCGCGTGAGGGGAAGTAGCGGTAGAGCGCCGGCGGGGTCATGCCCATGGCCTTGCCGACCGACGCGATCGTCACCTCGTTCAGCCCGCCGGTGTCGACGAGCTCGAAGGCACGTTGCTTGATCTCCTCGATGGTCTGCTGCCGGATCCGCTCGCGGCGGGTCAGGCGTTCGGTGCTGGCGTTCATGGACATATCCGAAGTGTAGCTCCATTGCGTTCGCTAAGAGAAGAAGCTAAAGTTAAGGCTCGTAACAAAAGAGATTATCCATCACAGATCATCGACACAAGGAGTTCTCATGGCTGTCTCCCCAGCCCCCTGGGCAGATCGCATCGGACGTGGGCTGATGGCCCTCGACGCGATCGCCACCCTCGTCGCGTTCGCGGGCGGGCTCGCGATCATGGCCGAGGTGTCCGACGATCGCGCCATCACCGAGGCCTGGCGGACGTCCGCCTACATCGTCTTCGCGGGGCTGTGGGCCCTGCTCGCCATCGCACCGCGCAGACAATGGGGCCTGTGGGAGATGCTGCTCTTACAGAAGGGCGCCATCACCACGTACGCCTTCGTGATGTCGGATCTGCCCGACGCCCAGAGCACCGCCGTCGTCGACCTCATCCTCACGGTGACGACCCTGGCGGCCTACGTGCTGTGCCGTGGCTGGCAAGCCTGGCGGAGCGGCGCCCCCGAGCCGGTGAGCGGCGCACGGCTCGCCGGGTGACCCGGCCCCCGCCCGCGTCCGCCGAGGGTTTCGCAACCTCACCTGCTGGTGAGCTGGTGGACGAGGGGGAGGAGGATGTCGCCGACGATGGAGTCGATCGCGTCGCCGGAGGGCGGGCGGCCGAAGACGACCGCCTCATTGCGTATCAGGTCGAAGGGCAGCCGGAGCACTCGCGGCGGCAGGTCCGCCGCGGGGAGCTCGCCCCGGTCCGCCGCCCTGGCGATGACGGCCGCCATCCTGTCCTGGGGGGTGGACCGCGCGATCCACGCGTGCAGGGCGGCGGTGCCGTCCGGGTCGCGGGCCGTTTCCGCGGCCAGCCCCGCCAGCACCTCGCCGCGTACGGCGTCGAACCCGTTCGCCGCCTGCCGGAGCAGCTCGACCAGGTCGGAGCGCAGGGCGCCGGTGTCCGGCGGCTCCGCGCCGGCCGGGAGGGTGTGGTCCATGGCGGCCAGTGCGAGTTCGGCCCGGGTGGGCCATCTCCGGTTGACCACCGGGCGGCTGGTGCCCGCCAGCGCGGCGACCGCCTCGAACGTCAGCTTGGCGTAGCCGGCCTCGGTCAGGATCTGCCAGGTCGCCTCCAGGATGGCGTGCTCCAGCCGTTCTCCGCGTCTCCGTGTGGCCGTCACGCGATCGCTCCTTTAGATGCACTACGCATCTTACATCTGCTGGCGTCCTGCCATCCGGAAGCGATCATCAAACTCATCGCCCACGAGCCTCCGGTCATGTCCGTCCTGTCCGACCTCGACCGGATCCGCGCCAACGGGGTGGCGATGGTCAGCGCCGCCGGGAGCGCCAGCACCGGCGCGTTCTACGCGCGCACCGCGAAGGTCGTCGCCGAGCGCACCGGCTGCCCGTACGTCGAGTTCCGGGCAACCACATCGCCTTCATCACCGATCCCGAGCCCTTCGCGCAGGCGCTCCGCGACGCCCTTCGGTAAGTCCTCGATGGTGATGGGGCAGGCCGGCCGGGGCGCCGGCCGCACGATGACCGCTCAGCCCTGGAGGCCGGCCCGCTCCTCCAGGTAGGAGAGGGCCCCGACCGCCTCCTCGGCGAAGAACACCAGCTCGGTGAGGGGGATCGGCAGGAAGCCCTCCGCCTCCATGCGCTGGAACTGCTGCTTCAGCCCGTCGTAGAAGCCCGCGGTGTTGAGCAGGACGACGGGTTTGTCGTGCAGGTTGTGCTTCTTCAGCTCCAGGATCTCGGTGGCCTCGTCGAGCGTCCCGGTGCCGCCCACCATGATGACGACGGCGTCGGCGCGGGCCAGGAGCTGGGCCTTGCGTTCCGCCAGGTCGCGGGTGATCACCATCTCGTCGGCGTTCGCGCGGGCCTTGCCGGCGAGGAACTCGACCGAGATGCCGACCAGCCGCCCGCCCGCCTGCTGCACACCGTCGGCCATGACCTTCATCAGGCCCGTGTCGGAGCCACCCCACACCAGCGTGTGGCCGCCCTTGCCGATGAGCTGGGCGAACTCGCGGGCGGGCACGGTGTAACGGTCGTCGAGGTCGGCGGCGGAGCAGAAGACACAGATGTTCACAGCCGCCACTTTATGCCCTTCACCCGAAACGACCGGCCGGGCAGCGGGCCGGCGCGAGAGCGGAAACGTAGGGTGGGGCCATGTTCTTCGAGCCCCCATCGGCGCAGGAAGAATCGACTCGCCCGCCCAAGCCCGGCTTGCCGGCCTGGCACGCGCCGCCGGCGGAAGAGATGGGCGCCGTCATGGTCAGCGGCCTGATGCTGGCCCGTACCCCGAACGTCGTCATCGCCGTGCCCACGATCCAGGCGTTCAGTACCGGCTGCCTGATCAACGCGGACATCGTCACGAGACGGCACACGCTGTCCCCAGACGACTTCCAGGCCCTCCAGCTGTCCGTCTACCCCCATATGGTCACCGGGGTGAGCGCCGGCCGGTCGTTGCCGGACAACCTGCTGCGGTTCGGCGTGCGCTTCGCCGATGGATCCAAGGCGACCACCGTCGGACAGAAGCTGGACAGGACAGGCCTCCCGCAGGACCCGCCCCCCGGCCCGCGGCTTTCCTGGTTGTTCGGCGGCATGTCCATGCGCAGCGGCGACGACGGCGCGGGCAACCCCGTCATCCCACTGTGGCTGTGGCCCTTGCCGCCCCCGGAGACCTTCGAGCTCGCCGTCGAGTGGCCCGCCGGCGGCGTCGAGCTGAGCATCGTCGAGCTGGACGGCGCGGCCATCGTGTCCGCCGCCCGGCGGTCGGCGCCGTACTGGCCGGACTAGTTTGCGAGCAGGGCGGGGATGGCGGCCACGCTCGGCAGCAGGTGCGTGTGGCGGACGGCGCCGAGCACGGCGGCGTCCTGGCCGCCGGTGAGCACGCCGGCCACGATCGCCGCGCCCGCGTTGGTGCCCGCCTGCAGGTCGCGAACGGTGTCGCCGGCGGTGAGGACGCGGCCGACGTCGTGGACGCCGGTCGCCTCCATCGCCCGGAAGATCATGTACGGGGCCGGCCGCCCTGCCGGGACGTCGTCCACGCACACCACGGCGTCGAGGAACCCGTCGTCCCAGCCGATCGCGCCCAGCAGCGCCCCGGTCACCTCGCGGTCGAACCCGGTGGTCAGCGCCACCTTCACCCCCGCGGCGCGCAGCGTCGCGATCGCCTCGGGGACCCCGGGCAGGGGCGTCGGCGGCGTGCCGGTGTAGGCGGCGCGCAGGCGGGCGCGGAAGTCGGCGAAGGCGCCGTCCACCGCCTCGGGCGCGGCCAGGAGCGCGCTGATCGCCTCGCGTTTGCCGGCGCCCATCCAGCGCTGGATGTCGGCGGCGTTAGGGGTGCCGCCCGCCGCCCGCACCGCCTCTTCGAGGGCGACGTAGACGGCGCCGTGCTCTTCGACGGTGGTGCCGGCGATGTCCAGAACCGCCAGTTCGATCATGGCTGAGCTCCTAGGCAGAGGAGGTGCGCAGCAGCGCCGGGTGGGCCTGCTGGGAGTTGTCGATCGTGAAGGAGACGAGGTCGGGGCGGTAGCGGTCGTCGGAGTGCTCGACCGGGCGGCCGTCGGCCGAGGAGGTGCGGCGGCGCTCGCGGAGCAGGGCCGAGCCGGGGGCGACGGTCAGCAGGGCGGCGTCGCTCTCGTCGGCGACGATCGCGTCGATCACGTGGCGGGCGGTGCTCAGGTCCACGCCGCGCCCGTTCAGGTAAGCGAAGACCGACCCCTGGTCGCAGTCGAAGTCGAAGAGCAACCGGCCCACGGGCCAGACGAACGTGGTGCGTTCGATCATCGCGGGCACCCCGTCGAGCAGCCGCAGGCGCAGCAGGTGCACGACCGGCTCGCCCTCGTCCACCAGCAGGGCGTCGGCCGCCTCCGCCGAGGCGGGACGCCGCGCGACCTCCAGCGTGCGCTGGCCGGGCGTGCGGCCCATCTGCTCGGCCCACCGCGAGAACGACAGGAACGTCTCGAACGGCTGCGGCATTGTCCGGCTGCGCACCACCGGCGGCCTGCCCCGGCCGCCGCCGATCAGCCCTTCCGCGCGCAGCGTGGCCAGCGCCTGCCTGATCGGCCCGCGCGAGGCTCCCCATCGCTCGCACAACTGCGACTCGGAGGGCACGGCGGCGCCCACCGGCAGCTCGCCGGAGCTGATGCGGCGACGCAGATCCGCCGCGACGCGTTCGTGGAGAGGCCCGTCCATGAGACTTGACCATACAACAGGTGACGATGCCGTTGACATGGGGAGATGGCGACGAGACGAACGTCTGGTGACAGGTGTTGACGAGAGTCTGGCGGGCTTGGCACTTTACTTGTCATGACAAGTCACCAGCCGGTCGATCTCGTCGTCGTCGGCGCCGGCATCGTCGGGCTCGCCCACGCTGTGGACGCGGTGCGCCGCGGGTTGTCCGTCGCCGTCGTCGAGCGCGACGAGCGGGCCGTCGGGGCCTCGGTCCGCAACTTCGGGCACGGCTGCTTCACCGCCCAGGCCGGCGACGCCCTGCGCTACGCGATGGCCGCCAGGACCGCCTGGCTGAGCCTGGCCAAGGAGGCGGGGCTCTGGCTCAACGAGGGCGGCACCGTCGTGGTGGCCAGGGCCGACGACGAGTACGCGGTCCTGGAGGAGTTCGGCGCCGCCCGTGACGGCCAGGTCGTCCTGCTCGACGCCCGCGAGGTGGCCGAACGGGCGCCGGTGGGCCCCGGCGTGGTCGGCGGCGCCTGGCTGCCCATGGACGTACGCGTCGACCCGCGCCACGCCGTCCACGCCATCGCCGCCTGGCTGGCCCGGCAGGGGGTGCGCTTCCACTGGGCCACCTCCGCGCACCTCGTGGAGCCGGACGCCGTGATCACCGGCCGGGGCCGGATCGAGGCCGGCCGGGTGGTCGTGGCCGTCGGCCACCACGTGGACCGGCACTTCCCCGACCTGGCCGAACGCGAAGGGCTGCGCCGCTGCGCGCTGCACATGTTGCGGGTGGCCGACCCGCACGGCCGCCGCGTGGATCCCGCGGTGTTGTCCGGCTTCTCGCTCCTGCGCTACGCCGGCTTCACCGCCTGCCCGACCGGGCCCGCCCTGCGTGAGCGGCTGGAGTCCGAGCACCCGGCGCTGACCGGGATCGGCCTGAACCTGATGTTCACCCAGCGGCCGGACGGCGACCTGATCATCGGCGACACCCACGCGTACGGCGGCACGTTCGACCCCTTCAAGGACGACGACCTCGACCGGCACGTCCTGGACGAGACCGCGCGCCTGCTGGGCGCCGCCCGCCTGACGGTGCGCGAGCGCTGGCGCGGCGTGTACGCCTCGGCCCCCGGCCCGTTCCTGGTCGCCGCACCCATGCCCGGAGTGCGGGTGGTGTCGGTGACCTCCGGCATCGGGATGACCACCGCCCTGGGCCTGGCCCCCGAGGTCCTCGACGACCTCCTCGGCTGACCGCGGGCTCATCGAGCACGTTCAGGCCCTCGGCGACGCGGGCCGCTCAGCCGCGCGGCGGGCTAGTCGGCCATGCCGGAGTTCCAGGCCCAGGCGGCGATGGCGACGCGGTTGCCCACGCCCAGCTTCGCGCTGATGCCGGCGATGTGGTTCTTGACCGTGCCCGGCGCCAGGAAGAGCTCCTCGGCGATCTGGGCGTTGGTCTTGGCCTGGGCGACCAGGCGGACGACGTCGGCCTCGCGCTCGGTCAGGCCGGGGTCGGGCGCCGGTTCCCGGGGCCGGCTCACCCTCGGCCGGCGCAACAGGCCGAGGGTGAGCTGGGGGCTGATGAGCACGTCGCCGTTCACCGCCGCGCGTACGGCCTCGACGAGCAGCGCGGGGCCCGAGCGCTTGAGGACGAATCCGGCCGCGCCGTGGTCGAGCGCGGCACGCGCGTACTCCTCCAGCCCGAACGTCGTCACGACCACGACGTGCGTGCCCGTGCCCGCGAGGGCCCTGGTGACCTCGATGCCGTCCGCGCGCGGCATCCTGATGTCGGCCAGCACGACATCGGGCTTCAGGCGCAGCGCTGTGTCGATGGCCGTGCGGCCGTCGGCGGCCTCCGCGACGACCGTCATGTCCGGCTGCGCGTCGAGGATGAGGCGGAAGGCGCCGCGGATGCCCTCCTGGTCATCGGCCACGAGGATGCGGATGGACATACCGCTCATCGTGGCAGAGGCAGCCGGGTGGTCAGCCGCCAGCCTCCCCGTACGGCCGCGGAGCTCAGCTCGCCCCCTGCCGCCTCGACCCGCTCCCGCAGCCCGGCCAGGCCGAAGCCGCCGCGAGGCCCGCCGGTCGCCGGGGCCCCGCCCTCGTTGCCGACGGTGATCAGCAACTGGTTCCGTTCTGCGTGCACACGCGCGCCGACCGCGGTGGCGCCGGGCGCGTGGCGGCGCACGTTGGTCAGCGCCTCCACGACGATCCGGTACGCCAGGGCGCCCGTCTCATCCGGCACGTCCAGCCCCTCCTGGAGGTCGAGCCGGACCGGGGGACCGGCGGCGGAGAAGCGGGCCGCCAGGGCGGGCAGGTCGGCCAGGCCGGGAGCGTGCAGTTCCAGCACCGTCCTGTCGAGCGTCTCCATGGCGCGCAACCCCGCCTCCTCCACCCGCCGCAGCGCCAGCAGCGCCTGGGCCGGGTCCGCCACCCCCACGACCTGGCCGGCCTGGGCCTGGGCGAGCATCTCGCCCACGTCGTGGGCCACGAAGTCGTGCAGGTCGCCGGCCAGCCGCAGGCGCTGCTCGGTCCTGGCCCTGCGCACCGCGCTCGCCCGGCCGTCGTCCAGGTAACGCAGGTACAGCGCCACGCCCACGGCGGCGATGACCCCGAGCGACCAGAAGGCGCACATGCCCACCGCCTCCAGCGGCGAGGCGGGCACGAGGTAGCGCAGCAGCCACGTCGAGGCGGCGGCTCCGGTGAGCACGCACGCCGGTACGGCCCGCCGTGCGGGAGAGCGGCGGGCGACCAGGCCCGTGACGGCGATGAGCAGGAAGCTCTCGGCCAGGCCGATCAGGTCCTCGCCCCGGCCAGGACCGTCCATGATCAAGAAGCCGGCCGTGACGGCCAGGGACAGCGCCCCCGCCGCTCCGGCCACCCAGGGGAGCGCGGGTCGCCGGGCGAGCGCCCACATCAGCGCCGCGCCCGCGGCCAGGGCACCGGCTGCGTCCAGGAGGTTCACGAAGGGGACAGTACTGCTGAAAGTTCCCCAGGACTTGTGCCGAACGGCACCCCCACCCCGGCTCGAACCTGCCGAACGGCACCTCGCCGGGCGGATCGGGGGCCGGAAGGCTGGGGGCATGTCGAAGATTCCTTCATGGTCAGGACCGGCGGCGCTCGTATGGTCCTGCGTTTACGCCGTGCTCGGCCTGGCCTGGGCGCTCGGTGCGCCCGCCTTCCCCTGGGGCGCGAGCGACCCCGACCCCGACGGGCAGTTGTCGCTGCTGGCCGGACTGGCGCCCGAGTCCGGCGGCTGGTGGGTGGCCGCCTTCGCGGTGGTGTCGGGACTGACGGCCTGGGCGCTGGCGAGGCGGGAGGGGACGAGCCGGGTGCCGCTCTGGCTCGCCTGGCCGATCGTGCTGTTCCTCGTGGTGCTGGTGCCGGATTCGAGGCTCATGATGGGGGTGGCGTACACGCCGCTGCTGCTGTTCGCCCCGCTGCTGGACGGGCCGTTCGGACAGGTCGGGCTGGGCGACGCGTGGCCGTGGCCGGTGCTCAACCAGCTCGGGTGCGTGCTGGGCGGGCTGCTGCTGGCGGGGGCCGCGCTGCGCTACCGGCGGGGCGGGCGCGACGGCGGATGGACCAGTGCCGCGTCGGCCGCCCGCTGGGGCCGGCCCGCCGTGGCCGTGGCCGTCGCCACCCCGCTGTTCTACTGCGCCACCCGCTGGGCCTGGGCGCTGGGCATCCCGCTGGGGGTGAGCCCGGAGTTCCTTGAGGCGGGCGCGAGGGACACGCCGGGCATCTGGCTGGCGGGCGCGTACCTGGCCACGGTCGGCGCGCTGGGCGGGGTGCTCACGCTGGGGCTCGTACAACGCTGGGGCGAGGTCTTCCCCCGCTGGATGATCGGTCTGCGCGGACGGCGCGTCCCGATCCTGCTCGCCGTCATCCCGGCCGGATTCGTGGCGGTGATCATCACCGTGGCCGGGCAGACCTACATTCGCCGCGGCCTCGCCGGTCACTTCCGCATGGACGAGTGGGGGGCGTGGCTGCCCGAGTGCTTCTGGCCGATCTGGGGCGCGGCCCTGGCCGCCGCCGCCCTCGCCTACTACCTGCGCAGACGCGGTGCGCGTGCCGGTCGTCAGTGAAGGAGCAGACCCATGTAGTACTCGTCCCACCCGGCTCCAGCAGCATGAAGCTCGACTCCCGGTCCAGTCCGTCCTGGAGATCGAGCAGCACGGGGTGTCGTCGGGCGTGGCGCGGCGAATCTCGATCACGCCGCAAGCCTAACCACGGCGTCTACATCGGTTTGATCCATCTCGGCGCCCGGCGCGAATAGGCGATGAGCGCGTGTGATCGGGACATGAAACATCACCGCTACCGGGGAGCTTTTTCATATGGGGGACTTACTTCGCACGCTCGGCCGCCGGGTGGAGGCCAATGCCGAGCGGGCGGTCGAAGCATGTGTCCGCGAGATACCCGACTACCAGGCCATCGCGCCGGTCGCCTGGGACTCCATGGTGGATGTCGCGGTCGTCAGCCGCAACCGCATGATCGAACTGGTCGATGCCGACCTGCCGCTGCAAGAGCGCGACCTGGCCTTCGCCGAGTCGGCAGGGGAGCAGCGCGGGGCGCAGGGCGTGTCGCCGGCCGGGCAGCGCGGCGCGCTCGCCCTGCACAGCGCCCTCGTGCTGCGCGACATCTCCGAGGCGGCCGGGCCGGGGGACCTCGACGACACCATGCACGCACTGGACTGGCTGGTCAGGCACGGCGGGGCGGCGCGGGCCGCCTACACCAGGGGCTACTTCAGGGGCCAGGTGTGCTTCCTGCCCGTCGAGGCCCGCGTCCAGCACCTCGTCGCCATGTTGCTGTGCGACGACCCCGCCGCCGCGGAGCTGGCCAAGAGCCTGGGCATGCCGGTGTCCGAGCGGTACATCGTGACGGTGATCCGCGTCGCGGAGCCGCGGGGGTGCAGGCAGGAGGTGGCGGTGGTGATGGTGGAAGAGCACCGGGTGCCCCTGGGGTGGTGCGAGCCGGGGGAGTTCGTGGCGCTGGTGCCCTACAGGGGCGGCGATCCCGCGGCCGAGGGGCGGGTGCTGGCCATCGGGCGGGACGTCGCCGCGGCGGTCGGGCGGCCGTGCTCGGTCGGCACGGCCGTGGGGCGGCTGCACGCGCTGGCAGTGGCGGTCGCGCTGGCGCGGAAGGTGGCCAGGGTGGCGCCGATCGAGCGGGTGCCGCGCCGGCCGTACGGGATGGGGGACGTGTTCGCGGAACTGGCCGCCGTACAGACGCCGGAGGTGGACGGGTGGCTGCGGGAGGTGGCGCAGCGGCTGGCCGGCGGGCCCGATCTGGTGATCACGCTCGACGCCTACTACCGCAGCGACATGAACCGCACGCTCGCCTCGACGTCGTTGCACATCCACCCGCGTACGCTCGACTACCGGCTGCGGCGGGTCCGCGACCTGGTCGGCATCGAGCCCGGGTCCACCCGGGGCGTGCGAGTGCTGAGCACCGCCGTCACGCGGGCGCTGGCGGGGGCGTGGGAGGATCCCGGGACGCCCTGACCCGGCGGATGCCGATCCGGCCGCGGGCAGAAGGTCAGGTTCGGGCGTTCAGGGTGTCCAGGAAGCAAGGTCAGGTTCGGGCGTTCAGGGTGTCCAGGAAGCGTTGCTCGAACGCGGCGGTGCCGGCCGTGGTGCCGTACCGGAGCGGGCGCCCCGAGGGCGACAGGATCGTGCGGCCGGCCGAAGGGCCGGTCACGAGCACGTCGACGCGCCCGGAGGTGAACGTGACGTGGCCGGGATGGATCGCCGACATCGCGGCCAGCGGGTCCCACCAGTAGAGCAGGCCCGCCGCGATCAGGGGGCTGACCTCGGGATGCGTGACGATCTCCAGTACGGTGCCGGCGGCCGCGGTGCTCTGGTCGGCGGCGAGCCGGTCGAGGAACGCGGCCGTGATGGGCGCCTGGTTGGCGGCGTCCAGCGACACCATGCGCACGCTCCCGCGGCTGCGGGTGAGCGCCGCCCGCGCCGAGGCGGGGTCGAGCCAGTAGTTGAACTCCTGCGTCCCGTCGAACTCCGGCGGGGTGCCGCAGCACAGGTTGCCCGGCACCCGCACGGCGCCGCCCATCGAGGTCAGGCGGGAGGCCGAGTACGGCAGGGCGGCGGCCACGTTCGTGAGGGGGCCGGTGGCGATGATCTGGGCCGAGGGGTCGGCGCGCAACACGTTCCTGATCAGTTCGGGGGCACGGATGCCCGACGGCGTCTCGTCGCCCGTGCAGCCGGGTGTGGCGGCGGTGAGCACGCGGTCGAAGAGCTGCCTCAGCTCGGCCGGGAAGGAGTTCGGCCCCGTGGCAGAACCGTCGGCGATGCGCACGCCGCGCAGCCCGAGGCGCTCGGCCAGGCACCGCGCGTGCCGGATCGCCCTGCCGGGTAAGCCGGCGCCGCCGCCCGTCACCGTGATGGCGCGCAGGTCGATGCGGCCGGCCCGGTGCTCCTGGGAGAGGTAGGCCAGCGTGGCGGCGTCGTCGAAGTCCATGTCGGTGTCGAAGATGATCGCGGGGGGACGGGCCTGCGCGGCGGCGGGCAGCGGGGTCAGGGAGGTCAGGGCCAGGACGAGGGAGAGCAGAAGTCTCTTCATGGGTTCCCCGGGTTCGAGCCGATGGTCCGAGATCCAGTCAAGCCGAAACCGGAGGGCCGAGATAGGCGACGTCACCCCGTCGAAGCGGTGCGACCAGGTGGATGCCTGGAAATTACCGACTAACGGGATCTATCCCGCTATGGTGCATGGGATCCGTCCCGGCCGTCACAGGAGTCACGCCGCTCATGCCCCATGCCGAACCGCTGCAGCCAGGCGATCCCGAGGCGATCGCCGCCTACCGGATCGTCGGGCGGCTCGGCGAGGGCGGCCAGGGCACCGTGTACCTCGGCCAGGACCCTGACGGCCGGCCGGTGGCGGTCAAGGTGCTGCGGGAGTCCGTCGGCGGCGACCGTTTCGCCAAGGAGATCGCGGCGGCGCGGCGGGTGGAGCCGTTCTGCATCGCGCAGGTGCTCGACGCGTCTTTGGGGGCGCGGCCGTACATCGTCAGCGAGTACGTCGAAGGCCCCTCCTTGCAGCAGGCCGGCCGTCACCACGGCGCGGACCTGCAGCGGCTGGCCGTCAGCACCGCCACGGCGCTGGCCGCCATCCACCAGGCGGGCATCGTGCACCGCGACTTCAAACCGGCCAACGTGCTGCTCGGGCGCGACGGGCCGCGCGTCATCGACTTCGGCGTCGCCCGCGCCGCCGACTCCGCCGTCACCATGACCAGCAGCATCGTCGGGACGCCCGCGTTCATGGCTCCCGAGCAGCTCGCCGGCGCGTACGTCGGCCCGGCGGCGGACGTCTTCGCCTGGGCCTCGGTCATGGTGTACGCGGCCACGGGCACGTCGCCGTTCGGCAACGACTCGCTGCCCGCGGTCATCAACCGCATCCTCAACCAGGAGCCGTACCTGGGCGACCTGGCCGAGCCGCTGCGCTCGATCGTGTACACCTGCCTGGCCAAGGACCCGGCCGCCCGCCCGCGCATGCAGGACGTGCTCCTCCGCCTGATCGGCGGCCGGCCCCAGCCGCTCGCCCAGCAGCCGCAGACCGGTCCATGGAACGCCCCGGGGGGTCACACCCTCCCGCCTCGCCGCCAGGCCAGGCGGTTCCCGCTGATCGCCGGTCTGTCCGGTGGGGTGGCCGCGTGCCTGGTGGCCGCCGCCGTCATCTGGAACGTCTCGGCGGACCGCGATCCGGTCTCCCCGGCCCTGGCCGCCGACTCCAGCGAGCAGCCGTCCCCTTCCGCCACCACCCCGGTCAGGCGGAAGAAGACCGTACCGCCGAAGAAGCGGCGCACCCCGACGCCGGCAGTCAGGACCACGCGTCCCACCCCGACCCAGGCGCGCTCCACGCCGACCCGGACGCGCCCCACCACCACGCCGTCGAAGAAGCCGACCACCACCCGGCCGACCACCACCCGGCCGACGCCGGCGAAGACCAAGGCCAAGGCGACGGCCTCGTTCAGCCTCGTCTACGTGCGGGTCACCGGCCGTTCGCGGATCAACCAGGACGGCGTCACCTGCTACTCGGGCGACGTGGGCTTCGGCATCGCCCTGGACGCGAGCGAGATGGGCGCCCCCTTCTCCTACCAGTGGCTCGTGGACGGCCAGGTGGTCGAGAGCGGCTCCAGGCGCATGCCGTCCTACAGCCGCGGCGACTATTTCGGCTCGAAGAAGCTGATCACCCCGGAGCTCGGCTCCTCCCACACGGTCGTCTTCCGGCTCACCTCACCGGTGAGCAGGACCAAGTCGGCCTCCTGGACCATGTGCTGAGCCCGCCACCGGACAGCGGTTCAGCGGGCGGTCTGAGATCCGTCCGCGGTCTTCGGCCCGCCCGAACCGCCCGAACCGCCCGACAGCGAGGCGAACAGGTCCTCCCAGAGCGGCATCACGACCTCAGGCGTGTAGGCGTGGGCCGTCTCCGCCGCCGCGGCGCCCAGGCGCAGCCGCAGCTCGCGGTCGTTCATCACCTTGCTCAGGGCCTCGGCCAGGGCGTCCACGTCGCGGGGCGGCACCAGCACCCCGTCCTTGCCGGGCGTCAGCACGTCGGCGGGCCCGGTGGGGCAGTCGAAGGCGACGATCGGCAGGGCGTGACCCATGGCCTCGATCATGGCCATCGGCAGTCCCTCGATCCGGGAGCTGAGCGCGTAGACCGACGCCTTGGCCAGCTCCTCGTGGATGCGGTTGCTGCGGCCCATCAGCTTGATCCGGTCGCCTGCGCCGGCCTCGTCGATGTGGGCCTGCAGGCGTTCCTTGGACGGCCCGGTGCCGAAGATGCGCAGCTTCCACTCGGGATGCCGGCTCGCGATGGCGGCGAAGGCGGGGATGAGCATGTCGAAGCCCTTTTGGGGCACCAGCCGGCCCACCGCGATCACGGTCGGCTCGCTCTGGTCGGAGTGCTTGCGCTGGTCCATGTGCACCGCGTTGGGGATGCGCACGACCGGCGTGCCGGGCACCAGGTCGTGGTATTCGTGGCGGCTGGTCTCGGTGAGCACGGTGATGATGTCGAAGCGGCCGTAGTGGCGGCCGATCTGCTCGCGTACCGCCTCGTGGTAGGAGCCCAGGTTCATGTGCTCCTGGGCGACGCGGATCACGCCCTCAGGGGTACGGCGGGCGGAGATGAGGTTGAGCGCGGGCCGGGTGGTGACCAGGACGCCGTCGCTCAGACCGGAGACGTAGTCGATGACCGTCGCCTCCACCCGCTCGGTGAAGTAGTCGGCGGCGAACTCCCCGTACGGGACGATCTTGCCGCGGGCGCGCCGCCACACCTTGCGGGCCAGCGAGTCGGCCGCGATGCCGTCGCGCTGGTCCACCAGCGCCGACAGCCCTACGCGCGGGTCGATGGCGAACTGCGGATCGTTCCTGCGCCGGACCGCGCTGACGATCTCGACGTCGTGGCCCGCCTCGGCCATCGCGTTGGCCTGGTTGACCACGGTGCGGATCGTGCCGCCCATGCCGTAGGCGTGCAGCAGCATGTAGCGGATCTTCACGCGAGGTACTCCCAGGTCCGGCAGATGTCCATCAGCGACGCGGGGATCTCTTCAGGACGGGGCAGCTCGCGGCCTTGTTGCACCGTGCCAGAGCGGATCTTGTCCTTCCAGTCGCCCAGGCCCTTGGTCACGACGTCGGGCGTGCCGTACGAGAGCAGTTCGGGCGCCCAGGGCACGCCGAGGAAGTCGCAGATGCCGTGGCCGATCTTCTCGGGGTCGGCGGTCAGCTCCTCGTAACGCACGGTCAGGCCCGGCAGGGCCGTGCGGGCGCGCTGCACGGCCTTCATGTACCGCAGCGCGTCGGCCGCGGCCTCCTCCGGGGTGCGCTTGCCGGGGCTGGCCTCGTGCCAGGAGGTGGCGATCGAGGCCGGATGGCGCAGGAGGAACACGAACCGGGCGTCCGGCCAGCACGCGGCCAGCCGCTCGTAGGCGAAGGCGTTGGCCGGCGTCTTCTCCACGATGAAACGTTTGCCGCTGCGTACCAGCTCACGATGGAGCACCCGGTCCCAGAGCAGATGCTCCAGGTCGGCCTTGTTGTGCCCCAGGGCGGCCATCGCCCTCTCCGCCAGCGAGGTATCGAATTCCACCCTCAACCGCCGTACGTGCAGCTCATGCGGAGCGTGCAGGTCCGGGTGAGCGTTCAGCATCGCCCGCAGCAGCGTCGAGCCCGACCGGACCGGCGAGATGATGAAGACCGGCGCCGTCAGGAGGCGATCGGTCTCCGGGTCCGCCGGCGGCCGGAAAGGCGAGTCCTGCCGCTTGGCCGGGGCTGAGGCAGGGCTCGTGGCGGGGGACGCCGCTTGCCCTGCTTTACCTACTCGGTTGACCTGGAATCCTGTGTACCTGGCCAGCGCGCCGTTGATTGTGCGCTGCCATTTCATGCCGAGCGAGAGTACCTGTCGTACCTGGAAATTCCCTGTGGACGGGAACGGTCTAATCGGCCCGTCACCACGAGGCTACCTCCGGTCGCGCGGAACCAGCGGCAGTGCGATGAAGGAGGCAGGGAAGACGCGCTGGTGCTGGACGACCAGGTCGCTCTCGGCGGCCCGCGCGGCAGGGCGGCCGGTGCCGGGGTTGCGGTCGAAGCGGGGGAAGTTCGAGCTGGAGACCTCCACCCGGATGCGGTGGCCGGCCTTGAAGACCTGGCTGGTGGCGACCAGGTCGATGGTGTACGTGCCGGACGGCGTCGTGGTGCGCACGATGCCGTCGATCACGCTCATCGCCCGCCCGTCGGGGTGCACGTTCACGAGTTTGGCCGTCCAGTCGGTGGCGGCCCCCGAGGTCTCCCCGTGCAGCGTCACCGACACCGGTCCGGTCACCTCCACGTCGGAGTCGAGGACCTCGGTGGTGTAGCAGAGCACGTCGGGGCGCCGCTCCACGTCGCGCTGATCCTGCGGCCCCGCGTTGGTGGGATCGGGCAGCAGGGTCGGCCCGCCGGCGGTCGGGGCCGGGTCACGCGGGTCGAAGGTGAACGTGGACGGCTCGGCCGTGGCGGGCGGCTCGGGGGAGAGCAGGCCGTCGGCGTGCAGGTGGTAGCGGGTCTCGACGGCTCGGGCGAGCGGCCAGGCCTCCTCCTCCCGCCACACGTCGTCGCCCATCACGAAGATCTGCACCGGCGGCCCGGCTGGGTCTCGCACACGGAGCGGGACGCGTACTGGGAGGAACTGGCCGAGACGCTGCGGCACGACCGGATCGAGGCGCCGGTCATGCACGTGGCGGGCTGGTTCGACCTGTTCCTGTCCGGGACGCTGGAGAACCACCGCCGCGTCGGCGGCCCGCTGGTCATCGGCCCCTGGTCCCACCTGACGATGGGCGCCTCCGGCACCGGGCGGGTGGACTTCGGGTTCGGGGCCTCGGCGCAGGCGATCCAGCTCGAACAGCGGCAACTCGCGTTCCTGAAGGGCCAGGACACCGGGCCGCCACGGGATGCCCTGGATCGTGTCCACCGGCAGCGTCCGCACCGCCGTGCCCTGGTCGCCCATGACCGGCAGCAGCGCGCCGAACGCCGCTCCGACGTCCTCGCCCGCCTCCGCCGCGTGCATCAGCCCCAGTGCCGCCTGCATCGCGCCCCAGTTGAGCGCGGAGCCCAGCGCGAGCGCGCCGCCGTGGTACTTCAGGCCGTCGTGGAAGTCGTGCGGCGTCATCGCGGCGAACACGGCCGTGAGCCCCGGCGGGCGGGTGGCCGCCGCCTGGAGGGCGCAGCCGGCCAGGGCTCGTCGAGCGCCGTTCGATGCCGGAGGACGGCCGGGCGGTGGTGGTCGCGCTGACCGCCGCGGGCGAGGCCGCCGTACGGGAGGCGTTCGCCGACCAGGCCAGGAGGGAAGGGCAGTGGTTCGAGCCGCTGGCGGAGACCGAACGCGAGCAGCTGACCGGCCTGCTCACCCGGATCTTGCGTGCCCGTCCGGTGGATGTTCCATGAAGGAGCGGCCTCAGGCGGTGCAGTCGACCGAGAACCACACCACCTTGCCGTCGTTCGCCGTGGTCACGCCCCAGTCGTCGGCGAGCGCGGCGACGATCTGCAGCCCGCGTCCCGACAGGGCGTCCAGATCGGGGGAGCGCGGGCGGGGCACGCCGTCGCCCGGATCGAAGACCTCCCCGTACAGCCGGCCGCCCTCGCGGATCTCCAGGCGCAGGGCGTAGGCCGAGCCGCCGTGGCGGACGGCGTTGGTGACCAGTTCGCTGACGATGAGCAGGCAGTCGTCGAGGACGTGTTCGAGGCCCCAGCCGGTCAGTTCCGTACGGATGAGGGAGCGTGCCTTGCCGACCCCGGCGGGCACGGACGGCAGCAGGTACTCGGCCGTGCGGACCGGCAGGGCGGACAACGGTACGGAATGGAGGCCCACGCGCATCACATCCCTTGCCGTTGGGAGCGCTCCCAATTACACGATAATCTCTCATCTTCACTTTTGTGAATGTGCGAAGGAGAAGATTCCTAGGGGAGATGTGCCACGGCGCCGTAGTTCCCCGACGAGGCGGGCTCGTCGAGGCAGGCGAGATCCCTCCCGCCGGGCCGCCACTCGGGGACCCAGACCAGCCCGGGCGCCACCAGATCAAGCCCTTCCAGCAGGGTCGCGACCTCCTCACGGGAACGGATCGCGAGGTGCGGCAGGGTCATGGCTAGCACGTCGCGGATGGCGGGCAGCAACTCCGGCGGGATGCCGTCGAACGTGGTCTGCAACAGCGCGAGGAAGCTGCCCGGGGGCGCCGTGTGGCGCAGGCGCTTGATCGCGTAGTGGGCGAGCTCGTCGTCGTCGAGGCTGTACGTGGACAGCACCAGCACGGCAAGAGGCCGATCCCAGTCGAGGAACGTCTGCACCACATGGTCCCGTAACATCTCGTCGATCTCCCGCACGTCGCCCTCGACCACACGGACCAGATCGGTGAAGGGCTCGATGGTGGCCTGCGCCATGGCCACGACCATCGGGTTGCTCTCGACGTACAGAACACGCGGGTCCGGACCGGCGGCGTTGCGCGCCAGATCGTGCAGCCGCTGGCCGGCGGACAGGCCGCTCGGGATGCCGCTGCCCACGATCAGATATTGATCGACACCTTCGCCGGCGAGATGGCGGATCACGCGGGAGAGATATTCCAGCACCGCGCGGGCCGCGTTCGTGAGGGCGGGGGTGGCTTGATCAAAATGGCGTACCGTGTTCTTGTCGGCCAAGAAGTTGTTCTTCCCGCCGGCCGCCGCGTCGAATATCCGCGTGATTCTGGCCTGCGTGGTCTCGAGCTTGGCCAAGTTCCGGACAGCACGCTGGTTCACGAGCGTTGCCCCTTTCCCCTCGCCGCCACCCTTATTCCGGTAAGCGATCTATGGACCTCACTCAATGACTCGAACCATATGTTCCAACAATTCCAGTCAATGACAACCCGATAGACCGGTTATTTTGGGAAATGTTTGTTACCAGAATCACCGCGCCAGCCCCTCACCAACCCCACCACCCCAGCAAAGCCCCAGGCCGACGGCGCAGCCGGGCAAGGCATCGCAGCCAGACGGACAGGGCCAGGCAGGCAGGCGGCCAGGCGGACGGGCAGGGCAAGCGAGCCCAGGCGTCCAGGTCGGTGGTCGGCCAGGGGGGCGGGCGGTCCGGGCGGAACGCACGGGGCAGGCGAGCGCAACCGGGCCGAGGCAGCCTTCGACCAGCTGCGCAGGACGGCCCAGACGGACGCCCAGACGGACGGGACGGGCGGACGGGACGGTGAGGCAGAGCAGGCGGCCAGGGGAGACGGGCGGCGAGGCGGACGGGCGGCGCGGGCGAGGCAGACGGACGGGCAGACCGATGAGGGCGGCGCAGGAGGGCAGGCGGGCGAGTCAGGGCAAGCGAGCCCAGGCAGCCGGGCCGGCGGGCGGCGGCCGGGCGGGCCGGGCGGCCAGGCCAGCGGCGGCGGAAGCGATTGGGCGAGCGCGACAAGGCGCGAGGAAGTGGCCGCCGTAGGCCAAAGGCGCGGCGGGGGGCGAGGAAGAGGCGGTCGTGGGCCCCATTCCTGGGCGCCGCGTCGGTGGGGAGTCGGGCAGTGGGGCTCGGCGCAAGGCGAACGGTGCGGCACCCCAGTAGTCCTGCGAGCAGCCGGGCTGAGGTAGCCGGGCTGAGGTAGCCGGGCTGAGGTAGCTGGGCTGAGGTAGCTGGGGAGAAGCGGCCGGTTGAAGTGGCCGGGCCGGAGTGGCGGTGTTGGGGTGGCGGTGTTGGGGTGGGCGGTCCGGAGGGGGCGGGCCGGAGTGGCGGTGTTGGCGTAGCCGGGCCGGGGTAGCCGGGCCGGGGTGGCTGGGTTGGGGTGGCTGGGTCAGGGTGGCCGTCGGCCGAGCGGGTTGGGGTCGGCCGACGGTTTTGGGTGGTGGCGGAGGCTTTGGGTTAGTCGGTGCCGGCTTCCATGGCGGCGGCGTCGAGCAGTTCCTCGTCGTCAGGGACGTCGCTCGGCGACGCGATCTCGCCCCGTGCGGCGATGGCTTCGGCGCCGCCCTCGGGCATGGCGCCGATGAGGCCGGTCGGGGCGACCTGGGTGGAGCCGAGGAGGGTCGAGTGGGAGCTGCCGACCATGCCGATCTCCGCGTACTGCTCCAGCTTGGCGCGCGAGTCGGCGATGTCGAGGTTGCGCATGGTGAGCTGGCCGATGCGGTCGAGGGGGCCGAAGGCGGCGTCCTCGGTGCGCTCCATGGACAGCTTGTCCGGGTGGTAGCTGAACGCCGGTCCGGAGGTCTCCAGGACCGAGTAGTCTTCGCCGCGCCGCAGCCGCAGGGTGACCTCGCCGGTGACCGCCGCGCCGACCCAGCGCTGGAGCGACTCGCGCAACATCAGCGACTGGGGGTCGAGCCAGCGGCCCTCGTACAGGAGCCGGCCGAGCTTGCGGCCTTCGTTGTGGTAGCTGGCCAGGGTGTCCTCGTTGTGGATGGCGCTGACCAGCCGCTCGTAGGCGGCGTGCAGCAACGCCATGCCGGGCGCCTCGTAGATGCCGCGGCTCTTGGCCTCGATGACGCGGTTCTCGATCTGGTCGGACATGCCGATGCCGTGCCGGCCGCCGATGGCGTTGGCCTCCAGTACGAGGTCGACGGGGGAGGCGAAGTCCTTGCCGTTGATCGCGACGGGCCGCCCGCGTTCGAAGGTGATCGTGACGTCCTCGGCCGGGATCTCGATGTCGGGGTCCCAGTAGCGCACGCCCATGATCGGCTCGACGATCTCGATGCCCGCGTCGAGGTGCTCCAGCGCCTTGGCCTCGTGGGTGGCGCCCCAGATGTTCGCGTCCGTGGAGTAGGCCTTCTCGGTGCTGGACCGGTAGGGCAGGTCACGGGCGAGCAGCCACTCCGACATCTCCGTGCGCCCGCCGAGCTCATGGACGAAGTCGGCGTCCAGCCACGGCTTGTAGATCCGCAGGGACGGGTTGGCGAGCAGGCCGTAGCGGTAGAACCGCTCGATGTCGTTGCCCTTGAAGGTGGAGCCGTCTCCCCAGATCAGCACGGCGTCGTCGAGCATCGCGCGCACCAGCAGCGTGCCGGTGACGGCCCGCCCGAGCGGGGTGGTGTTGAAGTAGGTGCGGCCGCCGGACCGAATGTGGAACGCCCCGCAGGCCAGGGCCGCCAGACCCTCCTCCACCAGGGCCGCCCGGCAGTCGACCAGACGGGCGACCTCCGCGCCGTACGCCGTGGCGCGACCGGGCACCGAGGCGATGTCGGGCTCGTCGTACTGACCGATGTCAGCGGTATAGGTGCACGGCACGGCACCCTTCTCGCGCATCCACGCGACCGCAACCGAGGTGTCGAGGCCGCCGGAGAAGGCGATCCCGACGCGTTCGCCGACAGGAAGGGAGGTGAGCATCTTGGACACGAGTAGAAGTATATACATACGACTGCATGACCATTCAAAGACCCCCGCCTCCAAGTCGCACCCGTGTCGGAGAGGCTGAGGAGGTTTCGGCGGTGGACCGGCCTCCGTCCACGGGGGCGACGGGGAGGTTCAGGCGGAGGGCCAGCCTGCGTTCAGACGGAGGACCAGCCTGCGTTCAGGAGGCGGAGCAGGCAGCGGACCAGCCTGCGTTCAGGAGGCGGAGCAGGCAGCGGACCAGCCTGCGTTCAGGAGGCGGAGCAGGCAGCGGACCAGCCTGCGTTCAGGGGGCGGAGCAGGCAGCGGAGCAGTCTGCGTTCAGGAGGCGGAGCAGGCAGCGGAGCAGTCTGCGTTCAGGCGGCGGACCAGCCGCCGTCCACGGGGACGATGGCGCCGTTGATGAAGGAGGCGGCCTCGGAGGCGAGGAAGAGGGCGGCCTCGGCCATCTGCTCGGGCTGGGCCAGTTGTTCCCCGAGGGCGAGCACGGGGCGGAGCCGGGCGGCGCCGGTCGGGTCGAAGGCGGCGCCCTCGGCGATGTTGGTCATGGTGGGGCCGGGCAGGATGGCGTTGCAGCGGATGCCGTCCTTGGCGTACGCCCAGGCCACGCTGCGGGTCAGGCCGACGACGCCGTGCTTCGAGGCGGTGTACGCGGCCCCGGCGGCCCCGCCCCTGATCCCGGCCTCCGAGGCGGTGTTGACGATCGCGCCACGGCCCTGGCTCAGCATGTGCGGCAACACGGCGTGCGTGACCAGGAACGTGCCGGTCAGGTTGATCCGCAGCACCCGTTCCCACTGCTCCACCGAGATGTCGGCGGGCAGCGCCATGTTGTCCATGATCCCGGCGTTGTTGCACAGCACGTCGATCCGCCCGTACGCGCCGATGGCCGCCTCCGTCAGCGCGGTCACCGACCCCTCGTCGCCGATGTCGGCGGTCACGGCGGTCGCGCCGTCGCCGATGTCGGCCGCCGTTCGTCCGGCGCGCTCCTCGGAGATGTCGCAGCACACGACGCGGGCGCCCGCCTTGGCGAAGGCGATGGCCATCGCCCTGCCGATGCCGGAGCCCGCGCCGGTGATCAGGATGATCCGGTCGTCAAAGGTGCCGCTGGTCATGGAGTCCTCCCAACCGGACAGAGTTGTCCGGTTGCTACCATAACCGCTATGCCTGCCGAGCGTCGACCCAACAGAGGGCCCAGCGCCGCCGCCGGGAACCGGGCGGCTCTGGTGGCGGCGGCTCGCCAGGTCTTCGCCGCCAACGGCTACGACGCGCCGCTCAGCATGGTGGCCCGCGAGGCCGGGGTCGGGCAAGGCAGTCTTTATCGGCACTTTCCCGATCGCATCAGCCTCGCGCTGGCGGTGTTCGAGGACAGCGTGTCGGAGCTGGAGGCGCTGGCCGCCGTGCCCGGCACGACGCTTGACGACGTACTGGCGCTGATCACCGAGCAGACCATCGCCTCGACCGCGTTCATCACGATGGTCAGCGTGCCGGCGCGGCCCGACCCGCGCATCATCGAGCTGCGTGATCGGGTGGCGAAGGTGCTGGAGGAGAGGCTGGGGGAGGCGCGGCGCGCGGGCCTGGTCCGCGCGGACCTGACGTCCGACGACCTGGTCCTGGCCGTCGGCATGCTGGCCGGGGTGCTGTCCAAGGTCCCGGCCTCCGAGCGGGTCGACAAGGCCGAGCGGTTGTGGGTGCTGATCCGTGGCGGCATCGACGCGCGCCCAGGAGATGGGCCAATACTTCGTCAAATTTAAAGCAGCTGCTTGACTTAAGCTGACCTGCCTTGATTAGCTTCCAACTCAGGAGGCACACCTTGAGTCAAGTAGCCGGTGAACGCCGCGCGCGGGTCACCGCCACGCGAGAGCAGATCCTGACCGCGGCCGAGCGCCTGTTCGCCGAGCACGGCGTGTACGCCGTCTCCAACCGCCAGGTCAGCGAGGCCGCCGGCCAGGGCAACAACGCCGCCGTCGGCTACCACTTCGGCACCAAGGCCGACCTGGTCCGCGCCATCGTGCGCAAGCACGCCGACCACGTCGAGAGCCAGCGCCGCCGCCTGCTGGCCGAGATCGAGGGCTCGGGCGACGTACGCGACTGGGTCGGCTGCCTCGTACGCTCCCTCACCGGGCACCTGGCCGCCCTCGGCAACCCCACCTGGTACGCCCGCTTCGCCTCCCAGGTGATGACCGACCCGGGACTGCGCAGGATCATGGTCGACGAGGCGCTGACCTCGCCCACCACGCGACGCCTCGTCGAAGGGCTGAACCGCTGCATCCCCGAACTTCCGGCCGAGGTACGCGCGGAGCGCGACGACATGGCCGTCCAGCTCATGATCCACATGTGCGCCCAGCGCGAGCGCGCCCTGGCCGAAGGCCGGCCCCTCCCCAGGAAGAGCTGGCATGACACCGCGAACGGCCTGATCGACGCGATCGTCGCGATCTGGACCGCTCCCGTAACCGATGGAGGAACACCCTCATGAAGATCACTGTGGACGAGGACAAGTGCTGCGGCGCTGGTCAGTGCGTGCTGCTCGCGCCGGACGTGTTCGACCAGAGTGAGGACGACGGCATCGTCATCCTGCTCGACGCCGCGCCGCCCGAGGCGCTGCACGCGATCGTGAACGAGGCCGCGGCCGTCTGCCCGGCGGGCGCCATCGAGGTGAACGCATGACACCCGGCACGCTGGAGGAGTTCCCCGGCACCAGGGCCGCGAAATGCCCGTTCGACCCGCCGCCGGAGCTCCGCGCCCTGCAGCAGGACGGCCCGCTGGCCAAGGTGCGCCTGTGGGACGGCAGCACGCCGTGGTTCGTGACCACGCACGCCGAGCAGAAGGCGCTGCTGGGCAACCCGAACGTCAGCGCCGACGTCACCCGCCCCGGCTACCCGATCCACTCGGCCAACGCCGGCGGCGGCTCGCTCAGCTTCATTCTCATGGACGACCCGGAGCACGCCCGGCTGCGCCGCATGGTGCAGGGGGCGTTCACGGTCAGGCGGGTGGAGGGCCTGCGGCCGGCCGTGCAGCGGATCGTGGACGACCTCATCGACGACCTGCTGGCCGGGCCGAAGCCGGTGGACCTGGTGGAGGCGTTCGCGCTGCCGGTGCCGTCACTGGTGATCTGCGAGCTGCTCGGGGTCCCGTACACCGACCACGACTACTTCCAGGAGAACAGCAAGACCATCATCAGGCGGAGCGCGTCGCCGGAGGAGCGCGCGCTCGCCTTCGGGCGCCTGTTCGAATATCTGGACGGGCTCGTGGGCGAGAAGCTCACGAACCCGGGCGACGACCTGCTGTCCAAGGTGGCCGAGCGGGTCGCGGCCGGTGAGCTGACCCGTCCCGAGGCGGCCCAGATGGGCGTGCTGCTGCTGATCGCCGGGCACGAGACCACCGCGAACATGATCGCTCTCGGCACCCTCGCCCTGCTGCGCAACCCCGGTCAGCTCGCGCTGCTGCGTGAGAGCGACGACCCCAAGCTGGTCGCGGGGTCGGTGGAGGAGCTGCTGCGCTACCTCAACATCACCCACAGCGGACGCCGCCGGGTCGCGACGGAGGACATCGAGATCGCCGGCCAGGTCATCCGCGCCGGCGAGGGCATCATCCTGCCCAACGACATCGGCAATCGCGACCCCCAGGTCTTCCCCGGCCCCGACGAGCTCGACGTGCGCCGCGACGCCCGCCGCCACGTGGCCTTCGGCTTCGGCGTGCACCAGTGCCTCGGCCAGCCGCTGGCCCGGGTGGAGCTGCAGGTCGTCTACGGCACCCTCTACAAGCGCATCCCGACCCTGGCCCTGGCGGCCGAGATGGAGGAGATCCCCTTCAAGCACGACGGCCAGGTCTACGGGGTCTACGAGCTGCCCGTCACCTGGTGACCGCGCGGATCAGCCGGTCGACCCGGTCCGGCGCGAAGACCGCGTCGGTGACCAGGCGGGTCAGCCCGTGCACGCCCGCCCGGTCCTCCAGCACGCTTGGCACGATCGTCAGGTTGCGGGTGGCCAGCGGCAGCGACCGGCCGTAGACCGCCTCCCGCACGCCGGCGAACAACACGTCGTCGATGGCCGCCAGTTGCCCGCCGATGACGACCTTGCGCGGGTTGAGGATGTTGACGATGTCGCTGATCGCCATGCCGACGATGACGGCGGCGCGCTTGACGATGCGGATGGTGTCGGGGTTGCCCGCGTGGGCCTCGTCCACGACGTCGTGGACGGAGTCCACGCGGTGCCCCAGCGCGCGCAGGTCGCGCACCATCGCCCAGCCGCCCGCGTACGCCTCCACGCAGCCGGTGTTCCCGCACCGGCACACCGGCGGGTCGGTGACGCCCGCCGCGGCCAGCGGAATGTGCCCGACGTCCCCGGCCGCGCCGTCGGAGCCCCGGTAGATCCGGCCGTCCACGATCAGACCGGTGCCGATGCCGGTGCCGATCTTGACGAACACGATGTTGGGCGTGTCGGGGTGGGTGAGCCGGTGCTCGCCGTAGGCCATCGCGTTGACGTCCTTGTCCACCACCACGGGGCAGTCGTAGTCGGCGGCGAAGCGGGCGACGATGTCGTAGTCGTGCCACCCGGTCATGATCGGCGGGTTGACCACGCGCCCGCTGGCGGCGTCCACCGGCCCCGGCACGCTGAGGCCGATGCCCAGCACCTCGGCCTTCGAACGCCCGGCCAGCTCCAGGAGCCGGGCGAAGCGGCCGGTCACCTGGTCGAGCACCGCGCGCGGCCCGTCGGTGATGTCGATCACGACGTGCTGCTCCCCGATGAGGCCGGCGACGGCGTCGGCCAGGGCGACCCGCATGCCCGTGGCGCCCGTGTCGGCGATCAGCACGACCCCGCGTTCCGGGTTGACGTCGAACCGGTCGGCGGGCCGGCCGCCCGTGTTGGCGTCCTGAGATGACGGGACGATCAGTGACTGGGCCAGCAGCGCCTCGATGCGCTGGTTGACCGCCGTGCGTGACAGTCCGGCCAGCCGGGCCACCTCGGTCTTGGTGAGCCCTTCGGGATGAGACCTGAACAACGCGAACACCGCGCCGGGACTGTCCTTCGACACCCGCTCGCCCCTTCCCTCGGCCGGACCCATGGATTGTAGATCCACCGACCACACTACCCTTATGACCTGGATGTTAATAAGTTATGACACTTTCGGTCGTAATGGTGTTACCCTGGGGAAACTCGGCGTTGTACCCGAATCATGGGGCGCCGCAGCTCGACCAGAAGGAGTGGGGATGGGCCGCACACCACCGATGCGTCGCCGCCGTCTCGTTGCCATGGCCACCGCCGGCCTCGTCACGGCCGCGCTCGGTCTGACCGGATGCGCGGGCGACTCGGGGTCCGGAGGCGATCCCACCTACGTCACGCTCATCACCAAGGATCCGGACAACCACTTCTGGACCGCGATGGTGGAGGGCGCCAAGACGGCGGCCAAGCAGTCCAACGTGGAGATCACCACGGCGGCGGGCCGCGACCAGAGCGACGCCGACGGGCAGATCCGCGCGATCGAGGACGCCATCTCGCGCGGCGACGACGCCATCCTGATCGCCAACAACGGCCCGGCCGTCAACGACGCCATCAAGCGCGCCCGCGACGCGGGCATCTACGTGCTCGCCCTCGACACTCCGACCGAGCCCGCCGACCTGGTGGACGGCACCCTGGCCTCGGACAACTTCGAGGCGGGGCAACTGGTCGGCAAGTGGGCGGCCGGGGCGCTCGACGGCAAGAAGGCCACCATCGCGCTGCTCGACCTGTTCGCCGACAAGGTCGTGACCGTCGACTACCAGCGCGACCAGGGCTTCCTGTCCGGCATGGGCATCGACACCAAGGACCGCAAGAAGAACGGCGACGAGGCCAAGACCGGCGCGTACTCCGGCGGCGACTACCAGATCGCCTGCAACCAGGCCACGAACGGCGCCGAGGACGGCGGCCGCTCGGCCATGGAGAACTGCCTGTCGCTCAACAAGGACATCAACGTCGTGTTCACCGCCAACGAGACCTCGGGGGTCGGCGCCGCGCAGGCGCTGAAGGCGGCCGGCAACACCGGCGCCCTCCTCGTCTCCATCGACGGGAGCTGCGGCGGCGTCAAGTCCGTCACCGAGGGCTCGTTCGGGGCGGTCGCCCAGCAGTACCCCAGTGAGATGGGACGCCTCGGCGTCGAGGCCGTGGTCAAGCACCTGCGTGACGGGGTGAACCCGACGCCCTCGGAGGGCCTCGATTTCGTCAACACCGGAGTGCGGCTCGTCACCGACAAGGCCGTGAACGGTATCGAGAGCATCAGCTCGGCCGAAGGTGCCAAGAAGTGCTGGTAGGCCCCGAGATCACCGCCACGAGGAGTACGCCGTGACCACCACCGACACCCCGGGCATGACGGCCGCCGAGGCGTTCAGACAGCGGCCGCTCACACCCCTGCAACGCCTCCAGCGAATCCTGCACCGCCATCCCCAGATCAGCCCGCTCGTCGTCCTGATCGCGGCCGTCATCGTGTTCGGCCTGCTCAACCCGCGCTTCCTGGAGCCGTCGAACATCTCGCTGGTCCTGCAGCAGGTCGCGATCATCGGCTCGCTCGCCATCGGCCAGACCCTGATCATCCTCACCGCCGGCATCGACCTGTCCGTCGGCGCCGCGATGATCCTCGTCGCGATGGTCATGGGCAGCCTGGCCGGGGACGCCGGGGTGCCGGGCATCCTCGCGTTCCTGGTCGGCATGCTCTGCGGCGCCGTGACCGGCCTGCTCAACGGCTGGCTGGTCTCGACCGTGAAGCTGCCGCCGTTCATCGTCACGCTGGGCACGCTCAACCTCTTCACGGCGCTGGGCCTGCTCATGAGCGGCGGCCGGTCCATCCCGGGTGACCGGCTCGGGCCGCTGCTGACCTGGACCTCCACCTCGTTCTCCGTGGGCCCGTTCCGGCTGACGGCCGGCGTGGTGCTCGTCGTGCTCATGTACCTCGTGATGGGATACGCGCTGTCGCAGACGGCCTGGGGCAGGCACGTGTACGCGGTCGGCGACGACGCGGGCGCCGCCCGCCTGGCCGGGATCCGCACCCGCCGCGTGCTGCTCAGCGTGTACGTCGTCGCCGGCGTCATCTTCGCCCTCAGCGCATGGGTGCTCATCGGCCGCGTCGGCGCGGCGACCACCAACTCGGCCGCCGACGCCAACCTCGACTCGATCACCGCCGTCGTCATCGGCGGCACCAGCCTGTTCGGCGGGCGCGGCCGGCTGCTCGGCACGTTCATCGGCGCCCTGATCGTCGGCGTCTTCCGCAACGGCCTGGCGCTGGCCCGGGTGGACGTGCTCTACCAGACCCTCGCCATCGGCGTGCTGATCATCGCGGCGGTGACGCTCGACCAGTGGATCAGGCGGACGGGAGCACAACGATGACCGGGACCCCGATCCTGTCGGCGCGCGGGCTGATCAAGACCTACGGGGCCGTCGTCGCCCTCGACGGCGTGGACCTCGACCTGTACGCCGGAGAGGTCCTCGCCGTCATCGGCGACAACGGCGCCGGCAAGTCCACCCTGATCAAGTGCCTGACCGGCGCGGAGATCCCCGACATGGGCACGCTCACGGTGGACGGCGAGCAGGTCCGCTTCCGCAAGCCCCAGGACGCCAGGGACGCCGGCATCGAGACCGTCTACCAGACCCTCTCGCTCGCCCCGGCCCTGGACATCTCCGCCAACCTCTTCCTCGGCCGCGAACGCCGCCGCCCCGGTGTGCTCGGCTCGGTGTTCCGCATGCTCGACAAGAAGGGCATGCGCGGCGACGCCTCGGCCAAGGTGGACGATCTGGGGATCCGTACGATCCAGGACATCAGCCAGGTCGTCGAGACCCTGTCAGGCGGCCAGCGGCAGGCCGTCGCGGTGGCCCGCGCGGTGGCGTTCGGCAGCAAGGTCGTCGTGCTCGACGAGCCCACGGCAGCGCTCGGCGTCAGGGAGTCCGCGCAGGTGCTCGGGGTCGTCCGCGAGCTGCGCGAGCGCGGCATGGGCGTCATCCTCATCAGCCACAACATGCCGCACGTGTTCGAGGTGGCCGACCGCATCCACGTCCAGCGGCTGGGCCGCAGGGCGGCCGTCATCACACCGCGTGACCACACCATGCCCGAGGCCGTGGCGATCATGACGGGCGCGGCGGAGGCGAAGGAAGGGCAGGCATGACCAAGATCATCCTCGACACCGACCCCGGCGTCGGCATCCCGGGGACGGACGCCGACGACCCGCTGGCCCTGATGCTGGCCCTCGCCGACCCCCGGCTGGAGCTGCTCGGCGTCACGACGGTGTTCGGCAACTGCCCGCCCGCCCTGGGCGCCCGCGGGGCCGCCGCCGTCCTGGCCGCCGCCGGACGGAGTGACGTGCCGGTGGCCGTCGGCATGGGCACCCGGCTGGACGGCGGGCTGCCCGAGCCGCTGGTGGAGGCCTACCGGGGGGCGCGCGGCGAGCCCGGCGCGATCGAGCTGCCCGACCTGGCCGGCGCCGCGGTGAAGCAGCACGCCGTCGATCTCATCATCGACACCGTCCTGGCCCACCCGGGCGAGGTGACGGTCGTGGCCATCGGCCCCCAGACGAACCTGGCCATGGCGCTGCTCAAGGAGCCGTCGCTGGCGCGGAACCTGCGCTCCGTGGTCTTCATGGGCGGCGCCCTCGGCCTGGAGCCCCGCTACGGACGCGGCAACATCACCCCGGTGGCCGAGTGCAACATCTGGTTCGACCCGCGGGCGGCCGACGTCGTCTTCCGCTCCGGCGTCGATCTCACCATGGTCGGCCTGGACGTGACGAACCCCGCGACGGGCCTGGTGCTGGGCGACGACGCCATCCGCGGCATCGACCGCACCGCCTCGCGGATCGCCCCGATGCTGGCCGACGTCTGCGCTACCTACCTGGACGCGCCGATGTTCGACTGGGCCGACGGCTGCGTCCTGTACGACCCGCTCGCCGTCGCGGTGGCCGCGGACCCCGGCGTGGCGACCTTCACCGACCTGGCCGTCGGCGTGGAGACGCGCGGTGAGCTCACCCTCGGGCAGACCGTCCCGCTGCGCGACCGCGAGCCCAACCTGCGCGCCTGCGTCGACGTGGACGGCGCCCGGGTCGTGGACGGCATCCTGAGCCGCATCCTGACCCTCTAGCGCCCCCGATAATGATCCCCATCCTGATCCGAGGAGAGTCGTGAGTCACTCCGCCGTACCCAACCCGCTCGGCATCCACGCCCTGGTGTGGGCGGGAGACACCTCCAGGGAGTCCGTGGACCGCGCGGTGAGCCGCACCGCGCAGGCGGGCTTCGACCTGCTGGAGCTGTCGCTGCACGATCTGGACAACCTCGACGTCGCGCACGCCCGCGACGCCATCGCGGCCGCGGGCCTGCGGGTGGCGTGCTCGCGCGGGCTGGCCTTCGACGCCGACGTGTCCAGCGACGACACCGCGGTCGTCGCCAGGGGCGAACGACTGCTGGAGACCTCACTCGAGGCCACGGCGGCGCTGGGCGGCACGATCTTCACCGGAGCCCTGTACAGCGCCCTCGGCAAGTACGGGCTGCCGGTCACCGGACGCGGCCGCGCCAACGCCGTCTCCGTCATCCGCCGCCTGGCGGAGCGCGCCGCCGGGCAGGGCATCACACTGGGGCTGGAGGTGTGCAACCGCTATGAGACGAACGTGGTCAACACCGCCCGCGAGGCCCTCCGGCTGGCCGACGACATCGGCGCGGACAACGTGATGGTGCACCTGGACACCTACCACATGAACATCGAGGAGGACGACCTGATCAGGCCCGTCCTGGAGGTGGGCGAACGCCTCGGCTACGTGCACGTCGGCGAGAACCACCGGGGCTTCCTCGGCTCCGGGCACCTCGACCTCAACGGCTTCTTCCACGCCCTGGCCGACATCGGCTACCGGGGTCCGATCACGTTCGAGTCGTTCTCCTCGGCGGTCGTCGCGCCCGGCCTCTCCAACGACCTGGCCATCTGGCGCGACCTGTGGACCGACGGGGGCGCGCTGGCCGAGCACGCCCACCGCTACCTGGTGACCGCCCTGTCGGTGAGCGGGAGCGTGCGGTGACCGGAGCGCGGCTGCTCGACCGCGTCCGCGACCTGGCCGCCGGCGGCGATCGGGTGCTGATCGGCATCGCCGGCTGCCCCGGCGCGGGCAAGTCCACGCTGGCCGGCTGGCTGGCCGGCGCCCTCACCACCGCCGGGCTGCCGGCCGTCTGGGTGCCGATGGACGGCTTCCACCTGGCCGACGTCGCACTCGAACGCCTCGGCCGGCTGGGCCGCAAGGGCGCCATCGACACCTTCGACGGCCACGGCTACCTGGCGCTGCTGCGCCGCCTGCGCTCCGAGACCGCCAACGTCGTCTACGCCCCCTCCTTCGACCGCGACATCGAGCAGCCGCTCGCCGGCGCCATCGCGGTGCCGGCGCGGGCGCGCGTCATCGTCAGCGAGGGCAACTACCTGCTCTCCGGCGAGGAGCCCTGGCTCGGGGTGCGGGCCGCCATGACCGAGGTCTGGTACGCCGACCTCGACGACCGCGTCCGCCTCGACCGCCTCACCAGGCGGCACGTGCAGTTCGGCAAGACCCCCGACGAGGCCGTGCGGTGGGTCGCCGAGGTGGACGAGCCCAACGCCGCCGCCATCCGCGCCACCCGCGGCGCCGCCGACCTGATGGTCGACATCGACGCGCTGTTCTGATCCGGCTAGTGGTGGACGGTGGGCGCCAGAAGGTTCTGGTAGAGCTCGTAACCGACGAACAGGACCACCGGGGCGCCCACCGCGATCAGCAGGCGGCGTGGCAGAGGCGCGCGGACGTCGGACAGCGCGATGTCCTTGATGGGCATGGCCGGCACCCTGGCCAGCGGCTTCGGCTCGGGCGCCGCCGTGAGCTCGGGGTGACGGGCCAGGTAGCCCGCTGGGAACGACGTGAGGTGGAAGGCGCCGCACGCCGGGCAGCACAGCCCCGACCAGGGCGGTTGCACGGTGACACCCGAGGTGAGCCAGATCTCCACCTCATTTCCATGGTCGTCGGTCAGATGACGGACGACGTAGTCCTCCTCCCAGACGTACAAGCAGCGAAGGCACTCGAAAGGCCAGGATTCGCGGGATTCGAACCCGTCGCGCACGAGGAACCACCCCCGGGCCGGCGATGAGTATGTCTTTCGAGTGTCCGCCCGGCCCCGCACCCTCACGCAAGAAGGAGGTTGTGACACTTTCCGCCACAGAATGCTCACCTGGTGTCAGGTTAGGTGCCCCTTTTCCACGTGAGCAGGAGCGCGGTCAGAGGGGGCCGCGGTGCCAGGGTCCGCGGATGGCGTACGTGCGGCCCGGCGGTTCCACCGAGGCACCGTCGCCGAGCTGGTTGACGAACAGGACCGAGCCGTCGGGGCTGAAGCACGCCCCCGCGAACTCGCTGTCGTCGGCGATGTTGACCGCGAACTCGAACGGCTGCCCCCTGCGCGGATCCAGCCCGATCAGCCGGTTGACGTTGACCAGCCCCGGGGCCAGCGGGTGCGGGTCGGCGTCGGCGGAGGAGGCGTCGTCCTCGCACAGCACGATGCCCCCTCGGGGGGTGAACACCAGGTTGTCGGGGGAGTCGAGCACCCTGCGGCCGGGCGACTCGTACACCAGCACCAGGGTGCCGCCGTCGCGGCGGCCGGGGACGTACTGCCAGACCTGGCCGTAACCCTCCACGTAGCCGTCGGCGCCGGGCGCGTCGCCGTTCTTGACGTCGCCGCCGCTGGTGGAGTTGAAGAAGACGCCGCCGTCGCCGTACCAGCAGCCCTCCAGGCGGTTGAACCTGGCGCCGCCCTTGGCCAGGCCCTGCTGGGTGCAGGTCGGAGCGCCGTTCTCCAGGTCGGGGTCGGGATCGTCGATGCCCACCCACTCGACGAGGAGCCGGGCGCCCATCGTCTGGCCCTCGCGGCAGTCGTAGCCGTCCACGCCCCTGACCTTGAGCATCTCCAGTACGCCCCCGGCGGACAGATCGCGCGGGTCACGGGGGCGGAAGCGGTAGAAGCCGTCGGGTTTGCCGGAGTCGTCCTCGGTCTCGTAGACGTACCCGGTGCGCGGGTCCACCGCGACGGCCTCGTGGGAGAAGCGGCCCATGGCCGTCAGCGGCTGGGAGGGGGCGGGCCTGCCGGGCTCGGGGCCGGTCAGCGGCACCTCGAAGATGTAGCCGTGCTTGCGCTGCCAGCCCTGCGCCGGGCCCGCGGTGGTCTCCTCGCAGGTCAGCCAGCCGCGCTCGTGCAACATCCGCCCGCCCGCGCAGTTGACGATCGTGCCGTTGAGGCTGACGAAATCGCGCAGCACCTCGCCGTTGCGCAGGTCCACTTCGAGCGTGGTCGTGCCGGCCACGCCCAGCTCGTCGTAGCGCCGCGAGCCCTCGACGTGCACCCGGCCGACCGGGGAGCCGGGGGTGGTGCGGACCTCGTGGTTGCGGATCAGGCGGGCGGTGTGGCGGCGGGTGCCGGGGAAGGCGGCCATGCCGTCGTGGGCGATGGGGGTGGCGACGCCGTCGGTCATGGGGGTGCCGGTCCTGCCGAGCATGACGTAGGAGAAGCCGGCGGGAAGGGCGAGGAGCTCCTCGCCGGTGTTCTTCGAGGGGGTGCGGCGCAGCGGGCCGTAGCCGGTCTCGCGCGGGTCGCCGGTGGGGCGGCCCGAGCCGGCCCAGGACGCGTGGGCGGTCAGGGTCTCGACGGCGATGCCGCTGGCCAGCATGCCACCCGTGGTGGCCAGGCCGCGGCCGAGAAAGGATCGTCTATCAAGCTCGGTCATGGGGCATCCCCTCGGGACAAGGGCAAATGGCGCAGATGATGAACGAGTGCTCTCGACAGCGTAAACGCCGGATTGCGCGCCGAGAGGACCCATTTATGCCTTTCGTCACGCGTGGGAGAGGATCGTCACAGCCAGGAAGACGGCCGCCGCCGCTGATCGTCGACCCGCGCCGTCGACCCGCGCCGTCCACCCGCGCCGTCCTCACGTATCGTCGTCGCATGGCTGACGCGATCTTCGAGAACCCCAGGCTGGCCGCCATCTACGACCCGCTGGACCCCGACCGCGGCGACCTGGACGTCTACGCCGCCATCGCCGCCGAGGCCGGCGCCCGCGGCGTGCTCGACATCGGCTGCGGCACGGGCACGTTCGCGCTGCTTCTGGCCGGCCGTGGCCTGGAGGTGACCGGCGTGGACCCGGCCGCGGCCTCGCTCGACGTGGCGCGGGGCAAGCCGGGCGCCGAGCGGGTGACCTGGATCCACGGTGACGCCACGGCCGTCCCGCCGATCGGCGCCGACCTGGCCACGATGACCGGGAACGTGGCCCAGGCGATCGCCGGCCCGGCGGACTGGCAGGCCACCCTGCGGGCCGCCCACCGGTCGCTGCGGCCGGGGGGACTGCTGGTGTTCGAGACCCGCGACCCGGCCAGGCGGGCCTGGCTCGAATGGAACCGGGAGGCGACCCACGGGGTCACCGACGTGCCCGGGGTGGGCGAGGTGGAGCACTGGACCGACCTGCTCGACGTCAGTGGCCCGCTGGTGACCTTCCGCGGCACGCACGTCTTCGCCTCGGACGGCGAGGTGCTGACGTCGGAGTCCACGCTGCGCTTCCGCGAGCGCGACGAGGTCGAGGCGGATCTGGCGGCCGGCGGTTACGTGCTGGAGGAGGTCCGTGACGCGCCCGACCGGCCTGGGCGGGAGTTCGTGTTCCTGGCCCGGCGTCCCTGATCGGGAGAGGCCCGCGGGCACGGCCTTAAGAACGGCGTCCCTGATCGGGAGAGGCCCGCGGGCACGGCCTCAAGAACACCGGCAGGATTCGGTAAGCGGGCTCCGCCAGGCTGAAGCCATCAGTCAGGACGAAGGGGACCATCATGAGGAAGCTCGTTGAATCGACGTTCGTCACGCTGGACGGGGTCATCGGTGACCCGCAAGCTCAAGCGGCAGCCAGGGGAGAACATCCTGAAGTTCGGCACCGGCTCGCTCGACCGCACGCTGATCGAGAACCGGCTGATCGACGAGTTGCACCTCTGGGTGTTCCCCGTCATCGCCGGCGGCGGCGACCGGCTGCTCGACGGGCTCGTGGGCGTCACCCACCTGGAACTGGCGGAGACGACCCGCTTCGAGTCCGGCGTCATCGTCCTCACCTACCGCCCCAAGCCGTAGCCAGGGGGCGGGACCTCCCGTCGATTGACAACCTGACCAACCAAGCGCATGCTTCGGGGCGGCGAGGGAGCCAAGGGGCTCTCCCCGGTCGAAGGGATCGATCGATGGGACGTGCCGTGCCGGCCCCCGAGGGCCTGACCGCCGAAGGGCGGAGCCGCCGTTCGCTGCTTCTCGCGGGCGGGATCCTGGTGACCGGCGCGGCGCTCGGGCAGGCGCCCGCGTACGCGGACGCCGAGTACGACGTCGTGGTCGTCGGCGCGGGGGCCGCCGGCATGACCGCCGCGCTCACGGCCGCCAAGCGCGGCCTGCGTACCGTCGTCCTGGAGAAGGCCCCGACCTACGGCGGGTCCGCGGCCCGGTCCGGGGCGGGCATCTGGATCCCGTGCAACGAGGTGATCCTCGCCGCCGGCGTGCCGGACACCCCGGCCAAGGCCGCCGCCTACCTCGCCCGCGTCGTCGGCGCCGAGGTGCCCGCCGAGCGGCAGCGGGCGTTCCTGGAGGCCGGGCCGGCCATGATCTCGTTCGTCATGCGGAACAGCCCGCTGCGGTTCCGGTTCATGCAGGGCTACTCCGACTACTATCCCGAGTTCCCCGGCGGGATGCCGGACGGGCGCTCCATCGAGCCGGGCCAGCTCGACGGCCGCATCCTGGGGGAGGAGCTGGCCAGGCTCAACGCCCCCTACATCCCCACCCCGGCCGGCATGGTCGTCTTCAGCGCCGACTACAAGTGGCTGACGCTCAGCGTGGTCAACCCGAAGGGCACCGAGGTGGCCGCCGCGTGCCTGCTGCGCGGCACCGAGGCGGCGCTGCGCGGGGAGAAGCCGCTCACCATGGGCCAGGCGCTGGCCGGCGGGCTGCGGGCCGGGCTGCTCGCGGCCGGGGTGCCGGTGTGGCTGAACACGCCGCTGCTCGACCTGCACGTCGAGGCGGGCCGGGTCGCGGGCGTGGTCACCTCCGCCGGCCTGGTCAGGGCGCGGCGCGGGGTGATCGTCGGGTCGGGCGGGTTCGAGCGCAGCGCGGCGATGCGCGCGGAGTTCCAGCGCCAGCCCATCGGCACGGCCTGGACGGTCGGCGCGAAGGAGAACACCGGCGACGGCATCGAGGCCGGCGAGCGGGCCGGGGCCGCGCTGGAGCTGATGGACGACGCCTGGTGGGGGCCGGTGATCCCGCTGCCGGGCGAGCCGTACTTCTGCCTGGCCGAGCGCACCCTGCCCGGCGGCCTCATGGTCAACGGCAACGGCGTGCGCTTCGCCAACGAGGGCGCCCCGTACAGCGACATCGTGCACATCATGTACGAGCGCAACACCCCCTCCGCGCCGCACATCCCCGCCTGGCTGATCGTCGACCAGAACTACCGCAACCGCTACCTGTTCAAGGACGTCGCCCCGCTGCTGCCCTTCCCCGACTCCTGGTACGCCGGCGGCGCCGTGCAGCGCGCCTGGACGATCGAGCAGCTGGCGGACAAGATCGGCGTGCCCAGGGCGGCTCTGCGCGGCACGGTCACCCGCTTCAACGGCTTCGCCCAGACCGGCCGGGACACCGACTTCCACCGCGGGGACAGCGTCTACGACCGCTACTACGCCGACCCGTACGTCAAGCCCAACCCCTGCCTGGCCCCCCTCTGGCTGCCGCCCTTCTACGCCTTCAAGATCGTCCCAGGCGACCTGGGCACCAAGGGCGGCATGCGCACGGACGCGCGCTCCCGGGTCCTGCGCGCGGACGGCTCGGTCATCCCCGGCCTGTACGCCGCCGGCAACGCCAGCGGCGCCGTCATGGGCCACAGCTACGCCGGCTCCGGCTCGACCATCGGACCGGCGATGACGTTCGGCTACATCGCGGCCAACGACATCACCTGAAATCGATGCGACGAGGAGCGCGATCTCCTAGTAACGTCATGCGCTGCGTTCGCCGTCTTCCGGAGGAAAGCAGCACATGAAGTTCACCAACGCCGTCGTCACCGGCGCCGCCGGCGGGATCGGCCGGGCCCTGGCCGCCCGCCTCCGCTCCGAGGGCACGCACGTCGTGCTCGCCGACATCGACGCCGACGCGCTCACCGCGACCGCCGGTGAGCTGGGCGGTGAGGCCGTGCCCGCCGACGTCTCCGACGCCGCGTCGATGGCCGCCCTGGCCGCCGCCGCGCCGGACACCGACCTGGTGTGCCTGAACGCGGGCATCGTCGGCCGGGACCTCGGCGTGCCGTGGGAGGTGAGCGCCGAGGACTGGGCGCGCGTGTTCGCGGTGAACGCCGGCGGTGTGAGCAACGGGCTGCGCGCTTTCGTGCCCGGGATGCTCGCGAGCGGCCGGCCGGGGCACATCCTCATCACGGCGTCGCTGGCGGGGCTGGTGACCTTCCCCGCCGGGGGCGCGTACGCCGCCTCGAAGCACGCCGTCGTCGCCCTGGCGGAGCAGGCGGCGCTGTCGCTGGCCGGCACGCCGATCGGGGTGACGATGCTCTGCCCCGCGCTCGTGCGTACCGGGATGTCGCCCGAGGGCGAGGACCCGGCGGACATCGCCGACGCGGCCCTCACCGCCATCCGGGCGGGTCGCTTCGCGGTGGTGCCTGACGGGTGGGGCGGCGAGATCGAGCGCCGCGGCCGGTGGCTGGCCTCGGGTGAGCAGCCGTCGCTGCCGAACGTGCCCGGCTGATCGCGCCACCTGATCCGCGGCCGGGTTAGGGTTGAGCCTCGAAGGGAGGGGAGCGGACATGTTGCGTACCCGGCTGCCTGCCGCGCTGCTCCTCTTCCTGTCGTGGTTCCTGCCGGCCACCGCCCACGCGCGGGCCGTCCAGCAGGTCACGGCCGTCACCTGGCAGGCCGAGCAGCACCAGTCCGGGATGCGGCAGGTCCCGCCTCCGGCTCAGGACGTGCGTGCCTGGGCGGGTCCCGGCAGCGTGACCGGCGCGTCCGCCGCGCTCGCGGACGGACCGCCCGCCTTCCGATCCCCCTGGGCCGTCGTCGTCCCCGGCCGGGCCGCCGACGCCCCCGCCGCCCGTCGCCCGCGGGCGGCGACGGCACGTGCGCCTCCCTCCACAACGCTCTGACGTTTCCTTTTCCTTTCTGAGCCTTGTGGAGGCTTCCATGTTCCGTGCGCCGTTCTGGCGCGCGGTGGCGGCGTGCGCCGTCATCGTGATCTCGTTAGTCGTCACCTTCTCCGCGTCGCCCCGCCTGGGCCTGGACCTGCGCGGCGGCACCCAGCTCGTCTTCGAGACGAAGGACTCCCCGACCGTCAAGGCGGACGCCGCCGCCACCGACCGCGCGCTCACCGTGCTGCGCCAGCGCGCCGACGCGCTCGGCGTGGTCGATCCCACCCTGGCCCGCTCCGGCGAGCGGCGGATCATCGTCGAACTGCCCGGCGTGCTCGACCCGAGCAAAGCCGCCGAGGTCATCGGCCGCACCGCGCAACTCGCCTTCCATCCCGTAGCGGGCGCCGCCCAGCCCGGCGACAAGACGGCGGTACGCGACGAGAACGGCGGCCTGCTCCAGCTCGGCCCGGCCGCCATCACCGGCGACGGGGTGAGCGACGCCGCCGAGCGCAGCGACTCCCAGCGTGGCCCCGGCTGGTGGGTGAGCATCGACTTCCGCGAGGCGGGGGCCTGGCAGCGGCTGACCGGGGAGGCGGCCTGCCGGCCACCCGACGACCCCCGGCGCAGGGTCGCCATCGTGCTCGACAAGGAGGTCATCTCCTCGCCGCCGCTCGACGCGGCCGTGCCGTGCCGTACCGGGATCCCCGGCGGCAGCGCCGACATCACCGGCTCGTTCACCCACGACGAGGCGCGCGACCTGGCCGTGCTGATCAAGGGCGGCGCGCTGCCGGTCCCGCTCGACCTGGTCGAGCAGCGCACGGTCGGCCCGACGCTCGGCGCGGCGGCCATCCAGGCCAGCGCCGAGGCGGCGATCGCCGGGCTGGTCCTGACCGCCGTGTTCATCGTGGCCGTCTATCGGCTGGCCGGGCTGCTGTCGGTGCTCGCGCTGCTCTGCTACGGCGTGATCTCGTACGCGGCGCTGGTGGCGATGGGCGCGACCTTCACGCTGCCGGGACTGGCCGGGTTCGTGCTGGCCATCGGCATGGCCATCGACGCCAACGTGCTGGTCTTCGAGCGGGCCAGGGAGGAGTACCAGCGGGGGCCCCGGCTGCGCACCGCGCTGGATCGGGGGTTCAGGAACGCCTGGAGCGCGATCGCCGACTCCAACGTCACCACCCTGATCGCCGCCGGGCTGCTGTTCTGGCTGGCTTCCGGCCCGGTCAAGGGCTTCGGCGTGACGCTGGCCGTCGGCGTGCTGGCCTCGCTCGTCTCCGCCCTGCTGATCACCCGCGTGCTCACCCAGGCCGTCATCGGCCGCATCGGGCCGCGCCTGTCGGGGCTGGGCTCCGTGGGGTCGGTCAGGACGTGGCTCACGCGCAGGAACCCGCAGCTCATGCGGGCCGGGAAGGTGTGGCTGGCGATCGCGGGCGGGCTGGCGGCGGTGGCCGTCGCCGGGCTGGCCCTACGCGGGCTGAACTTCGGCGTGGAGTTCACCGGCGGGCGGCTGGTGGAGTTCGCCACCGCCAGGCCGGTCTCAGCCGAGGCCGCCGGGCAGGCGGTCGCGCGGGCCGGGTTCCCCACGGCGGTGGTGCAGTCGAGCGGCGACGGCGTCTCCGTACGCGCCGCGCGGCTCGGCATCGAGGAGGTGGCCAGGATCGAGCAGGCGCTGGAGACCCAGGCGGGCGAGGTGAGCAAACGAAGTGAGGAGTTCATCGGCCCCACCCTGGGCGAGGAGCTGCGCCGCAACGCCCTCATCGCGCTCGGCGTGGCGGTGGTCATGCAACTCGTGTACCTGGCGGCCAGGTTCCGGTGGACGTTCGGCGCGGCGGCCGTGCTGGCGCTGCTGGTGGACGTGATCGTGGTGGCCGGGATGTTCGCGTGGCTGGGCAAGCCGATCGACGGCGTGTTCCTGGCCGCGATGCTGACCGTCGTCGGGTACTCGGTCAACGACAAGGTGGTGGTGTTCGACCGGGTCAGGGAGTTGTGGACGGCGCGGGAGCCGCTCGCGACGGCGGTGAACGGGGCGATCCTGCAGACCATTCCGCGTACCGTCAACACCGGGCTCGGCGCGCTGTTCATCCTGGTCGCGCTCATGGCGTTCGGCGGTGACTCGCTGCGGGACTTCGCGATCGCGCTGGTGGCCGGGATCGTGACGGGCACGTTGTCGTCCGCCTTCGTGGCCGGGCCCGCGGCGATCCTGCTCGGCCGGTTCGACCGGCGGCCCCCTTCCGAGCCGGCCCGGCCGCGCGCGCAGAAGGTCCGCGGGGCGGTGGTGTGATGCGGCCGGGAGGCGCGTTACCGTCGGCGGCACCTCACTCCAGGAGCGCAACGATGATCACATGGCGCCGGCTCGGCCAGGCCGGCTTCCCGCTGCCGCGGTCCTGACCGGATCAGCCGCCCCGCCCCGCGCTAGCTTGACCGGCGGCGGGGAACAGGTTCGGCATGGAGGTGCTGAGCAGTCGTGTCCTGCTGCGTCCCCGTGACCCCGGGCGCAGCCGCCGCTTCTACGCCGAGACCCTCGGGCTGGCCGTCCACCGCGAGTTCGGCCCGCCCGAGCACCCCGGCGTGGTCTTCTTCCTGGGCCAGGGATTCCTGGAGCTCTCCGGGAGCACGCGGGACGAGGCCGGGGCGGCGGTGTCGCTCTGGCTCCAGGTCCGCGACGTGGCCCAGGAGGAGGAGCGGCTCAGGAAGGCGGGCGTCACCGTGCTGCGCGAGGCCCGCCAGGAGCCCTGGGGCCTGATCGAGTCGTGGATCGCCGACCCCGACGGTCACCGCATCGTCCTGGTGCAGATCCCGTCCGACCATCCCCTGCGCCGCGACCAGCGCCCATGAGCCGGTGGCTCGCTCAGCCGTCGTCCTCCAGCAGGTCCAGGTCGGGCGGCACGAGCGTGGTGGAGTCCACCAGCCCCCGCAGCAGGTTGTGCAGGAGGTTGTCGGACGGGCCGCCGGCCGCCTTGTCGTGCGTCAGCGGGTACGGGAAACCGCCCGCGCTCAGACGCCGCCGCACGGCCTCGATCCGGTTCTCGATCCTGCGCTCGCGCCAGTCGCCGTCGGGACGCAGGTAGGCGAGCTGCTCGGCCGCCTGCCGGTACGACAGGGGGCGCGGGCCCTCCTCGTACAGCAGGTAGCGCTGGCCCAGCACCACCAGGAGCAGCCGGTCCTCGTCGTCGAGCGGCCACCGCTTCGGCGGCAGCGTCACGGCGCGGCGGCGCGGGGCGCGGTCCTCGTCGTGGCCCGAGACGTACAGCTCGACCAGGTGCTCCCGGTAGCCGGAGCCGCGCACGAACACCGGCGTGTACCCCGACGCCAGCGGGAGCGCCTCGGTCGTCGCGTGCATCAGCTGCCCTCTGGGCAGCCGCAGGAGTTGCTGGCCCGTGTTGCGCAACCACCACCGCTGCTTGCGGTAGGTCAGCTCCCCGTGCCTGCGGCTCACCCACAGGTCGTCCTCCCCGACGCACAGGTCCACGTCGGGCCGCTCACCCCGGCCGAAGCTCACGGTCAGGCCGGGCAGGGGCCGCACCTCGACGCCGCCGTGCACCGTGCGCGCGTGCAGCGTCCCGGGCGGGGCGGGCGCCACACCGCGGGCCAGGCTCTCAGGGACGTTCATGCTCGCCTCCCTGTCGATCGTATTCATCCAGGTAAGCGTGCCCGAACCGGCTCGGGACCCTTCCCCGGGCGGTGGTCACGCGCGCGGTAGCTCGGCCGCGGCGGAGCCGGCCAGGTCGGTGGCCATCCGGCAGAGCCGGTCCACCGGGCGCGAGCCGCCGACCAGCATGAGCAGGGTCTCCGCCGCGGTCTGGCTGTGCCCGTCGATGTAGGTCCGGTAGACGATGTTGACCAGGCATGTCCCCTCGCCCTCGGCCTCCGGGCGGACGAAGGCGGGAAAGCCGTGCAGCCGGGTAGCGGTCCCGCCCTCCGCGTTCGGCGTCGGGCCGCGGTCGAATGTCAGGTCCACCCAGATGTCGCTGGTGGTGCTCTCCCACTCGCAGTCCCAGCCGCCGTACCCGCGGTCCGGGTCGGCGGCGTCGATGCCGGGGACGACCTCCAGCGCCTGGGCGTGGAGCAGGGTGCAGGCGTCCTGGTTGGCCAGGGACTCCGGGGGGAAGCCGGGGTCGCGGCGCGGGATCCGGCCCTCGTTGAGCGTCTCGACGGCGTGCGTGGTGGCGGCGTCGGCGATCTCGCACAGAGGGGCTCTGCCCTTCTCGTCCCGCTTGGCCGTGACCGTGATCGTGGTGTCGGTGACGCCTGCGAGCACGAGCGTGCGGCTGCAGGCGTCGCTCTCCGCCGGGTCCTCGACGACCGTCACGACTTTCGTGGTCCTGGCCGCTTTCGCCTGCTCGGGCGGGGGGTCGAGGTTCAGGTCCAGCCGGACGTCCACGACGGCGTCGGAGGGGGGACTGACGAGGACGTCGCAGCGGTCGAAGTTGCCGTAGTCGGGGTCCAGGTCCGTGCTGCCGAAGCGGGCCAGGGAGGCGGGCTCCAGGAGAGCGCACGGGTCGGCCGTCCGCCGATCGCCGAGCACACCCTGGACGGCGGGGGAACGGCTCCCGGTGATCGCGCCCCCGGCGGCCGGTGTGCCGCCGGTGGGTGGCGAGGGCAGTTGGATCCAGTCGCCGCCCCACTGCCACAGCGCGAGTGCGGCCACGAGCGCCACCGCCGCTCCGGCCAGGATCGGGCGGCGGCTCCGCACGAGGGCGGGGATGCCGCGCACGAGAGCGGGTAACCCGCCCGGGTCCGGCTTGGCGTCGAGATCCTGGGCGAGGGCGGGGATGGGGCCGGGCGGGCTCGCGACCTCCTCCAGCCGCCGCCGCGCCTGCGCCGCGTCGGGCCGCTCATCGGGATCGCGCCGCAACATCCCCGCGAGCACGCCGGCGAGCGGCCCGACGTCGGCGTCCAGCGTGACGGCGCCCCTGGCGGCCTCTCGCACGGTGATGTACGCCTCCACCGAGTCGGGCGGGCCGCCGCCGTCCGGCCGCCGTCCGCTCGCCGCCTCCTGGCCGTCCGTGGGCCGGGCCCCGCCGCGGCGCGGCGGCCGGCCCGCGACCAGCGCGTACACCATGGCTCCGAGCGAGAACACGTCCGACTTCGGCTCCGGCTGGCCCCGCACGACCTCCGGCGCGGCGTAGTCGGGGGTGTAGCTGACGGCGCTGTTCGGGGTGATCGTCTCGGCGCCCCCCACCCGGTACGCGGCCCCGAAGTCGGCCAGCTTGGCCGTCCCTTCCCCGGTGACCACCACGTTGCCCGGCTTGAGATCGCAGTGCACGATGCCCTCCGCGTGCAGCGCCGCGAGCGCGTCGGCGATCTGGGCCCCGATCCGCGCCGCCACTCCGGCGGGCAGCCCGGGCCGCCCCTCCAGGCTCCCGCCCGGGACGTGCTCCATCACCAGCCAGGAGGTGGCCCGCCGCCGGGGCCCGGCGCGTACGGCGTGGTAGAGCGTGACCACGTGCGGATGGCTGAACCGGGCCAGGGCCCGCGCCTCGGCCCACAGCCGGTCGAAGCCGGCCGCGCCGCCCTCCACGGCGACCCGTTTGAGCGCCACGTCGCGCCCCAGCTCCAGGTCGCGGGCGAGCCACACCTCGCCGGACTGTCCCCGCGCGAGCCTTCTGACCAGCCGGTAACGCCTGTCCACGGTCAGGCCCGGGTGTACCGCGACCGCCTGGGATCCGGAACACCGTTGCAGGAAGCGCACATACCGAATCTATCGAGTGAGACAACGATCACGCAGCGTTTTCCCCGGGACCGGTCCCGGGGAAGGCGCTGCACTCTTGACGAAATCCCTAAGCTTCCATGACACGAGTGGATAACAAGGAGGATCATGTCCGCCAAGCACATCACCGCCCTCGCGGTGGCCGCGTCGATGGCCCTTGTACCGGTCGCCGCCACCGGCGCGTCCGCCGCGGCCAAGCCCAATCTGCGCGCCTGTTACGACGGCAGGTGCGCGATCACCCTCACCAAGAGCGTCTCGTTCCGGGTCAGCTCGCGCTTCGGCATCACCAGGCTGGCCATCTCCTTCGACTCCAGCACGGTCCGCGTGAAGGGCACCGGGCCCGGCGTGACGTCGCAGGCGATCCTCGGCGGGGGCGCGTCGGGGTCGGTGAACAACATCGGCATCCGCATCGTGTCGTTGTCCGGCGGCAAGGCGGTGTTGCGCCTGTCACCCCGGAAGTGACCCGAAGGTGTCCCGGAGGAGCAGCACCGCGATGTCGTCCGTGCGCCGCTCGATCGTGGCCGGCTCGATGAGCGACTCCGCCAGGCCGTGCAGGGGCTGGCCGTGCTCCGGGGCGAAGCGGGCGGCCAGGGCGGCGATGGCGTCGCCCAGGTCGAGGCCGGGCTCCTCGATGAGGCCGTCGGTGTAGAGGGTCATGACCGAGCCCGGCGTCAGGGGCAGGTGCGTGGTGACGTACTCGGCGTCGGGGTCGATGCCGAGCAGCAGGCCGGGGACGGTGTCGATGACCCGGCCAGGGGCGCCGGGCCGGCCCAGCACGGGCGGCAGGTGCCCCGCGCTGGCCAGGCCCGCGGTGTGCCGGGTCAGGTCGAAGCAGACGTACAGGCAACTGGTGAAGCGGTCCGGGGCCAGCTCGACCATCAGGCGGTTGGTGCGCGCGAGCACCTCGCCCGGGTTGGCGCCGGCCGTGGCGTGGGCGCGGATGGCGGTGCGCACCTGGCCCATGAGGGCGGCGGCGGTCACGTCGTGGCCCTGAACGTCGCCGATGACGGCCGCGGCCATCGTGTCGTTGAGGCGGATCAGGTCGTAGAAGTCGCCGCCGATGTCCATGCCGGGGGTGGCGGGCAGGTATCGGGCGGCCACGTCCAGGCCGGGGACCGTGGGGAGGGCGTGCGGGAGCAGGCTCGACTGCAGGCATTGGGCGATCTGGTGGGTGACGTCGTACAGGCGGGCCCGCTCGAACGCCTGGGCGATCAGCCCGGAGAGGGCGGTCAGCGTGGCGCGTTCGTCGGTGCTGAACCGGTGGGGGCGCTCGTAGGCGAGGACGCACGTGCCGACGGGCCGTCCCGAGGTGACCAGCGGCAGGAACGCCCAGGCGGACATGCCGTCGTAGCGCACCGCGTCCGGATGCGCGCCGCTCAGCTCGTCCCAGGTCGAGAAGAACTCCGGTTCAGCCTCGTCGAACCAGTGGCCGGAGAGCACCGCCGGGATGACGGGGCGGCCGTCGAACTCGTCGATCGCCTGCCTGCTGTAGCCGCGCGAGGCGGCCACGCGCCGCCGGCCGCCCTTGGTGGTGAGGATGGCCAGCGCCTGCGCGTCGTAGACGGGCATGACGTGGTCGGAGATCAGATCGACGACCTCCTGGGCGGTGACCGCCCGCGCGAGAGTGGTCGCGAGCTGCAGGATCTCGTGCACCTGGATCACCCGCAGCGGCCGGTCGCCGCCGACGACGGGGTCCGGCGCGGGGGAGCGCGAGGCCGTGCCGGGGCTGATGCGCAGGGTGAGGCCGGAAAGGCCGGGATACATCCAGAAGGACAACTGCCTCCCTGCCGGGTTGCGGGCGATGAAGTGGGTGATCTGGAGGCCGATGACCGCGGCGCGGCAGCGGTCCTCGTACGCCGCGTCCTCCAGCCACGGCAGCACCTCCCACAGGCGCTCGCCGATCAGTTCGGACGGGCAGCTCGCGAGCAGGTCGGAGGCCGGCGCGCTGATCAGCTTCACCCGGCCGTCCACGTCCAGCGTGCAGTATCCCTCGGGCAGCCGGTTGAGGCATTCGAGCGCGATCAGGTCGGCCCGCGGATCCGCCTCGCGCAGGGGGCACGGGTCGAGCCCGCGGGGCCGGGGCCCGGCGGTGATCGGCCGGCCGTGTTCGGCCGCCCGCCTGAGCAGGGCGCCGATCTCGGCGCAGGTCCGGTCGATGATGTCGAGCTGGCGCGGGGTGAGCTCGGAGAAGCGGCCGGCCGGCCACAGCAGCAGGAAGCCGCCCCAGACGGCGCCGGCCGAGCAGACGGGGGACAGGGCCGCCGCGAACTGGTAGGGCAGGGCCAGCGCGGACCCGGGGAACTGCCGGGCCAGGTGCTCGCGACCGGTGATCCAGACCAGCCGCCGCTCGTGGACCGACACGGCGATCGGCACGGGATCCTTCGTCCTGACCCTCGCCCAGGCCCTGGCCATCTGCGCGGGCATGCCGATCTGGGAGGCCATGTGCAGGACCTGGCCGCTCTCGTCCAGGATGTAGGTGGCGCCGATGTGGGCTCCGGTGCTGGTGACGGCTTCGATCAGCAGCTCGTCGAGGCGGGACGAGCCGTTCGCCACGCCATGGACCTGGACCTCCTCCTCCGGCACCGGCTCAGCACGCCTCGCTCACGCCGGGTGAGCACGATACCCACACAAAACCTCCCATACGGGGAGAGTACGCGCATAAAGGTAGGTAATTGGTTACGTTCCGCCAATATCCGTATCAGTCGGGGTGGTTATGACAGGCGCAACACGCGGCCGATGAGCTGGTGCATGTGCTTACGGAAGCGTTCGAGCTGCTCGGCGTCCTCGACGCCCTTCCGCCTTCCCGACCCGTTGAGCACCCCGCTCAAGGCGAAACCCTGGATGCACCAGATCATCGTGTACGTGGTGTGCAGCGCGTCGGCGTCCGCCGGCCCGGCTACCTTGGCGACGGCGTCCACGACGAGCTGGGCCAGCGGCTGCGCGCTCTCGAGCTCCAGGTCGGAAATGTCGCTGGCGTCCGACAACCAGCGGTGCATCCACAACGCGGGCACCTCGGGATGGGCCACGCACATGTCGATATAAGCGTCGATGAACCGGTACAGCATCTCCGCCTGCCGCTCGGGCGATGCGGTCATCATCTCCTCGGCCACCGCCTGGAGGGCTTCCGACAAGACGTCGCGGACGTGCCGCATGACCTCCAGATAGAGCTCGCGCTTGGTGGCGAAGTGCGGGTGGATGTCCGCCAGGTCCATTTGGGCCGCCTCCGCGACCTGCTCCATGGAGGTTCCGTCGTAACCGAGCGCGGCGAACATCCTGGTGGCAGCCCGCACGAGCAGCTCTCGCTCGCCGCCTTCTGGAGAGTGCATGGACGCGACCATAGGCGCGAAGGGTCGCCGAGCCTATGACTTGATCGACAAGTACGGGTAAAAACCCGGCCCGGGGACCGATGATCGCGAAAGGTTCGGTATCGTGCCGAAAGTTTCTTTCTCTTGAGCGGGAGTCGGTCTTCATGGGTGCCATCGGTGAGTCGCCGCGGATCGGGCATTGGGTCACCACGTGGACCGCGATGCCCCAGCTCACCGAGCCCGACAACATGCCGCCTCCGCCGTACGCGAAGGAGGGGCTGGTGCTGGCCGACACCACGCTGCGGCAGACCGTGCGGGTGTCGGCGGGCGGCCGGCGAGTGCGGTTGCGCCTGTCCAACGCCTTCGGCGGCGCACCCCTGCCGATCACCCACGCCGCGGTGGCGCTCCCGGACGGTGCGGCGGCGGGTGTGAGCACCATCGCGCCGGGCACCTCCCGCCCCGTGACCTTCTCCGGCCGGACCGGCGCCGTCGTGCCCATGGGGGCGCACGTGGTCTCCGACCCGCTGGACCTCGATCTACCGTCCCGCTCGGTCCTGACCATCACCCTCTACCTCGCCCATGGCCAGGCCTCCTCCGCCCTGACCTCGCACCCCGGCTCCAGGACCACCTCCTACCTGACCACCGGCGACCACGTCTCGGCCCTGGACCTCCCCGCCGCCACCCCCATCGACCACTGGTACCTGCTCAGCGGCGTCGAGGTCTGGACCGACCCCGCCACGGCCACGCTCGCCCTCCTCGGCGACTCCCTGACCGACGGCAGGGGCTCCACCACGAACGGCAACGACCGCTGGCCCGACCAGCTCTTCGACCGCCTCCCACCCGGCATCGCCATCGCCAACCAGGGCGCGGGCGGCAACCGCGTGCTGAACGACGGCCTCGGCCCCAGCGCCCTGGCCCGGCTCGACCGCGACGTCCTCGCCCAGACCGCCGTCCGCCGGCTGATCGTCTTCGAGGGCGTCAACGACCTCGGCACGGCCGAACCCACCCAAGAGGATCAGCGGGGAACGGCCGCCGACCTGATCGCCGCCTACGAGCAGATCATCATCCGCGCCCACGCCCGCGACCTCCTGGTGTACGGCGCCACCCTCACCCCTTTCGGCGGCCACGACCCCTACGACGACCCCGCCGGTCACCGGGAGGCGGCCCGGCGGACGGTCAACGCCTGGATCCGCACCTCGGGCCGTTACGACGCCGTCATCGACTTCGACCACGCGGTCCGCGACCCGGCGGCTCCCCGGCGCCTGGCCGTGCCGTACGACGTGGGCGACCACCTCCACCTGACCCCCTCCGGCTACCACGCCCTCGCCCGCGCCGTCCCCGCCACCCTGTTCTCCTAGACGGCGTCCGGGCCGGATCGTCGAGCCGCCACGCGGCGCAGCCGGCCCGTCTCCACCTCCCACACGAACCCGTGCACGCGCTCCCGGTGCGGAATCAGCTCATCCGCCCTGACCCGCGCGATCGACTGGACCACGTCGGCGTCCACGTCCTTCGGGAACGCCTCGGCGGCCCACTCGGGCCTGATGCCGGTGTCCTGGTAGACGGACTCGCGGAAGGCGTCCTCGGTGATCTTCGTCGAGCCGCAGTCCGTGTGGTGGATGATCATGATGTCGGTGGTGTCCAGCACCCGCTGGCTGATGGCCAGGCTGCGGCGCGTGTCGGCGGTGACGACGCCGCCCGCGTTCCGGATGACGTGAGCGTCGCCGTACTCCAGCCCGAGCACGCGCCACACGTCGAACCGCGCGTCCATGCAGGCCACGATCGCCAGCCGCAGACGAGGCTCCGACTTCAGCCCTTCGTACTCGTAGTCCTCGGCGTATCGCTCGGCGTTGGCGACCAGGTCCTCGATGACACTCATGAGGAGATCGTTCCGTGCCGTCCGCGCCCCCGGCGGGCGCAACGCGTAAAGATCTACGTTCGGGCTGTGGACTCGCGGACCACGAGCCGGCACGGGTGGGTGTGGCGGCCGGGAGCGGGTGTGCCGTTGATGGCGGCCAGCAACATCTCCGCCGCCGCCCGGCCCAGTCCTTCGAGGTCCATGTCGACGCTGGTCAGTGGCGGCTGGCCGGCCTGCGTCATGACGTCCCAGTTGTCGAACCCGACCAGCGCCACGTCCTCCGGCACCCGCCGCCCGACGGCCCGCAGCGCGTCGGCCACTCCCCGCGCGATCTGGTCGCTGCCGCAGAACACCGCGTCGAACGACGTCCCCCCGGCCAGCAACATGCCCACGGCCTGCCGCCCCCCACGTTCGCGAGCCCGCCGCGTCGCCGCCGTGATCAGCCGGTCACGACGGCGGCGCGGCTCCTCGGCGGGCGGTCAGCGGGGCGGTGGGATGGTGTTGAGGTTGCGCGGGGTGACCGAGCGGGCCAGCCGGTAGGCCGCCTCCGCGTTCACCAGGCCCGACCCGGTGGGCCCGTCGTAGCCGTCCCCGGCCACCTGCCCCATCGCGCTCTTGCCATCGGTCACGTCCCGCGCCGACGCCTTGAGTATGGCCTTGACCAGGGCGGGCGACAGTCCGGGCTGTGCCTGCTTGAGCAGCGCGCACACCCCGGCCACCTGCGGCGACGCGGCGCTGGTGCCGCTGATCACGGCCCAGCCGTCGTCGGGCGCGGTGCCGTCCTTGGCCGGGTAGCCGGGCCCGGCCAGGGTGGTGTCGATCTCGTCGCCGGGCTCGACCGGCAACATGATGTACAGGGCGCGGGGCGCCTTGCCGACCAGGCCGCACACGTCGGGCACGTGCCGCCCGGCGTAGATGAGGCTGTCGAAGCTGCTGGCGTAGTCCGACGCCTCCAGCCTGAATTCCCCGTTGACCTGCGTCTCGTCCACGAAGACGCCGCCGACGGAGATCACGTCCGGCATCATCCCCGGGAAGGCGACGTGCCCGTTGCCGGCGGAGAAGCAGACGGTGATGCCGCGCTCGCGTACCGCCTCGATGACGGCCAGTTCCAGCGGCCGCAGGAAGTTCGGCAGGGTGGCCAGGCCGGGCAGGTGGTAGCCCCAGCTGTTGGTCATGACGGCGGGCGACAGGTCGGAGGCCGTCTTGAAGGCGAGCGTGGCGTTGGCGCCCATCTTGACGCCGACGAAGTCGACGTCCCGGGCGCTGGCGAAGATGTTGGCCGCCTCGGCGGTGCCGTGCCCGTGCTCGTCGTGTTGGACGCGGGTGGCGTCGGGGGCCAGGGTGGCGTTGAAGTTGTAGCCGTGGTGGTCGTAGAAGGGATGCCGGTAGAAGCCGGTGTCGGGCATCGCGACCAGCACCCCCCGGCCGGTCACGCCGCGGTCGTGCACCGGGTGCGAGCGCAGCAGGAGCGCGACGTCGTCGGGCACCCGCAGGTGGTGGTAGCCCACGCGGGGCGGGATGGGCGAGGCGAAGAAGCGCGGCGGCGGCTGCGGGTAGGCCCGCTCGACGTACGGCTCCAGGTCCTGTGGCATCGAGAACGACTCGCCGCTCACGTGCGACAGGTACGGAACCTGCGTTCCCGTGGTGGCGGTGACGTCCGGCGGCCGGCCCCCCAGATCGGCCTGACGCACCTCGACGTGCGTCCCGAACGTGCTCTCCCACAACGATCGCGGGCCTTCCGCGCTGATGGAGAAGGTCCCCACGTGCCGTACGGTGAAGCCCTTGGCCTGCAGCGCGTTCGCGGTGCGCTCGGCGAGCCCGGGCGCCGGCCTGAGCTGGTCGAGGCCGGCGTTCTGCGTGGCGGAGGATTCGGCGAACATCGAGGCGCCACTGTCCGGCCGCAGGGCCGCTTCGAAGTAGACAGTGTCCTCTCGTCGTTCGGTCATCGTGGTCATGTCGCTCCTTTGCGAGATGTGACCGATATGGACGTCAAAGGGCGTGGAAATCGGGCGGTTCCGCGAGATGGACGGCGACCACGAGCCCGCTCAGCTCCCCGGGGACCTCCGCCTGGGGCAGGCCGAACACCCGCTCCCAGACGTCCCTGGGCGCGCTCACACTGATCGTCGTCCCGACGTGGAGCACCTTGACACCGAGGCGCGTCAGGACGGCCGCGGCCTGGCTTTGCCGGCCGGGCGCCGTTTCGACCTCGGCCGAGAGAATGTCGCCCTCAGCGGCCATACCTCCAGGATCGGCCCTTCATGGCGGCCGCGACACAGGGAGCGACCCAGGGATTACCCCGGGGTCGGCGGGTAGGGGCGACAAATGGTCACGGATGGTCACGGCTGGGGGTGAACGATGCGGATCGAGGACTACGCGCTGATCGGCGACATGCACACCGCCGCCCTGGTCGGCAGGAACGGCTCGATCGACTGGTTGTGCCTGCCGCGCTTCGACTCGGCCGCCTGCTTCGCGGCGCTGCTCGACGGCCCGCGCGCCGGCCGCTGGCTGCTGGCGCCCGCCGCGGCGCTCGCCTCAGGGCCGGCCAGGGCCGGGCGCCGCTACCGGGAGGGCACGCTCATCCTGGAGACCACGTGGGAGGCCGACGGCGGGTGCGTGCGGGTGCTCGACTTCATGCCGCCGCGGGGGGAGGCGCCCGACGTCGTACGGATCGTCGAGGGTGTGCGCGGCCGTGTCGAGATGCGTACCGAGCTGGCCCTGCGCTTCGACTACGGCAGCATCGTCCCCTCGACCCGCCACGACGGCGGGGAACTGGCCGCGATCGCCGGCCCCGACTCCGCCTGGCTGGACGCCCCCGTGCCCCTCGACGACAACGGGGGCACCACCACGGCGAGCTTCGCGGTCTCGGCCGGCGACCGGCTGCCGTTCGTGCTGACCTGGCAGCAGTCCTGGTTGCCCCGCCCGGCCAGGGTGGACGCCTTCACCGCGCTGGACGACACCGAGCGCACGTGGACCGGCTGGCTGAGCGGCTGCTCGTACCAGGGAGGATACGAACAAGTCGTGCGGCGCAGCCTGCTCACCCTCAAGGCCCTCACCTATGCCCCCACCGGCGGCCTGGTCGCCGCGGCCACCACGTCACTGCCCGAGCAGCTCGGCGGCGACCGCAACTGGGACTACCGCTACAGCTGGCTGCGTGACGCCGCCTTCGTGCTGCGCGCCATGATCGCGACCGGCTACGAGGAGGAGGCCAGGACCTGGCGCGACTGGCTGCTGCGCGCGGTCGCCGGTGACCCGGCCGACCTGCAGATCATGTACACGCTCGACGGCACCCGCCGCATCCCCGAGTGGCGCGCCGACTGGCTGGACGGCTACGAGGGCTCCCGCCCGGTCCGCGTGGGCAACGCCGCGTACGCGCAGGTGCAGCTCGACGTCTACGGCGAGGTCCTGGACTGCCTCTACCAGAGCAGAGAAGCCGGCCTCCGGCACGACGCCGCCGCCTGGGACCTGCAGTGCTCGCTCATGGACTACCTGGAGGGTCACTGGCGCGAGCCCGACCACGGCTTGTGGGAGGTACGCGGCCCCCGCCGCCACTTCGTGCACTCCAAGGTGCTGGCCTGGGTCGCCGCCGACCGCATGATCCGCACCGTCGAGAGGCACGGCCGGTCCGGGCCCGCCGACAGGTGGAAGGCGCTGCGGGAGAAGATCCACCGCGAGGTGTGCGAGCGCGGCTACGACGCCGAGCGCGGCACCTTCACCCAGTTCTACGGCTCGCGGGGCCTGGACGCCGCCCTGCTGCTCATCCCCAGGCTCGGCTTCCTGCCGCCGTCCGACCCGCGCGTGGCCGGCACCGTCGAGGCCGTGCGCCGCGAGCTCGTCCAGGACGGCCTGGTGCTGCGCAACCGCCCCGACCTGGACGACGTCGACGAACTCGCCGGGAGCGAGGGCACGTTCCTGGCCTGCTCGTTCTGGCTGGCCGACGCGCTGGCCCTGCTCGGCCGCGGCGAGGAGGCGCGCGAGTTGTTCGAGCGGCTGCTGGACCTGCGCAACGACGTCGGCCTGCTGGCCGAGGAGTACGACACCACGCACGCCCGCCAGGTCGGCAACTTCCCGCAGGCCTACAGTCACGTGGCCGTGGTCAACACCGCCGCCATGCTGGCCTGCTGATCATCCGAACGCGCAAACATAACGATTGCCTGTGAAAGCGGGTCCCCGATATGCCCCTCTTACCCGACCCATGGAACGCTACGAGCGGCATGCACAGAATTGGAACAGGGTGAGATCGGGTGGGATCGAGTAGCGGGGGATCGTTCTGGCGGCGGCTTGGCAGGCTGAGCGCCTCGGCGGCGGGGATCACCGCCCTCGCGGTGGTCGTGTCGAGCTGCGGCCTCGGGCAGGCGGAACAGGGGCCGCCAGAGCCGGCGGAGTCCTCAGCCGCGCCGCAGACGGACGCGAAGACCACGAGCCCGGCGGTCAAACCGCCGGCGGCGGAGGAGGGCTGGCCCCGCTGGGGCCTCACACACACGGGCGTCAGCGCCAACAACATCACCCAGCAGTTCGAGCAGGTCGTGGCAGGCTCGCTCGCTCGTACGCCGATGGTGCAGAACCAGCACATCATGGGTTTCGGCGCGCTGAACCCCGAGCCCTATCCTGGGCAGTACTTCTGGGAGGACCTCGACAGCCGGCTGAACCTCATGCAGGAGTCGCAGAGCAAGCAGGTGATCACGCTCTGCTGCGCGCCCGACTGGATGAAGGGCGGCCCCGAGGGGCCCACGGAGGAGTCCGCCTGGGGTGAGCACCTGGAGGACGCCCCCTACCCCCAGCACTTTGACGACTTCGCCAAGCTGTCCGCCGCGGTCGCCTCGCGGTACAAGGACGTCAAGTACTTCATGGTGTGGAACGAGTTCAAGGGCTTCTGGAAGGACCACGCAAAGCCCGCGGACTACAAGGGCTACACCACGATGTACAACAAGGTCTACGACGCGGTGAAGAAGGTCCGGCCGGACGCCCAGGTCGGCGGCCCGTACATCGGCTTCGACAGCAACAAGGGCGGCGACTCCGAGCTGAGCGGCGACTGGGGAGTGGTCAACCAGAACGTGCTCGACGCGTTCAACTACTGGAACAAGAACAAGAAGGGCGCCGACTTCGTCGTCGTGGACGGCGCCTCGCCGACCGACGCGCACGAGCTGCTGCCGGACGAGTTCGGCGCGCTGAGCAAGTTCAGCGACGTCACCAAGTGGTTGCGCGAGCAGACCGACGACCTGCCGGTCTGGTGGTCGGAGTGGTACTTCGAGCCCGAGGACGGCAGCACCAACTGGGAGGAGCCCAGGCGGCTGGCCGTGCAGGCCGCCTCGATGATGGAGTTCGCCCGCAGCGGCGCCTCCACCGCCCTCTACTGGAACCCGCAGGCCAAGAAGGGCCAGGGCGACTGCCAGGGCTGCATGTGGGATCCGGCGAGCGGCGAGGAGACGCCGACGGGCCGGCTCATCGCCGACTTCGTCAAGTGGTTCCCCGCGGGGGCGCAGATCGAGTCGGTCACCTCCTCCGACGCCGCCGTCAGGGTGCTGGCCCAGCCGGAGCAGCTCCTGCTGGTCAACACCACCGACGGTGACGTGAGCACGACCGTGGACGGCAAGGAGTACACGCTCAAGGCGTACGAGATCAAGTGGAGCG
>NZ_JBHSPA010000084.1:72143-152710 GCF_042656245.1 Nonomuraea insulae
TCACCTCGTCACACGTAGCCGGTCGAGCCGTCGGACCGGATCGGCAGCACGCGCTCCCAATGCACGTAGTCGTCGCCGCCCAGCGCCGACTCGTCGATCTCGACGCCCCAGCCGGGCCGCTCGGGCCGCAGCTCCAGGTGCCCGTCCACCGGCAGGTACTGGTCGGGGCACCAGGTGGTCTCCGACGGCTTGTACTCCAGCAGCTTGAGCCCGTGGTGGGCGGCGGCGAAGTGCACGTTCACCGCCGTCGCCAGCGGCCCCATCGGGTTGTGCGGGGCCACGCTCACGTAGTGCGTCTCCGCGATCGCGGCGATCCTGCGCATCTGCGCCAGCCCGCCGACCACGCACACGTCCGGCTGCACGATGTCCGCCCCGCCCGCCGTCAGCAGCGCCAGGTACTCCTGCGGCATGAACAACGACTCGCCGGTGGCCAGCGGCACGTTGAGCTGGGAGCGCAGATGCCCCCAGGCCGGGATGTACTCGGGCCTGATCGGCTCCTCGAACCAGAGCGGATCGTACGGGGCCAGCGCGTTCCCGAGCTGGATGGCCTGGCGCGGCTCGAAGATGCGGGCGTGGGCCTCGAAGGCGAACTGCCACTCGGGCGGGCTGATCGAGCGGATCTCGGCGAAGTAGTCGGCCGCCTCCTTGCACACGTTGCCCCAGCGGCCGGCGTACAGGTCGCGGCGGTAGGGGCTGAGCTTGAAGGCGGTGAAGCCGTAGCGCTCGTTCATCTCCTGGGTGAGGTCGAGGCAGGCGGGCGGGTCGGGCGCGGTGTAGACGCCGCAGTAGACGGGCACGCGGTCGCGTACGTTGCCGCCGAGCAACATGTAGACCGGCAACCCCGCGGCCTTGCCCGAGATGTCCCACAACGCCTGGTCAATGGCCGAGATGGCGGCCATCCCGATCGCGCCGGGAGGAAAGCGCGCCTCCTGCAGCAGCCGCCGCACCACATACTCCACCCGCCGCGGATCCACGCCCTCGATCTGCCGGAACATGTATTCCAGCACCGGGATCAGCGCGTGGTCGGGCCCGTGGTTGTACGCCTCGCCCCAGCCGGAGATCCCCTCGTCGGTCTCCACCTTCACCAACAGCCGCGGACGCACGTCCACCCGCTGCATGTACGTCTTCAAAGCTATGATCTTCATACCGTTCCTCCCTGCCAGGCGGCCAGGATCGAGGCCACCTCCTCGCGTATCGGGTCCGGCAGCGCCCGGCTGGGCGGGCGCACCTCGCGGCGGCACAATCCGAGCTGGGCGAGGGCCTCCTTGACCACCGCCACGTTGTCGGCCGAGGCGTCCGCGCCGCGCAACTCCTCGAACCGCCTGATCAGCTCCCATACCTCCATGGCGCCGGCGTAGTCGCCGGCCCGCAGCGCGTCGCGCATCCGCAACGTCAGCTCGGGCGCCGCGGTGACCAGGCCGGAGGTGAAGCCCCGGGCGCCGACCGCCCAGTACGCCGGCGTGTACGGCTCAGCCAGCCCGCACAACCACGCGAACCGGTCGAGCCCGGCGTCCCTGGCCACGGAGGCGAACCGCACCGGGTCGGGCACGGCGTACTTGATGCCGATGACGTTCTGGCACGCCACGCCCAGCCGCGCGATCTGCTCCCCGGTGACCCGGGGGTTGCGGACGTACAGGACGACGCCCACGTCCGGGACGGCCTCGGCGATCTGCCGGTGGTAGTCCACCCAGCCCTCGGCCGCCACGTACGGGTGCACGGGCTGGTGCACCATCACCATGCGCACGCCCTGGTCGCGGGCCTGCCGGGCGGACTCGGCCGCGGAGAACGCGTCGAGCCCCACCCCGGCCAGCACGGCCGCGTCGTCACCCACGGTGGCGACGGTCGACTCCAGCACCAGGCGCCGCTCGCCGGGGGTCAGGGCGTAGAACTCGCCGGTGTTGCCGTTCGGCGTGATCACCTTGACGCCCGCGTCGACGAGCCGGCGCACCAGCTTGGCGTTGACGTCGAGGTCGACGGCGCCGCCCGCGTCGAAGGGCGTCACGGTGACGGCCGCGACGTCTTTCAGCGTTTCGGTCAGGTCGCGCATCGATCAACCTCTGCTCTCTGCGGGGACGGTCTCGTTCAGCGGCCGGATCCGCACCACGAACCCGTAGATCAGCGTGCCCAGGATGGCCATCACCCCGGCGAACAACATCGGGCCGGTGTAGGAGTTGCCGCTCAGCGTCAGGAAGAAGCCGATGAGGATCGGGCTGATGATGCTGCCGATCTGCGAGCCGAAGTTCTGGAAGCCCGCGACCGAGCCCACCACGGACGGGGTCGGGGCGACCTCGGCGGGCAGGCTGAGGATGGCGGCGCCGGCGAAGGAGTGGGCGCAGTTGCTGACCGACAGCAGCACCATGACGGCCACGTTGCCCGGCACGAACGTGGTCAGCGCGATCGTGGAGGCCAGCAGCATGCCGGTGATGATGGGGATCTTGCGGGCCCGGGAGATGGGGACGCCGCGGCGTACCAGCCAGTCGGAGTAGGCGCCGCCGGCGATCGTGGCGAACACCCCGAGCAGCGACGGGATGGCGCCGAACACGCCCAGCTCCAGGATCGTGAAGCCGCGGTCCTCCACCAGATAGCTCGGGTACCAGGTCAGGAAGAAGGCCCCGGTCGCCGAGCGGCAGATGTAGCCGAACACCAGTCCCCACACCGTGGGGTAGCGCAGCAGTTGCCGCCAGCGCATCGGCGGCCCGGTCTCGGCCTCGGGCACGGCCGCGTCGCCGCCCTCGATGTAGTCGAGCTCGGCCTGGGAGATGCGGGGATGCTCGCGCGGGGAGCGGTAGATCATCAGCCAGCCGACCACCCAGGCCAGGCCGACCACGCCGATCACGACGAACGCCGCGCGCCAGCCGAAGCCGGCGATCAGCGCGGTGACGATTGGCACGGACACGGCCACGCCGATCTGCTGGCCGGTGTCGAACAGGCTGGAGGCCAGCGCGCGTTCCCTGCGCGGGAACCAGGCGGCGACCACCTTGATGTTGGCCGGCTGCACGGGCGCCTCGCCCATGCCCAGGCCGAGCCGGGCGATCATCAGCGTGCCGACGCCGTGGGTCAGGGCCGTGGCCGCGGTCCAGAGCGACCACCACACGACGGCGATCGGGTAGATGACGCGCGGGCCGAACTTGTCGAGCAGCCACCCGGAGGGGAGCTGGAAGATGGCGTAGGTCCAGAAGAAGCTGCTGAGCAGGATCCCCTTCATGGTCTGGTCGAAGCCCAGCTCGTCCTGCATGTACGTGCTGGCGACGCTGAGGCTGGACCGGTCGAGGTAGGCGATGGCCAGGCCGAGGCCCGACAACGAGATGATCGTCCACCGGAGTCGGGACCGTGCGCGTCGCGCTGGCGCGGGCACGGCCGGGGCGGGGGTTGCGGAGTTAGACTGCATTCGAGCTCCAGGCTGCAGGTAAGAGCAATCGGAGCCGTCTCGACGGTGTGGTCCGTGGCCGCGGGCCACACCGGACGGCTCCTTCGGGGGGCGGGGTCTCCCTTCGGTGACGTCCCTAAAGTCCTAATTCACGCGACTGTAACCGAAATAGCGGTCATATACGAGATGCTATGTACGATATCTTTCATCCATGAGTGAGGTCATTGCGTCCCCGATCTTCGCCGGGCAGCCCAGGTCACTGTCGTCGCGGGGCACGATGGTCCTGGAGGCGATCAAGCACGCGATCCTGACCGGCACGCTCCAGCCGGGGCAGCAACTCGTCGAGACCGAGCTGGCCCAGCAGCTCGGCGTGTCGAAGACGCCCGTACGCGAGGCGCTCAAGACCTTGGCGGGCGCCGGGCTGGTGACGATGAGCGAGTACAAGGGCGCCACCGTGCGCACGGTCGACAACGCCCTGATGGAGTGGGTCTACGACCTGCGCCTGTTGCTCGAACCTGAGGCCGTCTCCCGCACGGTCGAGCGCGGGGCCGACCTGACCCCGGCCGCCGAGGCGCTGGGCCGCGCCGACACCGCCGCCGACCGGGCCGACCGCAGCCTGGCCAACCGCGACTTCCACCGCGCCCTCTACGCCGGGTGCGGCAACCCCCTGCTCGTCAGCAGCCTCGACTCACTGCGCGACCAGACCGCGCTCATCTCCGCCGCCGCCTGGGAACGCGTGCCCACCTGGGAGCGGGAGGCCGACGAGCACCGCGACATCCTCAAGGCCGCCCAGTCCGGCTCCGCCGCCGAGGCCGCGGGGCGGCTGCGCGAGCACGTGTGCCGCTTCGTCGAGCGCGTCAGGGAGAGCGGCGGGCTCTAGCGACGGCGGCGTGGATCGGCTCCGTCCCTGAGCGGCTCAGGTGTCGACGGGCAGGCGCCGCGCCGCCACCCCGGCCCAGCCGAGCCCGAGCGCGGTGATCATCAGGACGCCCGCCGCCCCCATCCCGGCCGCCACCAGACCGGCCGCGCCGGGCAGCAGGAGCTGGCCGGTGCGGTTGCCGACCAGGCGCAGCGACATCGCACGCCCGCGCAGCCCCGGTGGCGTCGACTCGGCCAGCCACGACATGGTCATCGGCTGCCCCACCCCGAGCCCGAACCCGAGCACGACCAGCACAACGGCCAGCAGCCACAGCGGCATCGGCAGGGGAGTGACGAGCATGGCCGCCGCCGCCGCGACCGTGCTGGTGACCAGCAGCCTGCGCCGCCCGACCGCCAGGGACAGGCGGCCGAGGAAGAACCGCGAGCCCATGGAGGCCAGGCCGCGGACGGTCAGCAGCAGGCCGACCACGCCCGCGGTGAGCCCGTGCTCGGTGCCCAGGGCGGGCAGGTAGACGAGCGTGATGTCCACCGCGGACAGCACCACGCAGCTCGTGATCAGGGCGTGCGCGAGTCCGGGCCGGCGCAGCAGCGACCGCAGGCCGGCGGCCTGGTCCCGGTCCTTCGCCTCCGGGCGCGGGCTGCGGCCCAGCACCGCCGACAGCACGACGAGCAGCACGGCCACGGCGCAGGACCACAGGAAGATGCCGTCGGTGTCGGGGATCGACTGCTCGCCGCCGAACACGGAGATCAGCAACGGTCCCGCCGCCTGACCCAGGGAGCCGGCGAAGGTGTAGCGGCCGAACGCGGTGTCGTGGCCGCCGCGCCGGGTGGTGTTGGCCACCAGCGCCTGCTGGGCGATCACACAGCCGAGGTGGCCGGTGCCGAGCAGGATCCCGGCCGCGACCAGCCCGGGAAGGGTGTGCCCGAGCGTCAGGAAGGCGACGCCGGCCGCGGTGAGCGTGAGTGACCCGGCCACGGCCATGCGCCGCTCGCCGTACCGGTCGGCGGCGTGCCCCGCGGGCAGGGCCAGTAACAGCGGGGCGATCGCGAAGCTGGCGCCCAGCACGCCCAGCCACGCCGCCGGCACGTCCAGCTCGATCGCCCGGTACGACATCGTCGGCCGCAACACGAACGTCAGCACCTGCGTGGCCGTCGAATGCGCCAGCAGCACGGCCATCGCGTGCCGCCGGTGCCATGGCTCAGACATCGACGCCGCCTGGAGAACTGCCCGCTGTTATGTCCATCTTTGTCCCGTCTAGCCCGATGTGGCGGTTACAACGTACATGGGGCGGATGACCATGCTCAGCGGCGGCACCCCCGTGCTGACCGGCTTTCATCACCGTGCAATCGGGCTGAAAGTCGGGAGAAAGCAGCCGGAATAGGTTGACTCACTGCCCGATCGAGTCGACCTCAAGGAGCCGACGTAACCAGCACGACTGTGTGGCGTGAGCTGCGTATGACCTCCACGCCTCAGCTGTCCATCGCGATCTCCCCGCACCTCACGGCCCTGGCCCTGATCACCGACGCCCTCGCGGGCCGCCGCCGCGGCCTGCCGGACCTCTGGCGCGAAGCCCTCAGGTCCCGCGTCGGCCGGCTGGGACACCAGGCGGTACGCCCCCTCGCCGCTCCCGGCTACTCCGTGGTCCCCGACTGCGTCGTCCCGCACAGCCCGGCCGGCGGCGAGGTCTCCGTACAGGCCCAGATCGACGCTCTGCGCGAACTCCCGCCCGACCGCCTGCTCACCGACCTGGAGCAGGCGTTCGGCCCAGGACCGTTGCCCGCCCACTGGCGCCCCGCCGCCGAACGCCCCGCGAACTGGCTGCACGGCTACGCCGGCGCGGTCGGCGAGATCTGGAACACCGCCGAACCCCTGTGGAAGAACGCCCGCCCCCTGCTGGACAAGGAGATCAGGCGCGTCGGCGTGGCCAGCGTCCGCGGCGGCCCCGAACTGCTGCTCGGCGCGCTCAACCACCGCATCGTGTACGGGGAGCGCCGCCTGCTCATCGCCGGGGCCCAGGCCGGTGTGCACGACCTGGGCGACCGGAAGATCGTCCTGGTGCCGATGCTCGCGGGCAAGGACGCGGTCATCCTCAGCCTGGACCACGAGGAGGCCGTCTGGATCGCGTACCCGGTGCCAGGGGCGGGGACGCTGTGGCGCCGGCCGTCCGCCCCGGCGCGCGACGAGCTGTCGGCGCTGATGGGCCCGGTACGCGCCGACCTGCTCTGCGCGATCGGCCGGCCCATGACCATGAGCATGCTGGCGGCCGACATGAAGATCGCGCCCAGCAGCATCACCTACCACTGCGACCGGCTGCGGGCCGCGCACCTCATCACCAGGGAGCGCCGCGGCCGTGAGGTCTGGGTGGGCCGGACCCACCGCGCGGACGAACTGCTGGAGATGTACCGGCGCTGAGAGACGCCGAAGGGCGCGCCGGTCGGATCGGCGCGCCCTCCAGGATGTTCACGCCGGTCGGATCGGCGCGCCCTCCGTGATGCTCAGTTCCCCGGGCCGAACTGGTAGAGCAGGGGGCCGTCGAGCTTCCAGCCCGGCTCGTTCGCCAGGATCTTCTCCGAGTGCGACTCGATCGCCAGGCGCCACTTGTTGTTGTTCGACAGGCGGAACACCTTCACCTCGCCGCCCGCGCGCGCCGAACCGGGCGCGTAGCCCAGGATGCCGTCATAACGGAACCCGCCCGAGGTCACCAGGCGTTCCCGCTCCGCCGCGGAGGCGGTGACGATGTAGGAGGCACTCTTCTCCCACCGCAGCCGGTAGAGCGGTTTGCCGCCGGCGAACGGGGTGCGCGAGACGTAGTACAGCGGCGTCTGGGTCGTCGACCAGCCGTGCTTCGTGATCGCGGTCTGCTTCTCCGACTCGCTGGCGGTGTAGAAGAACCCGCCGTCCTTCGTCACCAGCTCATAGACCTTCACCGGCTGTGCGGCGACGCTGGTGGCCGACCTCTCAGCGCTGGCGGAGGCCGACGTGGCGGCGACGCCGAAGGACAGCGTGGCACCCAGCGCCACCGCCAGCCCGAGACCGACGGGGCGTGTCATGCGGCCGAAAGACAAGGCCATTTCTCGATTCCCTCCGATGAACTGTTCGAGACGTCGGCCAAGCTAACAGCGCATGATCAGCCCCCGGGCTCACTTCGAGTAACGTGAAACCTTCTAGAACGTCACCAGCGGCTCCCCGATGAAGTCGGCGATGAAGTTGACGAAGAAGAAGCCGAAGAACAGGAAGTTGAGCACGAGGATCACGTAGTGCCAGGGGCGCGGCCGGGCCGGGCGCGGGAGCTTGCTATTCAGGTACATCAGCATGAACGGGTAGATCAGCGCACCCAGGTTCGACATGTTGGCCGACCACTCCACCAGGCCGACCGGCACCGACTGGAAGATGATGATCGAGATGATGACCAGCAGCAGGAGCATGAACGGGTAGTAGAAGCGCCGCGGGTCTCCCTCGATTAGCCGGCGCAGGCGCGGGCTGGTGGCGTTGGCCGCGTCCGTCGTCACCCGTACCATCGCCTCGAAGATGCCGAGCTGCGTCGAGAACAGGATCAGCACCCCCAGCACCAGCGCGATGTAGAAGACGACCCTGCCGTACTCGTCGCCCAGCGCGGCGGCCACGAACGTCGGCACGTTCGCCCGCGTGGGCTTCTCGCCCGACATCGTGACCGCCTGGGCCATGAGGATCGTCGGCAGCAACATGCCGAGGATCGCGCCGACGAAGAAGATGCCCCACATGTCCACCATGAGCAGCCGATACCAGCGCCGCCACAACCCCCGGTTGAGCTCGTCATCGGGGAACGTGACCCCGCTGGCCATGATCGAGGTCCGCTCGCCACGCAGGCCGGAGATGTAGCCGACCCGGTGACCCATGCCGTAGCCCTTGTCGCGGTAGTGGCCCATGACGTACCAGTTGAGCCCCGAGGCCAGCGCCGTGAACCCGGCCAGCGCGCCGAGCTGCGTGGCGGTGATCCCGGCCGGCGGTGCGGCAGGGGTGACGAAGCCGCGGATGCCCTCCCACCACTGGCTGAACGGCACCACGAGCAGGTCCACGGCCAGCAGGGCGAGCAGGATGACGCTGACCATCACCCAGTTGGCCAGCTCCAGGGCGCGGCTGATGCGGCGGGCCGAGGCGGTGATGACGAACACCAGCACCAGCAGGCCGATGGCCCACCAGCGCGGCTCCGCGGCGTCGGCCGCCGGGGGCACGCCGTGGACCAGCGCGTAGACGCCCTGCCCCGCCGAGGCGGCCCAGCCGCCCGCGATGAACGCGAAGATCACGATCACGACTGACAGAGGCACCCACAGCGCCCAGCCCGGTGGCACCCGCCCCCACCCGACCACCGGCGCCTCGCCGGTCGCGATGACGTACCGGGAGCATTCGACGTTGTAGAACGTCTGCAGCACCGCCGACACCACGATCACCCAGCCGACGCCGACGAATCCGTACTGCCCCACGTTCAGGGGGCCCAGCAGCCATTCGCCGCTGCCGATCGAGATGCCCAGCGCGATGAGGCTCGGGCCGACGGCGAATTTGAACAGTTCCTTGGGGCCGATCTTGGAGACCTTGAAGACCTCCTCCGGTGTGGGCAGGTCGGCGACTTCTAGATCCGGGCGGCTGACTCCGAGTGGGTGCGTCATGTCACTGCCTCCTGCCGCCCAGGGTGATCCAGAAGGGCGGTGGCTACAAGACCCAATTGCCGCGCGCGCGATCGGCACCGCTCCGGGTATGCCTATCCTGCGGTTGTCATCTCGCTGAGGGGGCTGGGCGGTTGAGCCGATGCGCGCGGATCGCCGCGGTGGCCGGGCTCGCCGCGCTCGTGCCCCTGCCCGTTCTCGCCTGCGCCCCTGCACCCGCCCCTGCGCCCGCCCCGACGCCCGCTCCGACGCCCGTCGCGCGGCCACCCGCGCCGCTCCCCGCCGTCCCGGCCCGCTGCCCTCAGCCCGCCTCCTCATCCTTCGGCCTCGGGGTCGAGGCCGCCGCGCGGTTCTGGCGGGTGGTCTCGCTCGACCAGGGGTACGGGGCGCTGGACGCCCTCGCGGTGAGCGGCGACGGGGCGGTGTGGGCGACCCACTCCACGCAGCGCCGGACCGGCACCACGGTGGAGACCCGGTTCGACGGGCTGCGGCGGTGGGCGGGCGGGCGATGGGAGCCGTTCGCGGTGCCGGGCCTGACGGTTACGGCGCTGGGGGCGGTTTCGGGGGAGCGGGCATGGGTGTTCGGGGCGGCGGGCGGGGCGCCGGGCTTCGTCGGCACGTACGGGGACGGCACGGTCACCACACAATGGCTCTCGCCCGGCACGGGGACGCCGCCCGGCACGGGGACAGCGCCCGGTACGGGGACGTCCGTAGGGCTGGCGGGGACGGCGGCGCGTGGTCCTTGGGCCGTCTCCGGGGCGGAGGCGTGGCGGTGGGAGGAGGCCGGGTGGCGGGCGTACCGGCTGCCGGTCAAAGCGGGCGCCGTCGGAGGTGAGGGGGCGAACGTGTGGACGGTCGGCGGCGCCCACTCCGCGCAAGGCCCGGCCGCCCGGTGGAACGGCTCGGCCTGGCAAGCGGTCGGCGTACCCGAGCTGGGCTTCCCGCGTGGCGCGACCTCTCCGCGCGCCCACCTCGACGACGTGGCCGTACTCGGACCCCGAGACGTGTGGGCGGTCGGCGGGGTGTCGTGGCTGGTGCCGGACGAGTACGACGCGCAGGGAGAGCCCCTGGAACGCCTGCGACCGGTGGCACTGCACTGGGACGGCGGCACGTGGACGTGCGCCTGGGGGCCGGTCGGGAGCACGTTCACGCAGGCTGAGCCCGACGGCGGGGGCGGCCTGTGGGTGCTCGACTCGACCGGTACCCGCCTGCTGCACCACTCGGCCGGCCGCTGGACCTCCACCGAGATCCCCGGCACCGTCGCAGCCCTGTCCCACCGCCCCGGCACACGTGAGGTCTACGCGGCCGGCTCGACCCCGCACGGGGAAGACCTCACCAGGGCCACCCTCTGGAGGACCGGCTGACCCCGCAGCCAGCGTGCTGATCATGTGAGTGGCATGACCCGTGAGACCGGCTCTCACGATGCGACCTGTGGCATGACCGGGTCAGGCGTACGGGAGGTCGGCCTTACGGTGCGTCTTGTGGCATGACCGGGTCAGGCGTACGGGAGACCGCCCGTACGGTGCGCCCTGCGACATGACCGGGTCAGGCGTACTGGAGGTCGGCCCTGACGATGCGCCCGCCCCCGACCGTGAAGTCGTAATGCGCGCGCCACCCGTCAGACCCGGCCGGAGCCCAGTGGACCAGCAGCTTCTGCCCGTCCGCCCGATCCTCGGCGATCGAGACGACCCGCAACGTCCCACCGATCACCTCGTCGCCCGCCCACTCCCGGATGGCATCGTGCCCACGGATGCTCCGGCTGACGTCGATGATCTCCGCGTCCGGGGCGAAGGCTGAGACGAGGGCGTCGAGATCACGCGCATTCACGGCATCCACATAGGCCCGCGCCTCTCCGCCCACACCCTCGCCCGCCCCACTGCCCGTCCCGGAGGGCACGGAGGTGGTGGTCTCCGAGGGTGCAGGGGTGGTCTTCGAGGGCGCGGAGGCGGCCGTGGCCGAGTACGCCGGTACGGAAGTGGGCGTGGCCGAGTACGCCGGTACGGAAGTGGCGGTGGCCGAGTATGCCGGTACGGAGGTGGCTGAGGGCATCGGTGAGGGCGGCGGCTTGGCGGCAGGTGTGGTGCCACACGCGGCCACCGTCAGGACCGGGACGGCCACGACCAGAATCACCCACCTCACGGACAAGGCGGAGAAGAGGCGGCCGGCGCTCCGGGAGGACTGCGCGTTCATGACGACGATCATGCGACCCCGCCGCCGCACGGGTCCAAGATCTGTCGCCATAACCGACGGCTATGCGGCCCATCGATCCCATCTCCCCCCAGGTGCCGACATTCCCGCGATGAGACCCGACACGGCACGTGAGGTGACGAGATGTTCAGGCGTGGCGTTACGCGACCTTCCGGGACTGACTACGTACAGTGAGGAAGCGTTGTCACAAGGTGACTACTAGGGGAGATCATGAAAGGTAAGCTCATAGCGGCAAGTGGCGCATTCGCCACGGCCGTCGCGCTCGTCGCGCTGGCCACACCGGCCAGCGCGAACCCGGTCCGCTGCGGCCTGAGTGTGGCCGACATCACGCATTCGCTGCGCATCGACGCCTGGGGCGTGTACGCCGGCCACCGCAACGCCAACGCCTGCGACGGCCGTCAGGAAACCGGCCACGACGCCAACAACGACAGCTGGAACCGTGACAACGGCAGCTGGGACAACAGCGACCACAAGGACCGCAGCAGCTGGAACGGCGGCAACAGCGGCTGGGACAACAAGGACCAGGAGCACGGGGACCACGGCAGCTGGAACGGCGACAACGGCGCCTGGGGCAACGAGGACCACAGGGACCACGGAGACCACGGGGACCACGGCACCTGGAACAACGAGGACGGCTGGAACAACAGCGGCTGGGGCCACAGGGACCACGCGGACCACAGTGACCACTCGGACCACAGGGACCACGGCACCTGGAACGGCGACAGCGACTGGAACAACGGCAACTGGAACAACGGCAACTGGGACCGCAACTCCGACTGGGGCACCCGGGGCTGGGGCGACCAGGGCTATGGCACTCGCGACGCCTGGAGCCCGCGCGGCTGGAACAGCTACGGCTATGGCTGGCCCGGCACCTGGCTCGACCGGTTCTAGATTGCACCTAGGACCCTAATCGGCCGGCTCTGGAAGTCAGTCCGGTACGGTCCCGGGGACACCGTCACGGTGACCCGGGACCCCCGTCAACCACCCCGCCCCTTCCCGCTCCCCGCCCCGCTCCCCGCCCGTCCCCCCGCTGCGCTGCGCCTGCCCCGCCCCGCCGCGCCCGCTTCGGTTCGCCTCGCCCGCCGCTTTGCCCCGGCTGACCTGCTTCGCCGCTTCGCAGCGCTGTGCCGTGCCGCCGCTTCGCCGGTGCGCTTCGCTTCGTCTCGCCCCGGCCGACCCATCGCGGCGCTTCGCAGGGCCGCTTCCCGCGCTGCTTCGCTTCGTCTCGCCCGCCGCTTCGTCTCGGCTGACCTGCTTCGCCGCTTCGCCGGTGCGCTTCGCTTCGTCTTGCCCTGGCCGATCGCCCCGGCCGAGCCGTCACGGTGCTTCGCAGTGCCGTGCCGCCCTGGCCGCTCCGCTGCGCCGCTTCCTCTCGCCCTGGCTGCTTCGCCCTGGCCGCTTCGCCGCATTGCCGGTGACGAAGCGCTTGGCCACCTCGAGGACAGCCGGTCACCTATTGCACACATGACCATCAATACGGGTGGCGATCATCCAGCCCGGTTGCCCGGGCGCGTCAGAACCGGCATGTTGAACCCACGCTCGGCCAGCACTGCGGTGCCGAAGAATGACGTCCTCAGTGCTGCCGTCGAACCAGACGCTCACCGCCGACCACCGCGCCGCCCGGGCGGCCCCGGGCGTCGCCAGGATGTTCGGGGAACGCGGGGGTCAGCCCAAGGGAACGGTCACCGGTCGACGATCTCGTTCTTGCCGATGACCACGACCCCGCCCCGGGTCAGCGCGAACCGGGTGCGATCGTATTCGAGGTCGAAGCCGATCCGGGCGCCGTCGGGGATCACCACGTTCTTGTCGATGATCGCCTTGCGCACGATCGCCCCCCGCCCGATCTTGACGTTCTCCATCAGCACCGAGTCCTCCACCAGCGAGTGCGAGTGGAGCACGACCTTGGGCGACAGGATCGACCGGCACGCCGTGCCGCCGGAGACGATCACGCCGGGGGAGACGAGCGAGTCGATGGCCCGGCCCACCCGGTCGCCGTCGTTGTGCACGAACTTGGCCGGAGGCAGCGGGTCGTGCCCGGTGAAGATCGGCCACTTGTCGTTGTACAGGTTGAACACCGGATGCGCCGAGATGAGGTCCATGTGGGCGTCGTAGTACGCGTCCAGCGTCCCCACGTCGCGCCAGTAACCCCGGTCGCGCTCGCTGGAGCCGGGCACGATGTTGTTGGCGAAGTCGTAGACGTCGGCGCCGCCCGACTTGACCAGCATCGGGATGATGTTGCCGCCCAGGTCGTGCTTGCTGGTCGGGTCGAGCGCGTCCTCCCGCAGTGCGTCGATCATCGCCTGCGTCTTGAACACGTAGTTGCCCATCGAGGCGTACACCTCGTCGGGGGAGTCGGCCAGCCCCACCGCGTCCTTCGGCTTCTCCCTGAACGCCACGATCCGGCGCCCCTCGGGATCGGTCTCGATCACGCCGAACTGGTCGGCCAGCGACAGCGGCTGCCTGATCGCCGCGACCGTCACGTCGGCGCCGGAGTCTTCGTGCTGCTCGACCATCTGCCGCGGATCCATCCGGTAGATGTGGTCGGCCCCGAACACGATCACGTGCTCGGGCATCTCGTCGTAGATCAGGTTCAGGTTCTGGAAGAGAGCGTCGGCGGAGCCGGAGAACCAGCGCGGCCCGAGCCGCTGCTGCGCGGGCACGGGGGTGACGTAGTTGCCCAGCATCGCCGACAGCCGCCAGGTCCGCGAGACGTGCCTGTCGAGGCTGTGGTTCTTGTACTGCGTCAGTACGACGATCTTCAGGAATCCGCCGTTCGCGAGATTGGACAGCACGAAATCGACGAGCCGATACATCCCCCCGAACGGCACCGCCGGTTTCGCCCGATCCGCCGTGAGCGGCATGAGCCTCTTGCCCTCTCCACCTGCCAGCACAACCGCAAGCACCCTCCGGGACCTCATGTCCAGGACGCTACCCTCAAATGGCCGATCTATCGACGAAACCTCGCACGGTGAGCTTCCTTCGTGTCCTGATTTGGCGGTCAATGTACGAAGTGGAGTTGCCGAGCTTGGGCTTGTCGATGTGTTCCCCTTGCCCACGGCCCCCTTAAGGTCTTCTCATGCGCGTTGATCTGCTCAGCCGGGAATACCCGCCCGAGGTGTACGGCGGGGCCGGGGTGCACATGGAATACCTGGCCAGGGAGCTGCGGAAGCTGGCCGACGTACACGTGCGCTGTTTCGGAGCCGATCGCGTCGAGCCCGGGGTCTCGGCCTACCGGGTGCCGGGCGGGCTGGAGAGCGCCAACGCCGCCCTCCAGGTGCTCGGCGTGGACCTGGAGATGGCCGCCGCCTGCGAGGGCGCCGACGTCGTCCACTCCCACACCTGGTACGCCAACTTCGCCGGGCATGTCGCGAAACTGCTGCACGGCGTACCTCATGTGATCACCACACACAGCCTGGAGCCGCTGCGGCCGTGGAAGGCCGAGCAGCTCGGCGGCGGCTACACGATCTCGTCGTGGGCCGAGCGCACCGCTCTGGCCGCCGCCGACGCGGTGATCGCGGTGTCGGAGGGCATGCGGCGCGACGTCCTGGCGGCCTATCCGGAAATCCCCCCGGCCAGGGTGAGCGTGATCCACAACGGCATCGACACGACGCAGTACGCCCCCGACGCGGGAACCGAGGTCCTGGAGAAGCATGGGGTGGACCCGAGCAGGCCCTACGTCGTCTTCGTCGGCCGCATCACCCGCCAGAAGGGCCTGGTCCACCTCCTGCACGCGGCCCGCGCCTTCGACCCGGGAGCGCAACTCGTGCTCTGCGCCGGCGCGCCCGACACCCCGGAGATCGCGGCCGAGGTGACGGAGCTGGTGCGCGGCCTCGACCGCGACGGCGTGTTCTGGATCCAGGAGATGCTCCCGAAGCCCGAGGTGATCCAGCTCCTGACGCACGCCTCGGTGTTCGTCTGCCCGTCGGTCTACGAGCCGATGGGCATCGTGAACCTGGAGGCGATGGCCTGCGAGACGGCCGTGGTGGCGACGGCGACCGGCGGCATCCCGGAGGTGGTGGCCGACGGGGAGACGGGCCTGCTGGTGCCGATCTCCCAGGGCGCCGACGGCACGCCGCACGATCCCGAGCGCTTCGCCGCCGACCTGGCCGAGCGGGTCAACGCCCTGCTCGGTGATCCCGCCAGGGCGCGGGCGATGGGGGAGGCGGGCCGGGCCCGCGCCATCGGCCACTTCTCGTGGGAGCGCATCGCCCAGCGGACCCTGGAGCTGTACGCGAGCCTGCGGGCCTGACCTCAAAGCGCCCGTAGAAAGGCTCGGAGGAAGGCCCGTAGGAAGGCCGAAGCAAGGAAGGCCAAAGCAAGGAAGGCCCTGCCGGGGCAGGGCCTTCGGTCAGCGGACGCGTTCGAGCACGACCACCGGGATGTCCCGGTCGGTATTCTTCTGGTAGTCGTCGTACTGAGGCCAGGTCGCGGTCATGACCCGCCACATCTCGGGCTTCTCCCCAGGCTCGGCCGTACGCGCGCGGGCCTTGAACCTCTCGCCCTTCACCTGCACCTCCGCATCGGGGCTGGCCTGCAGGTTCTTGTACCACTGCGGGTGTTCGGGATCCCCGCCCTTGGACGCCACGACCAGGTAGTCGTCGCCGAACTTCTGGTAGATGAGAGGCGTCGTGTAGGGCTTGCCCGACTTGCGACCCTTGGTGGTCAGGAGCAGGACGATGGTGTTGTTCCAGTCGTGACCCTCAGCGCCGTCGGTCTCCTGATAGCGCCGGACATGTTCCTTGCCATAGAGCATGATCTTCCATCTACCCAGAGGCGGCGTGACCGCACCGTTACTCGACGAGGTCTGTACGAGAAGTTAACGTGGTGGCTATGTAAGCGCTTACACCCGGCTCGGTAAGAAAGCGCTTACACGAAGGGAATGTTCCTCATGGACGTGACCATCTACGAAGTCGCCAAGCGGGCGGGCGTGTCGATCGCGACCGTGTCCAGGACCCTGCGCGGCACCGGCCCGGTGGCCGCCAGGACGCGCGAGAAGGTCCTCAAGGCGGTGAAGGAGCTCGACTTCACGCCCAGCCGCCTGGGCGTCAGCCTCGCCGAGGGCCGCCACGCCGCCAACGGCGTCGTCTTCCCCGACCTCGCGGGCCCGTACTACACCGAGGTCCTGCTCGGCTACGAGGAGGTCGCCTCCGAGCTGGGCCGCTCGGTGGTCATCCTGTCCACGAAGGGCCGCTCGAAGGTCGGCGACCTGGTCAAGGACCTGGCCGGACGGGTGGACGGCATGTTGATCTTCGGCCACGCCGTGCCCGAGCCGCTGGTCGCCGAGCTGGTACGGCTGGGCGTGCGGCTGGTGCTCATCTCGCGCGACCCGCTGCCCGGCGCCGACACGCTGCGCAGCGAGAACACCGACTCGGCGCGGGCCCTGGCAGCCCACCTGACCGGGCACGGCTACGACCGCTTCGCCTTCCTCGGCGCGCCGCTGACCAGCAGGGACGACGTGGACGAACGCTGGCAGGGGGTCCGCGCGGTCCTCGGCGGCGCGATCGAGGCCGTGGACACCGGCCACTACACCGTGGAGTGCGGCTTCGAGGCCGCCAGGAAGCTGCTCAAGGGCAGGGGCAGGCCGCGGGCCCTCGTCTGCTCCGACGACGAGGTGGCGCTGGGGGCGTTGCTCGCCGCCGAGGAGCTGGGCCTGGACGTGCCCGGCGACGTGGCCGTGACCGGCTGGGACGACATCATGGCCGCCCGGCACGCACGACCGGCGCTGACCACCGTACGGCAGCCGATGCGCAGGCTCGGGGCCCGCGCCGCCCGCGCGCTCGACGAACTGATCACCGGGGCCCGCGACACCCCGAGCCACCTCATCCTGACCACCGAGCTGGTCATCCGCTCCAGTTGTGGTCACCACCCCCAGGAGGTACGCACGTGAACACCATCACCCGGTGCGCCGCGGGCGCGCTGGCACTCGCGACTCTGGCGGCCGGCTGCGGCCGCGGCGGGGAGCGGGCGCCCGAGCAGGCGCAGGACGTCACGACCGGCACGGCCACGGGGGAGGTCACGGTCTGGGCGATGGGCGAGGAGGGCAAGGCGCTCGGCACGTTCGTCAAGGACTTCGAGAGCGCCCACCCCGGCGTCAAGGTCGACGTGACGGCCATCGGCTGGGACGTGGCCCACGACAAGATCACCGCGGCCATCGCGGGCGGCGCCACCCCCGACGTGAGCATGATCGGCTCCACCTGGTCGGGGGAGCTGGCCAAGACCGGCGCGCTGGAGCCGACACCCGGCAACCTGGTGGACAAGGCGGCCTTCTTCCCCGGCGCCTGGCAGACGGTGGACGTGGGCGGCACCGCGTACGGCGTCCCCTGGTACGTCGAGACCCGCGTCCTGTACTACCGCACCGACCAGGCCAGGAAGGCCGGCGTGCGGCCGCCGGCGACGTGGGATGAGTTCACCACGTTCGTCGAGGCGCTCAAGGAGAAGGGCGGCGCCGCCCGCGGCTTCAACCAGAGCTACACCCTCGGAGCGTCCTGGCAGGAGGTGCTGCCGCTGATCTGGCAGGCCGGCGGCGAGATCACCAAGGACGGCAAGTACACCTTCGACACCCCCGAGGCGGTGACGGCGCTCAAGCAGTACGACGCCCTGTTCGACAGGAAGCTGGCCCCCACCGACACCCCCGCGAACGCCTTCCCGCAGACGTTCATCAAGGGCGAGGTCGGCGGCTTCTTCTCGGGCCCGTGGATGATCGGGGTGCTGAACAACGACGGCGGCCCGGAGTTCGCGGGCAAGTTCGACGTCGCCCCCTACCCCAAGGGCCCGGTCTCGGCCACGAGCTTCGTCGGCGGGGCGGACATGGCGGTGTTCAAGAAGGCGAAGAACCGCGACGCGGCGTGGACGTTCATCAAGTGGCTGAGCGAGCCGAAGGTGCAGGCCAAGTGGTACACGACGGTCAAGGCGCTGCCCGCCGTGCAGTCCGCGTGGCGCGAGCCCGAGCTGAGCGCGGACAAGCAGCTCGCGGTCTTCGGCGAGCAACTCAAGGACGCCAAGACGCCGCCGCCGTTCCCCACCTGGGAGCAGGTGGCCAGGGTCCTGGAGGCCGAGCTGGAGAAGCTGGCCCGCGGCCGGTCCACGCCCGAGCAGACGGCCAAGGCGATCCAGTCGCAGGCCGCCACGATCGGCACCGGCCTGTAACGCCATGGCGGTCCTCACGCGGCAGGCGCCGCCCGCCCCGGCGCCGGTGAAGATCAGGGGCGCGTTACGCCGCTCGGGTGTCGGCTGGTTCTTCATCGCGCCGTTCGTGGTGTTGTTCGCGGTGTTCTACCTGGGCCCGCTGCTGGTCGGCATCGGGATGAGCTTCACCGACATGCGCAGCACCGACGTGACCGACCCGCTCGCCGTGAACGTGGTCGGGGTGGAGAACTACCTGCGGCTGATGAACGACGGCGCCATGCGCAGGGCGGCGCTCAACACTGTCGTGTTCGTGCTCACCGCGCTGCCCCTGACCATCGGTCTCGGGCTGGCCGCCGCCGTGCTGCTGAACTCGGGGATCGCCCGCCTGCCCGCCGCGTTCTTCCGGCTCGGCTACTACCTGCCCAACGTCACCAGCATCATCGGCGTCGCCGTGGCCTGGAAGTTCCTGCTGGAACCCGAGGCCGGCCTGGTCAACCGGTTGCTGGAGCTGGTCGGCGTCGACGGCCCCAACTGGTTGCAGAGCGAGGCCACCGCGCTGCCCTCGATCATCGTGATGACGGCCTGGCGCAGCTTCGGCTTCGACATGGTGGTGCTGCTGGCCGCGCTGCAGAGCATCCCCAGACAGTTGTACGAGGCCGCGGAGGTGGACGGCGCGGGCCGCTGGGCCGCGTTCCACTCGATCACCCTGCCCTCGCTCCGCCCCGTGCTGCTGTTCTGCACCGTCTACAGCTCGGTCGGCTTCATGCAGTTCCTGGAGGAGCCGCTGGTCATGACCAAGGGCGGGCCGCTCGACTCCACGTTGTCGGCCTCGCTGGCCATCTTCGGCCAGTTCGGGGTCGGCAACTACGGCTACGCCGGGGCGGCCTCGACCCTGCTGTTCACGGTGATCGTGGCGCTGGCCGTCCTGCAACTCAGGCTGGGGAGGAACAGGTGAAGCGGACCCGCCGCCAGCGCGCGGTGACCTACCTCGGGCTCGGCGCGGGCCTGGCGCTGGTCGCCGGGCCGTTCCTGTGGACGGCGCTCAGCTCGGTCAAGCCGGAGCGGGAGATCAGGCGCGACCCTCCGACGTTCTGGCCGGAGACGTGGACGCTGGGCAACTTCGCCGAGCTGTTCGAGCGGGTGAGCCTGGGCACCGCGTTCGCCAACAGCGTGATCATCGCGCTCGTGCTGGTCGCCACGAACCTGCTGTTCTGCTCCATGGTCGGCTACGCCTTCGCCAAGCTCCCCTTCCGCGGCAAGAACCTCGCCTTCGGCCTGGTGCTGGTGCAGCTCGCGATCCCGGCGATCGTGATCATGGTGCCGCAGTTCGTCCTGATCGCGCGGCTCGGCCTGGTCAACACGTTCGTCGGGATCATCCTGCCGACCGTGGTGACGCCGCTGGGCGTGTTCATGATGCGGCAGTTCATCTCCGACCTGCCCGACGAGCTGATCGACGCGGCCCGGGTGGACGGGGCCCGCGAGCTGCGGATCTTCTTCAGGATCATCCTGCCGCTGTGCGGGCCGCCGCTGGCCACGCTGGGGCTGATCACGTTCCTCGGCGCGTGGAACAACTTCCTCTGGCCGGCCGTGGTCGCCCAGAGCGAGGACATGTACACCCTTCCCGTCGCGCTCAACATCCTCAACGACTTCGAAGGCACCCACTACAACCTGCTGGTCGCCGGGTCGGTCGTGGTGATCGCGCCGATCCTGTTCCTGTTCGTCTTCCTGCAGCGCTTCTTCATCCAGGGCATCGCCACCACCGGCATCAAGTAGAGGAGCACTCCCATGGTCCTTTCCGCTCTGCTCGTGCTGTCCTTAGCCGTCGTCCCGGTGAACGCCGGCGACCCCCTTCACCGCTACGCCAAGGACACCTGGCGGTCGATGGCCGCCATGGTCGAGCCCGCCACCGGCCTGCCCGCCGACAAGGTGACCGGCGACCTGAAGACCAGAGCCAAGATCACCTCGCCCACCAACGTCGCCACGTACCTGTGGAGCACGCTCGTCGCCCGCGACCTGCGCCTGATCAGCGCCCATGACGCCGCCGCCAGGGCCGGCAGGGTGCTGGACGCCCTGGCGCGCATGGAGCGCAACACCCCCACCGGCCAGTACTACAACTGGTACGACCCGGCCACCCTCCAGCTCGCCCGCGCCTTCCCCGACTCAGGCGACCCGATCCGCCTGTTCGCCTCCAGCGTGGACAACGGCTGGCTCGCCACCGCGCTCATGATGGTCCGCAACGCGATCCCCGCCCACGCCAAGGCCGCCAACAGGTTGCTGGCCTCGATGGACTTCACCGCCTACTACGACCCGGCGGCCCGCCCCGACGCCGGCACCGGCCTGCTGCGCGGCGGCTTCTGGCCCGAGCCCCCGCCCGAGTGCCACATCGCGAGCGACTACGCCGGCACCGGCACGACCGTCTACTCGACCTGCCACCACTACGGCGCGCCCGCCGAGACCCGCATCGGCCAGTACGTGGGCATCGCGCTCGGCCAGCTCCCGCCGGAAAGCTACTTCGGCCCCTACCGCACCTTCCCCGACAACGCCTGCGACTACGGCTGGCAGGAGCAGAAGCCGGTCGGGTCCTGGAAGCGGTATCTGGGGGTGAACGTCTGGGAGGGCACGTACGAGTACCGCGGCATGCGTTACGTCCCCAACTGGGGCGGCTCGATGTTCGAGGCGCTCATGCCCGACCTGGTGGTGCCCGAGGCCACGTGGGCGCGCAAGAGCTGGGGCCGCAACCATCCCGTGTTCGTGCGCGCCCAGATCGAGCACGGCCTGCGCGAGGCCGGCTACGGCTACTGGGGCTTCTCCCCGTCCAACGACCCGCACGGCGGCTACAACGTCTATGGCGTGGACCAGCTCGGCATGGACGAGCCCGGCTACTCCTCCGACCGCGAGCGCACCAGCGTCGACCCCGGCTACGAGGGCTGCCGCCCCGCCAAGCCGCTGCCGGAGTCGTACGGCGACGGCGTGGTCACCCCGCACGCCAGTTTCCTGGCGCTCCCGTACGCGCGGGCCGCCGCCCTGGACAACCTGGCCCGGCTGCGCGCGGACTTCGACGCCTACGGCCCCGGCGGCTTCTACGACGCGATCGCCGTCCGCTCCGGGGTCGTGTCGAAGTGGTACCTGGCGCTCGACCAGGGCATGGCCATGGCCGCGCTGGGCAACGTGCTCACGGGCGGCGACCTGCACCGCTACTTCGCGGGCTCCGGCGTGGAGGCCAGGCTCCGCCCGGTGATGTCACTTGAGGAGTGGGACGCACGATGAACTTGGCACCTACCGGGCTGCGCGCGTTGCCGGGCGCCGGGCACGTGACGCTGACCTGGGATCCCGTCCCTGGCGCCATCGGCTACCTGGTACTCAGGGACGGGGCGCCCGCCGTGCCGTCCGAGGTGGACGTGCCCGCCGTCCCGTCCTGCCGCTTCGTGGACACCGGCCACGGCCCGGCGGTGTACACGGTGGCCGCCGTCGGCGGGCGCGCCTGCCCGCCCGTCGAGGCGGCGCCGCTCCCGGCGGACGAAGAGGCCGAGGTCTCGGTACGGGTGGACGCGCGGCGGGTGACACGCGAACTGCCGCGCCCGTGGGCGTACATGGTGGGCTCCGAGCACCTGTCACATCTGCTCAGCACCGACGAGACCGGCGGCCGCCCCATCGGCGAGGAGCTGGCGGCGGCGCTGCGCATCATGCACGACGAGCTGGGCGTCAGGACGGTCAGGGCGCACGCCATCCTCGGCGACGACCTCGGCGTGTACCGGAACGGCGCCTACGACTTCTCCGGCGTGGACGCGGTCTACGACAAGGTCGTCTCGCTCGGCCTGCGGCCGATCGTGGAGCTCGGCTACATGCCCCGCGACCTGGCCGCCGACCCCTCCAGGACCGTCTTCCGGTACGAGGCCGTCATCTCGCCCCCGAAGGACTTCGAGGCGTGGGCCGACCTGGTGAGGGCCCTGGTCGAGCACCTGGTCGGCAGGTACGGCCTGCGCGAGCTGATAGACCACTGGGCCTTCGAGGTCTGGAACGAGCCCAACCTGGACGTCTTCTGGTCCGGCACCCGCGAGGAGTATTTCCTGCTCTACGACGTCACCGCCGCGGCCGTGAAGAACGTGCACCCGAACCTGCGCGTCGGCGGCCCCGCCTCGGCCGCCGGCGGCTGGGTGGAGGAGCTGCTCGCCCACGTCGCCGGGTCCGGCGCCGCCCTCGACTTCGTCTCCACCCACACCTACGGCAACGCGCCGCTCGACTGGCGGCCCACGCTGGCCGCGTACGGGCTCGACGTGCCGCTCTGGTGGACCGAGTGGGGGCCCACGCCGACCCACTTCCAGGGCATCGGCGACGGGCCGTTCGGGGCGGCGTTCGTCCTGCACGGCATGAAGTCGGCCGCCGGGCGGATCGCCGCGCTGTCGCACTGGGTGGCCTCCGACCACTTCGAGGAGCTGGGCAGGCCGCCCCGGCTGTTCCACGGCGGGTTCGGCCTGCTGACCGTCGGCAACCTGCGCAAACCCCGCTTCCACGCCCTCGCCCTGGCCGACCGGCTGGGCGACTTGGAGGTAGCGGCCGAGCTCGGTGGCGACGTGGCCGGCGTCGAGGCGTGGGCTTCCAGGCACGACGACGGCAGAGTCGGTGTGCTCGTCTGGAACGGCACCCTGAACAACGCCCAGTCCACCGGCGCCCCCGAACTGACCCGCCGGATCACCCTCACCGTCACCGGCCTGGACGCGGCCCCGTACACGCTCACCCACCACCGCATCGACCGCGACCACACCAACGTCGAGGCGGCCTGGCAGGCCATGGGCGGCGCCGGCTGGCCGTCCGGCGAGGAGTGGGAGCGGTTGCGCGCCGCCGACGGCCTCGACGAGCTGGTCCCGCCCGCCACCGTCACGGGCCCCGCCCTCACGCTGGCGTTCGACCTTCCCATGCCGGGTGTCTCGTTCCTGGAGCTGACACCCTGAGTGACGGTCTGTACGCCGGAGCACACCGATGAGAGTGTGTGCCCATGACCGATCCGGCGGGGGCGCTGGCCGCCCGCATCGAGCGCTTCGAACAGGACGCGGATCCCGAGCTGATCTGGGATCCCGCGGCCCTGTCCGAGGCCGAGCAGGCGATGCGGGCATGCGCGGGCGACCGGTCCGACGCGGGCACCTGGCGGCTGATCGGGATGTTGCACCTGGCCCGCTACCGGCTCGACCAGCAGACCACCCAGGACGCCGCGGTGGCCGGCGCCTTCTTCGCCGCCGTGGCCGTGGTGGACCCCGGACGGCTGCCCGAGAAGCTGCGCGGCGGCGCAGGACGGCCACGGGGCGAGTCGGCCGACACGTGGGCCGGGCTGCTGGAAGAGGTCCTGCGGCACGTGGACCCGGGCGCGTACCCGCATGTGGGGCTGCTGATCCACGCGCTCGTCCGCCGCGCGATTGCGCACCCGACGCAGGAGGTGGCCGACCGGCTCGGGCAGTTCCTGCTGGAGCAGTCCATGCGCGCGCCCGACCCCTCCTGGGCGTCCGGCGCGCTCGGGTCGCTGGGTTCCGGGCTGGTGCGCCTGCACGGGCTGAACGGCGATCGCGACGCCCTCGACGACGCGGTGCACGTGCTGCTGCGCGCGGAGCTGTACGAGCCGGGCCCGCACGCGGGGGAGCTGGCCGCGGCGCTGGCCCTGGCAGCGCCCGACGACGAGGAACTGGTCAGGGCCTACCTGGCGGCGGCGGAGGCCCCGCCTGGCGGCCAGGACAGGTCGCGGGCGCTGCTGACGCTCGTGGATCGCACCCAGGCGCGGGCGGCCGCGTCGTGCGCGGATGAGGACCTGCTGGCCTTCATCAGGGCCGGGCAGTGCGCGCTGGACTTCTGGCACGAGGAGTGGGCGCATCCCGGGGTGCTGGCGCCGTACGCGGCGGGGCTGATCGAGTGGTACGTCGTCACCGGGAACGAGAGCTCGCTCGAGGCCGGCCTGGAGATGCTGGAAGCCCTGCACGTGACGCCCGACGAGACGGCGCGCGGCCTGGGCGCCGATCCCCTCGTACGCCTCGGCCTGCTCGGCGAGCGCCGCTGGCGCCGCTACGGTGTCACCGGCTCCCTCACCGACCTGGACGCCGCCGTCGACGTCATGCGCGAAGCCACCGCACTCGCGCCCGACGGCCACCCCGACCGCGCCAGGCTCCTGGCCCACCTGGCCAACGCCCTTCTGCGGCGAGCCGTCGTGACCGGCGGACCTCCCGCGGAACCCGTCGCCACCGCCCGCGCCGCCCTGACCGCCCACGGCGGCCACGACCCCGGCACGCTGCTGCTGCTCGCCCAGGCGCTCACCCTCGACCTCACCCCGCCCGCCGCCGACGAGGCCGTCGCCGCCCTCAGGGAGGCGCTGTCGGTGGGGGAGCGGCCGGCGTTCCAGGCGGAGGCGTACGGGCTGCTCTCCGACGTCCTGCGCCGGCGGGCCGCGTGGGGAGAGCGGCGGGGGGACGATCTGGACGAGGCCGTGGCAGCGGCCCGGCAGGGGATCGAGCTGGCCATGAAGGCCGCGCGCGACCAGGGGGCGGCCCAGCGGGTGTTGTGCCGGGCGCTGCTGGCCCGCCATTCGGCGCGGGGCGACATCCGCGACCTGACCGAGGCGCTGTCCCTGGCCGGCGACGTGAACGGCGGCTCGCCGGAGTCCGGGAACGCGGTCCCGCTCCCGGAGCTCGGCGCCGTCCTGGACGCCATGCTCGGCGCCGAGCCTGACACGAGCCTGGATCCGGGACCGGGTTCGGGACTGAGTTCGGGCCTGGATCCCGGACTGGGTTCGGGCCTGGGTTCGGGTTTGAACTCGAGGCCGGACTCAGGGCTGGATTCGGGGCTGGACTCGGGGGCTGTGGACGAGCAGCTGGCGCTGGCGGCGACCGAGCTGGCGCTGCGCGTGCCGGACGAGGAGATGGCGCTCAAGTTGCTGCGGGTGGCCGAGCGGCGGGCGGGCGAGCGGGGCGAGTTCCTGCTCGGCGTGGCGCTCCGGCTGACCGAGGCGGGGCGTGCGCATCTCGCCGTCACCGTGCTGGAGCGGGCGGCGGGGGCGTTCGAGGGGGCCGGGCTGGGGGCGCGGGCGGCGTACACGCTGTCCCGGCTGGGGGCGGTGCACGAGGACCTCGGCCGGCTCTCGCGAGCGCTGGAGGTCTACGCGCGCGCCGCCACTCTGCACCACGAGCTGAACGATCCCCGCTCGGAAGCGCGGCAACTCGGCAACATGGGTCTCGTCCATCTGCGGACCGGCGCCCCCGGCAGAGCCGCCGAGCTCCACCTGCGCGCCATTGCCCTGTGCGAGAGTGCCGGCCTGGCCGCCGAGGAGGCCGCCCACCAGGCGCACGCGGCCGAGGCGTACCTGGCCGCGGGCGACCCCGCCACCGCCGTCGCCTGCGCGGGCCGGGCCCGCGACCTGCGCCTCTCGCTCGGCGAGCCTGTGCCGGCGGCCCTGGCCCTCGTGCCCGCCGCCAGGGCGGCCGTGGACCTGGACGACCTCAGCGCGGCCGCGGACCGCATGGCCGCCTGCGCCATCGAGCTGGAGGCGGCAGGGGCCTGGGAGGAGGCCTGCCGGGCGCTCGACGCGCACGCCGCCCTGCTCGCCGAACGCGGACACGGCGGCCGGGCCGCCGCCTGCGAGACCCGGCTGGTGGAGATCGTGCGGCGGCGGGGACGGCGACGCGAGCCCGCCGACGAGTGGTACCGCATCGCGCAACGCCGTCGCTTCCGAGGGGACGCGGACGGGGCCCTGGTGGCGTTCGAACTGGCCGAGCGCGAGTACGAGTCCATCGGCCACCACGACGGGGCCGGATCCGTGCGGTACAACCTGGGCGTGCTGGCGTACGGGGAGGGTGAGCCTGAGCGGGCGCTGGAGGCGTTCGGGGCTGCGGTCGAGACGTTCGCCGGGCTGCGGGCGGCGGCCAAGGAGGCGACGGCGCTGACCATGCGCGCCTCCTGCCTCACCGCCCTGGGCCGCATGGAGGAGGCCCTCGCCGACCTGGACCGCGCCCTGGAGCTGGCCGCCGCGGCAGGCGACCTCGAAGCCCTCCTGACCGCCACACTCGGACGGGCCGCCGTGGACGTGGAAGTGGGGAACCTCCAGGAGGCGGAGGAACGCCTGTACTCCGCCCTCGGCCTGGCGGGCGGCGACGCGCTCAAGGAGGCCGTCGTACGCGACCGCCTGGCCGCCCTCGCCGCCCGCACCGGCGATCTCGCGGCCCAGGCGGAGTCCATGGAAGCCTCCCGCGCGGGCTTCCACCGCGCGGGCCAGTACGGCCTGGCCGCCCTCGCCTCGATCAAACTCGGCTTCACCCTGGAGGCCCGCGGCGAGTTCCGCCGCGCCCGCGCCGCGCTGGAAGAGGGCCTCACCGCCCTGGAACGAGACCTCCCCGACCCGAAGCGGGACTTCCCTGATCAGGAAGGAAGCCACGCCGGGCAGGGAGGGAGCCGCGCCGGTCAGGAGGCGGCGCGTTCTTCTCTGGCGGAGGCGCCGTTCGAGATCGTCGCCGCGATGACGGGGGATCTGGACGCGGCGGTCCTGTCCCGCCTGGCCGCCATCCAGCTCACGCTCGGCGACATCACCCGAGGCCGCGCCACCCTGGCCCAGGCCGCCGCCGCCCTCCGCGCGGGCGGCCGGCGCAAGGAAACGGCCCAGCGCCTGGAGAGCTGGCTGCGTCTGGAGGAGACCGAGTCGGCCGGTGACTGGGAAACGGCCCGCACCCTGGCCGAACAGGCCCTCACCGCCCTGACCCCCGCCGAACAGGCCCTCACCGCTCACCACAGGCCCGCGACGAATACCGCGGACCGGTCCTACCTCCTGGCCAAGCTCTCGTCCTTCTGCCACAGCCTGGGCGACTACCCCGCCGCCTACGGGTACGCGGCCCGCGGGTACGAGCTGCGCGACGACCGGGTGATCGAGCACCTGCGCAACCTGGGCGCGGCGGCCACGGCGCTGGGCAGGCCGGAGGAGGCGACCGGGCACCTGACCAAGGCGGTCGAGCTGGCCCGCGACGCCGACACCTCGCTCCCCGTCCAGCTCGCCCTGTCCCTCGGCCTGCTCGCCGCCGCCCTCACGGACCTGGCCCGCTGGCCCGAGGCCGCGCGCGCGTACGAGGAGGGGCTCGCCCTGATCGAGGCCCCCATCTGGCGCGCGCTCCGGGCCCCGCTGCTCACTGGTCGCGCCACCCTCCACCTCAAGCTGGGAGAGCTGGACGAGGCCGCCACCCGCTACCGCCAGGCCATCTCCATCGGCGAGGAACTGGGCAGGCACCGGGGCCTCGCCGCCGCCTACGCCGACCTGGGCCTGATCCACGAACTACGCGGCGAGTTCACCCAGGCCAGACCCCTCGTCGAACGAGCCCTCGACCTCGAACGAACCCCCGGCCGCGGCCGGGTACTGGCTCTGATCGCACTCTCCCGCCTGACGGAGACGGAAGAGCCCGTGCGGGCGGCCATGCGCCTGGAAGAGGCGCTGGCGGTGGCACAGGAGATCGGCTTCCGAGCAGGGGAGGCCGTGGCGCTGAGCCGCCTCGGCGCCCTCGACCTCACCACCGCCGCCTACGACCGGGCCCGCCACCGGCTGTCCACGGCCATCGACCTGCTGACGGACCTCGGCCACGACCTGGAACTCGCCACCGCCTGCCACCACCGCTCAAGGGCAGCTGAGGAACTGGGCGACCTCCCCGCCGCCCTCGCCGACACCGAACGCGCCCACGTCCTGTCCGGCGACCAGATCCCGTTCCGCGCAGTCCGTGGCGACCAGGCCCCGTTCCGCGCAGCCGGGGGCGGCCAGGTCCTGGGTCGCGCGGTCGGGGGCGAGCAGACCCCGGGTCACGCAGCCGGGGGCGAGCAGACCCCGGGTCGCGCAGTCGCGGGCGACCAGGTCCCGGACCTCGCGGTCCTGGGCGGCGAGCAGGTTCTGGACCGCGCGATCCGGCTGGCCGTACGCCTGAACCGCGGCATGACCGCCTGGAGGCACGCCGAGCACGCCAAGCTCAGCGCGCTGACCGCTCATCTGGACCGCCGGCAGCGGCCGGCCCCTCACGGCGTCCCCGAAGACCTTCTGGAGGCGGAGCGGCACGCCCTCGACACCGTCAGGACCCTCATGTCGGCCGCCCGCAACACCCGCGACCCGGAGCACGCCGCACTCCTCATCAGCCGCGCCCACACCGCCCAGGCCGACCTGGACGCCCTGTTGCGACGCATGGAACCCCTGGCACCCGACCACGTCGCCCTGCGCCGGGCCACCCCGCCCAGCAGAGCCCAACTCGACGCCCTAGTCAGCACCCCCGACCACAGCGCCGGAGCGAAGGCGCTACTCGGCTTCCACATCGGCGGAGGCGGCATCACAAACGGGCGCGCTGCCACGGGCGAGACCGCCGTCACGGGCGAAGGCGCTGTTACGGGCAGACGCACTGTCACGAGCGAGGGCGAGGGCACCGTGACCGTGCTCGTTCACCGCACCGGCTGGCCCGAACCACGAGCCTTCGCCACCACGGTCGACCGCACCCTCCTGGCCGACTTCCTCGACACCACGACCGCCCGCAGACCGGACCTCCTGGACATCGAGACCCGCCGCCGCCGCGCCGCGGTCTGGCGCCGTCTGGCTGACGGGCTGCTCTCAGACGCCCTGGAAGCCCTCGGCGACGACATAGCCCAGCTCACCCTGCTCCCGCACGCCGACCTGCACCGCATCCCGATTCATGCCCTGGCCCCGGCCGGCCGCCCCCTGCTCGAACGTTTCCCCGTCACCTACGCCCCCTCCGCCACGATCCTGGAGAGCCTGACGCGACGCCCCCCGGCCCAGGGCCGCGGCTCGCTGGTGCTCGGCTTCCCCTGGACCGACGAGGCGGAGGACGTGGCCGCCCTGCTCGGCACCCACCCCCACACCGGCAGGCAGGCCACCTCGGACCTTCTGCCCGGCTCCTGGGACGTGGTCCATCTGGCCTGCCACGCGGTGCTGGACCAGGCGGACCCGTTCGGCTCGGGGATCGGCCTGGCCGACGGCCTGCTCACGGCACGCGACCTCATGAGCATGAGCCTGGACGCCGGACTCGTGCTCCTCACCGCCTGCGAGCGGTCCGCGGGCGACGTGGCGGCGCTGGGTCACGGGCTGCTGCACGCCGGCGCCAGATCCGCCGTCCTCACGCTCTGGCCCGTCTCCCCGGAGATCACCCGGGCCCTCATGCGCGACTTCCACACCAGGCTGAGCAGTGGCGCGGGCCACGCAAGCGCGTTCCGCGCCGCCGTGCTGGACCTGCGCGAGCTCTACGGCTCGGCCGAGCCGGAGCTCTGGGCCTCATATGTGCTCGTCGGCTTGCCGGGAGACGACTCGCCGGCCCACGGAGAGCCCGGCATGAGCGTGACCAGCACCAGATAGCCGAAGAAGCCGACCGCGAGCCCCACCGCGTAGCCTCCGAACACCTCCGGCAGGTCCAGCAACGCCGCCACCAGACCGCCGCCCACGGCGGCCAGCACGGCCGCCAGATCCGCCAGCCCCGCACCGGGCCCCCTGCGGCGCAGGGTGCCGTACGTGATCCAGCCGATCACCAGCCCGAAGCAGATCGCGCCGATCACCGCCATGCGAGAACCTCCAATGTCCGCCGGAGAGATCGTCGTTCACGATGGCACGTGATGGACCCGGCTGGCTAGGGCTAGAGGTAGGACTTGGTCGCGCTCACCAGCTCGGCCGCCGCGTCACCCGTCTCGACGTAGAGGGCGGACTCCGGAGTGCGCTCCCGCACGTCCTGGTCGCGGATGGCGAAGACGGCCGGAGCCACTCCGACGTCGCCGTAGCGCCCGGCCAGGGCGTCGCCGACGGCCTGGCGCACGTCGCCCACCACCTCCCGCGAGGTGTGCCCGGCGCCGGAGGCGGCGAGGTAGCCGAGCATGCCGGCGAAGCGCAGCTCGCCCCCGTGCACCGCGCCCGGCCGGTCCAGCCAGAACACCTTGCCCGCCAGGAACGCCTCGTAGCCGGCGCCCTCGTGGCCGAGCGCACGCGCGGTCTCGGCGAGCAACTCCCCGAACTCGGCCAGCTCCGCCTCCGGCGGCAGGTCCGTGGTGACGAACAAGGGCACGATCAGCGAGTCGAGCATGTGACTATCCCTCCGTGAGGAGCCTCATCGTAGGATGTGCCACCGACAATCTCAGGACCCGCCACGCGCGGCTAGGATCACGGGAATGGCGAGCGCTCTTCTGATCACCGGCACCGTGGGCGCGGGCAAGACGACCGTCGCCGACGCCGTGGGCGACCTGCTGGCCGGGGCGGACGTGCCGAACGCGGTCATCGACCTCGACTGGTTGCGCCGCGCCTGGCCCGCACCCCCGCACGACCCCTTCAACGGCGGCCTGACCATGCGCAACCTGCGCCCCGTGGCCGCGAACTTCCTGGAGGCGGGCGCCGAGCGGCTGGTGCTGGCCGGCGTGATCGAGAGCCATGGCGAGCGGCGGGCCCACGAGGAGGCGCTCGGCGTCCCGCTGGCCGTGTGCCGCCTGCGCGTCGCGCTCCCCGAGGTGCACAGGAGGCTCAGGGCCCGTCACACGCACGACGACGGACTTGACTGGCATCTCAGAAGGTCGGGGGAATTGGCGTCCGTCCTGGACGAGGCGCGGGTGGAGGACTTCGCCGTGGACGGCACGGAAGGCACCGCGTCGCAGGTCGCGGCCCGGGTCGTGGGAGCCTGGGAAGGTTAGCGCTCCGTCCACTCGCCCTCGATGGCCGAGTGCGCGATCGAGTCGCGCCAGCCGTGCGGCGTGTGCACGTGGTGGCGGATGCGGCCCTCCTCGACCATCCCGGCGGTCAGCATGGCGAGCTGGGCGGGCAGGTTCGCGGGGGAGCGGGCGCCCCAGATGCGGTGCAGCCCGAGCTGCTTGAACCCGAAGGACAGCAGCAGCCGTACGAGATCCGTCCCGATCCCGCGCCCCCACTGGTCGCGGTGGAGCCCGAAGCCGATCTCCGCGCTGTGCGGGTGCTCGGCCTCGACCCGCAGGCGGGCCACCCCGATGACGTTATGGCGCCCCGCGTCGATCACGGCCAGCACGTAGAGCCGGCGCGGCTCGGCGGCGGCGGCCTCCATGGCGTCATCGACGAGCCCGGCGACCTCCGGCAGGCTGCGCGGCGCGAACGGCACGTGCTGGGTGGCGGCGGGGTCGCCGTAGATGGCGTGCAGGGCGGTCACGTCGTCCTCCGTGACCTCGCGGACGACGAGTCGCTCGCCATTGCAGACCACGCGGCGCATGCGCAGAAGGTACGCGAGTCCCGTGATCTTTACAAGCCCTTGTCAAGTCGCGAGTTGACTCCCGTAAGCTCGCGCGACAAGTTCGGCGACGGCACTGTGCGCGCCGAGAGGTTCGGCGTGGCCGGCGTCGATCGAGGACGCGGCCCGCTCGACGATGTCCCGCGGGGCCTCGTGGCCGATCATGCAGGGCGCGACGGCCAGCCGTTCGGCGCCCGCGGCGCGCAGCCGCTGGGCCGCGACCGCGACGCCGGGCTCGCTGTCCAGCGAGGCGGCCACGACCGGCAGCGTGAGCCTGGAGGCCAGGAGCACCGCTGTGGCCTGTACGGAGTGCACCGCCTGGCTCCCGCCCACGGTACCGAGGATGACGGCGTCAACGGGGCTGGAGACGGCCAGCACGCGGACGCGGTCGGCCCTGGCCAGGCCGCGCTCGGCCAGCCGGATGTGCAGGGCCTCGGCCAGCAGCGGGTGCGGCCCGAGCGCCTCGGTCACGACGGCGCCCGTGCCGCCGACGGCGACGGCCTTGCCGATCTCGGCGAGAACGGCGGGATCATCCCAGGTGAGCAGGGGGACCACGATGGCCTCGCGGCCGGCGGGCAGCGAGTCTGCCAGGTCGGCCACGCTCGTCAGGCGCACCTCGATCTGCGGGTTGTCGACGCGTACCACGGCCGCGATCTCCTCGGCCACGCCGGCGGTGGCGCCAGGCGTGGCGAGCACCAGCACCGGAGCGTCGGAGGGCAAGGATGTGGGCACGGGACGGCGGTGTCGGCCGCCGCCCGGCCGGGGGGAACGTTCTCGTACAGGCAGGCTCACAGGCGCGCAGTTTATGCCTAATCGGAGTTGGTTGTTCTAGGAATCGATGGCGATTGCGTCACAACGCCGGTCGTGTGACCGAGATGACATCGTGATGCTACGAAACGTTGACTTATCGGTACAAAACGGGAAACCCTTAGCGCCACCAGAGCGACTGAACCAGGACTCGAATGAAGCCGTTCTACGTCCGTGAACTGAGCGTCTACCCCGTCGGCCGTCGCCGGATCTTCCTGCTGGCCGTGGCCGTGCTCGCCAGCCTGGTCGCCAACTTCGAGACCACGATCGCCACCATCCTGCCCCTGCTCATGACGGACCTGGGCATGTCGCTGACCGTCTACGGGCAACTCGCGGCGCTGTCGGTGCTGGTGGGCGGGCTCTCGGCGGGGTTCGGCGGCATCCTGTCCGACCGCTGGGGACGGGTCACGATCCTGGTGCCGACGCTGACGGTCACCGCCGCCTGCAACTTCCTGCTGGCCACCGTGGACAGCGTGACGGGGTTGTTCTGGGTGCGGTGCCTGATGTTGTTCATCGAGGGCGCGGGCATCACGATCACCGCCTCCCTGGTACGCGATTTCTCGCCCCGGCTGGGACGGGCGCAGGCGTTCGCGTTCTGGACGTGGGGGCCGGTCGGGGCGTCGTTCCTGGCCTCGTTCGTCGCGGGGTTCACGCTGCCGCTGTTCAGCAACGCGTGGCAGTCACAGGCGATCATCATGGGCTTCGTGTCGCTGGCGATGTGCGCGGTCGTCATCTGGAAGATCGCCGAGCCGTCGGCGGCGCTGCGGGCGCAGGTGATGGAGGACGAGTATGCCCTGACCGTGGAGGGGGAGAGCGCCCAGCCCGCCCACGGCCGGGTGCGCGAGTTGTTCCGCCATCCGCACCTGTGGGCGCACGTCCTGGGCAACACCGGCTGGCAGGTGCTCTACTGGACGTTCGCCATCTTCGGCCAGACCGTCCTGTCGACCGCCTTCGGCCTGGACGCGGCCGCCGCCAACCGGGTCGTCGCCCTGGGCATCGTGCTCAACGCCCTGGCCGTGGTCGTCGTCGGCCGCCTGTCGGACCGGTTGCGGCTGCGCAAGCCGTTCACGGCCGCGGGGACCGTGCTCACCGTGGGCGCGCTGGCGTACTTCATCGCCCTGATCGGGCCCGGCGTCCCCATCGCGCACGTCACCTTCGTGTACGCCCTGCTCTTCCTGTTCATGGGCGTCGCCTACGTGCCGTGGATGGCCAACTTCTCCGAGAACGCCGAGGACGTCGAGGCCCGGCTGCAGGGCTCGGCGCTCGGCATCTGGGGCATGGTCGTCCGGGTCATGATCGTGGTCATGCTGGTGGTGTCCCCGAGGGTGGTGGAGGCCGGCGGCTGGGAGCTCTGGCTGAGCGTGGCGCTCGCCGGCCAGATCGTGTTCCTGGTGTCCATGGTGGCGTTCAGGGGGCGGTGGTGGACGGCCAGGCCGCTGTCGCCGAGGATCCCGGCCTAACGGGAGGGCACGACCACCGACTGCGGGTTGCCCGGCGCGTACACCGTGATGCCCTGCGGCAGTGACTTCAGCTTCTCGATCTCCGCGCAGGACGGGCACTTGTCGTAGCCGTCCTGCCTGGCCTCGTTCGCCTCCGACTCCGCCCTGGCCTGGGCCACCTTCGCCTGGGCCTCGGAGACGGCCGCCGAGGCGGACAGCGACCGGTCCACGGCCTGCTGCACCTCGCCGGGCAGCGTCACCTTCACCAGCGTGAACCGCAGCCCGGTCAGGAAGTCCCCGCCCAGCGTGGCGGGCAGGTCGCGGGCGAGTGAGCCGTTGACCGCGTTCTGCACCCTGGCGATGCCGGCGTTGCCGTCCCGCGGCCTGAGCGTGGAGCTCTCCAGCAGCGAGCAGGAGGGCACCAGTTCGGCGCAGCGCATGGCGCCGATCTGGCCGCGCAGCGCGTTGTCGATCACAGGGCGGACGGCCTGGCCGAAGAAGGCGCTCCAGCCGTCGTCGCCGTCCCAGGGGTAGAGCGAGCGGTCGTCCTGGGCGCGGAAGGTACGGGTGCCGTACTTGTCGTCGAACTTCTTCAGCGCCTCGTGGTCCAGGTTGAGCGTGAAGTAGAGGGTGCCCTCGATGCCGAGGCTCACGCCGTCGCTGCTCGGCACCGTCACCACGTCCACCCCGAGCGTGGTGGCCCGTTTGGCGTCGGCGGTGATCGTGTAGAAGCGCTGCTGCGCCGGATAGGGGTGGCTGGAGGACCACAGGCCGGTCCAGGTGACCCCCGAGCCGGGGTCGATCACCTGGCGTACCTTGTTGTCGTCGAGCGGCCCGCCGTCGCGGATGACCGCCACCTCGCCGCCCCCGGTGCTCCGCATGCCCCCCATGGCGCCGACGAGCAGGGGGATGAGGATGATCGTGGCGATCACGCCTAAGACGAGTCTCATGGAGTCCCTTTCCGCGCGGGCGGCGTTGGCAGCCGCCGCCCGCGGCTTTCGCGGCATCCTGTGACGATCAGGCGAACGGCCCCACCTGGGGGCTCCTGCGTACGGCCTCGGGCGGCTCGCCCAGGTCGACGTCGCGGGTTTCCGGGGCGATGGCCAGGCCCACGGCCGTCACGGCCAGGGCGATGACCACGTAGATCGAGACCGCGATCGTGGACTGGTAGGCCTCGAAGAGCTGCAGCGCGATGATCGGGGCCACGGCGCCGCCGACGATGCCGGCGACCTGGTAGCCCATGGACGCGCCGCTGTAGCGCAGGCGCGTGCTGAACAACTCGGCGATGAAGGCGGCCTGCGGGCCGTACATCGCGGCGTGCGTGACCAGCGCCACGATGGCCGCCAGCGCGATCAGCGGGAAGGACTTGGTGTCGAGCAGCGGGAAGAACGCGAACACCCAGACCGCCGCGCCGACCACGCCCACGAGGTAGACCGGGCGCCGCCCGTACTTGTCGGAGGCCGCCCCGGCCAGCGGGATCAGCACGAGTTGCAGCGCCGAGCCGATGAGCACGGCGTTCAGCGCGTACGAGCGTGGCAGCTCCAGCACGCCGGTGATGTAGACGATGATGTAGGCGGTGAAGGTGTAGAACGCCACGTCCACCCCGATCCGCGCGGTGAAGGCGGACAGCAGGGCGCGCGGGTGCGTGCGCAGCACCTCGACCAGCGGCATCTTCGCCTTGACGCCCAGCTCCTCGACCTCGGCGAACAGCGGCGACTCGGTGATCCTCAGGCGGACCCACAGGCCCACGAACACCAGGACACCCGACAGCAGGAACGGCACCCGCCAGCCCCATGACAGGAACGCGGCGTCGGACATCGTGAAGGACAGGATGGTGAGCAGGCCGGTGGCCAGCACGTAGCCCGCGGGCACGCCGACCTGCGGCCAGCTCGCGTTGAAGCCGCGCCGGCGGCCGTCGCCGTGCTCCAGCGACATGATCACCGCGCCGCCCCACTCGCCGCCGAGTCCCAGGCCCTGCACGAAGCGCAGCAGCGCCAGCAGCACGGGGGCCAGTACGCCGACGCTGGCGTAGCCGGGCAGCACGCCGATGAGGAACGTCGAGACGCCCATCACCAGCAGCGTCACCACCAGCACGGTCTTGCGGCCTGCCCGGTCGCCGAAGTGGCCGAAGACGATGCCGCCGAGCGGCCTGGCCACGAACGCCACGGCATTGGTGGTCAGCGACGCCAGGGTCGCGTTGAAGGGGTCGAGGGACGGGAAGAAGAGCGAGGGGAAGACCAGGGTCGCCGCGGTGGTGTACAGGAAGAAGTCGTACCACTCCAGCGACGTGCCGATCAGGCTGGCGAGGATCACCCGCCGGGTTTGTTGCGTGGAGCCTGACATCCGATTGCTCCTTGTTGTCGGGGGGTAACACTTATCAACGTAAGGATCGTTGAACAACTCGACAAGAGTTTTGCTCCATGATTTCCTGTTAATTATGGATAACGTGCTTGCTGATCTCTCCCAAGACCGGCCCCGACTGGGACGCAGCAGCACGGCGGAGCGTGTGGCCGACATCCTGCGCGACCACATCAGCAAGGGCTCCTTCCGGCCCGGCCAGCGCCTGTCGGAGGAGAGCATCTCCGAGGCCCTGGAGGTCTCGCGCAACACGCTGCGCGAGGCGTTCCGGCTGCTCGGCCACGAGGGGCTGCTCGACCACCGGCTCAACAAGGGCGTGTTCGTCCGCCTCCCGTCCGGCGAGGACGTGGCCGACCTCTACCGGGTGCGCCGCGTGCTCGAAGGGGCGGCCGTCCGGCGGGCCCCCACCGAGCAGGCGCTGACCGGGATCAAGGAGGCGCTGCGCGACGCCGAGCAGGCCGCCGCCGAGGACGACTGGCAGGGCGTCGGCACCGCCAACATCCGCTTCCACCAGGCCCTCGTCTCACTCAACGAGAGCCCCAGGATCGACGAGACCATGCGCCAGCTCCTGGCCGAGCTGCGGCTCGTCTTCCACGTCATGGAGAACCCGCGGGCCTTCCACGAGCCGTTCGTCGACCGCAACCGCACGCTGCTCGGGCTCATCGAGTCGAGGCAGCCCGAGAAGGCCGCCGCCTATCTCGACGACTATCTCGACCACGCCGAGCGGCTGCTGATCGAGGCCCACGAGCCGAACCGCTAACGTTTGCGCCTATGGACCGGACCTTCACCGTGGACGAGGCCCGCGCGCTGCTCCCCGCCGTCATCGAGGAAGCCGCCGCGGTGGTCGCCGCCCGTGCCGACCTGGCCGAGATCGACTTCCAGCGGCGCTCCGGCGGCCGGTCGGAGCTGGGCGGGCTGCCCGAGCTCAAAGGGCTGCAGGCGCGCATCGAGGAGATCCTGAGCGGGTGGAGTGAGCTGGGCATCGAGGTCAAGGGCATCGCGCCGGTGCTCGTGGACTTCCCCTCGGTGCTCGACGGCGAGTCGGTGCGGTTGTGCTGGATCGAGGGGGAGCGGGAGCTCGCCTGGTATCACCGTACGGAGCTGGGCTTCGCCGGACGGCGGCCCCTGTAGTTCATCGGCACACCTTGACGCGGCCTCGTCATGGAGTGTATTCAACTTATAGGTTGATAAACCGAAGGGTTGAATACAATGCTCCTCACAGACAAGGTCGCCGTCGTCTACGGCGCGGGCGGTTCGATCGGCGGCGCGGTGGCCAGGGCCTTCGCCCGCGAGGGCGCCCGCGTCCACCTGGCCGGCCGCACCCTCGCCACGCTCGACGAGGTCGCCGCCGGCATCCGCGCCGACGGCGGCACGGCCGAGACCGCCGCGGTGGACGCGCTCGACGAGGCCGAGGTGGAGGCGTTCACCGACTCGGTCGCCCGGCGGTCCGGCGGGATCGACGTGTCCTTCAACGTCATCGGGGTCCAGGACGTGCAGAAGCCGCTCACCGAGCTCTCCGTCGCGGAGTTCCTGCAGCCCATCGAGGTTGCCACGCGCACGCAGTTCCTCACCACCAGGGCCGCCGTGAGGCACATGACCCCGCGCCGCACGGGCGTCATCCTGATGTTCGGCGGCGGCGGGCCCCAGACGGTGCCCGGGATCGGCGGGTTCAAGGTGGCGCTGGACGCCATGGAGAGCATGCGGCGGCAGTGGGCGGCCGAGGCGGGCGCGTACGGGATCAGAGTCGTCACGCTGGTGACCGGTGGGATCCCCGAGACCATACCCGACAGCATGCCGATCAAGTCCGAGCTCACCGAGGAGCTCGCCGGGGCGACCCTGCTCAAACGCGCCGCGACCCTGTCGGACGTGGGCGACGTGGCCGTGTTCGCCGCCTCCGACCTGGCCAGGACCCTGACCTCGGCGACCGTGAACCTCTCCTGTGGCGCGATCGTGGACCACTAGGGTGTTCGAGCGCGTACCCGACAGGAAGACCGGATGGCCGACGACCAGCTCAGCCTCACCTTCGCCGCTCTGGCCGACCCCACCAGGCGGGCCATCCTCGCCCGGCTGGCCGAGGGGGAGGCGACGGTCAACGACCTGGCCGAGCCGTTCGAGATGAGCCTCCAGGCGGTCTCCAAACACCTCAAGGTGCTGGAGCGGGCGGGGCTGATCAGCAGGGGCCGCGACGCGCAGTGGCGGCCCTGCCGGCTGGAGACGGCACCGCTGGAGGGCGCCTCGGAGTGGATCGACCGCTACCGCGCGCGCTGGACCGACCGCTTCGACCGCCTGGAGCGGGAGATCGGGCGGATCCGGCGCGGGCAGGAAGGACACGAGCATGGCTGACACCGAGTTCGTCATCGAGCCGGGACGGCAGGACCTCATCATGATCCGGGCCTTCGACGCGCCGCCGGACGTGGTGTTCCGGGTGATCACCGACCCGGAGCTGATCCCGCGGTGGTGGGGGCCGAGCTTCCTGTCCACCAGGGTCGATCGGATGGAGGTCACCCCAGGAGGCCGGTGGCGCCTGGTCAACGTGGACGCGCAGGGCAGGGAGTACTTCTTCAGCGGCGTCTACCACGCCGTCGTCCCGCCGTCCCGTTACGTACGGACGTGGGAGTTCGAGGGCGCGCCCGAGGAGGTGGCGCTGGAGACGGTCACGCTGACGGCGGACGGCGGCGGGACCAGATATGTCGCCCAGTCCGTGCACCCGTCGGTGGAGTCCCGCGACGCCATCGTGCGCGCCGACGGGCCGAGGGGCGGCAGGGAGTCCATGGACCGGCTCGCCGCGCTCGTGGCCGATCTGTGATCAACCGGATACGTCCGGTGCGGCTCTAACGAGGTGAGCGAAAGGACCACAGCCATGAGGCACACCTCGGCGACCGCCGCGCTCCTCGCGCCCGCGGTCATCGGCGCGCTGGGGCTCACTCCCGCACCTGCGTCGGCCGCGTCACCCGCGTCACCCACGGCCCGCGCCGCCTGGATCAAGAGCTGCTACGACAAGAAGCACCAGGAGTACGACCCCTGCGGCCACTGGCGGTTGCGCATGCGCGACGGCCGCGAGGTCACCGTCCGCGGCGCCGCCACGCGCGGGGTGGACGGCAGGGGCCGCGAGCGCCACGGCGAGGACGGCACGTTCGCCGTCAGCGCCGACGGCCGCGTGCTGGCCTACGAACGCGCCGGGGACCACCGCCTGGTGGTCCGGCGGGTCACCGGCGGCCCGGTCACCGAGCTGCCCAGGTCGGCGATGCCCAAAGGCATCGGGAGCGAGGAGATGAACCTGCGGCTGTCCCCCTCGGGCGACCGTGTGCTGATCGACTACCTCAACGACCCCGGAGAGCTGCCCACCAAGGTCATCACCGTCGCCACCGGTAAGACGATGACGTTGCCGGCCGCCTACGACGTGCGCGGCTTCAGCGCCGACGGCGACGAGGTGCTGGCCACGCGGGGGAAGAGCGACAACACCACCGCCCTCTACGTGCTGCGCGTCGGCGGCGGCTCGATCCACCGCACGCCGCCCGCGATCGTCGCGAACGCCCTCACCTACGCCCTGGCCGCCGACGGCACCACCGTGGCGTTCGTCACCGGCGGCACGAACAAGCCCAGGGCGCGCACCTACGACCTGACGACCGGCGAGGTCTCCGCGAGCGTGGACCTGCCGCTCAAGCCCGACCTGCCGCCGGAGCTGGCGTGGTGGTCCGGCGAGGGCCGGCTCACGGCCGTGGCCAGGACCGGCCAGGGAGGCGAGGCGGCGGTGGTACGGGTGCTCACCGTCGACTTCACCGCCGGGCAGGTCACGAAGGCGGACACCTACTCGATCAGCTCCAAGAACCACACCTTCAACCTGGCGGGGGAGTGAACGCCATGCGCACCAAGATTCTCGTGGCCCTGGGCACGGTGCTGGCCCTGTCGTGGCCGGGCGTCGCTCACGCGGAGTCGCACGACATGATCAGGTACGCCTCCATCAAGAGCTGCACGACCAAGGACGAGGGCGCGAAGGCGTGCGGCGGCTGGCGGCTCGTCCTGCACAACGGCAAGCGCGCCACCCTGCCCGACGCCCAGGGGGTCGCCCGTGAGGCCGACGGCTCCTCCAACGGATACGTCCCGGCCCCCATCGCGGTCAGCGGGAACGGCATGCGGGTGGCGTACCTCACCAAGAAGGGCCGCCTGGCCGTGCGGACGCTCGGGGGCGGGGTCACCGAGTTCGCCAAGGACGCGCTGCCCAAGGTGGCCCAGTACAGCGTGACGCTGCGGCTCTCTGACGACGGCGCCCGGCTGGCCGCCGGCATCGAGGGCGACGACGGTCCCGCGGGCGCGCGGATCTTCGACACGGCGACCGGCGACCTGCTCGGCACGGTCCCCGCCGGGGTGTCGGTGCTGGGCTTCAGCGGCGACGGCGACGAACTGTTCGCCTCCGCCCAGGCCGAGGAGTCCGTCACCGAGCTGGTCGTCTACTCCGACACCGGCGACGAGCTGCGGCGCACCACGCCGCCGCAGGTCATCGCGGTCAACGTGCCGCAGGCGCTGGCGGGCGACGGCCGTACCGTGGCCAGCCTGGTGGCCGGGGCCAAGGCGGAGCTGGTGACGTACGACATGAGCGGCGACCAGATCACCGGGCGCAAGAAGGTCAAGCTGCCGGCCGGGGACGTCAACATGCTGGACTGGACCGGCGACACGCAGGTGACGGCACATCTGACCAGCGGTTCCTCCGGCGGAACGAGGATGACGATCGTGGAGATCGACACGGAGACGGGCGCCGTCAGGACCAGGGACCGCTACACGGTGCTGCGCGACAGTTTCGTCTTCGCGGCCTGCGGCGGCTGAGGCACACCGGAGACCTGCGGGCATACGCTCCTCGGGTGAAGGTTCACTCGACGAAGGCGATGGCCGCCAGGGCCGTCGACCTGTGCGTGGCGCTGCTGTACGAGCGGCCGTCGATCGACTCGGTGACGCGGGTCCTGCGCGAGCACGGCGAGACCGGAGACCTCGGCCTGGACGAGGCCGACGTGACGGCGATGCGCTCGGCGGCGGCCCGCGTCCGCGACGTCCTGGGCGCGGCCACCGCCGACGAGGCGGCGGCGATGCTCAACCGCCTGCTCGCGCAGGCGGCCCGGGCTCCCCGGCTGACCAGCCACGCCGGCACGACGACCTGGCACCTGCACGTGGACAGCGCCGACGACGCCCCGTGGGGCGAGTGGTTCCTGACGTCATCGGCGATGGCCCTGGCGGTGCTCCTGGCCGACCATCAGCGGGTGCCCGGCGGCCTGTGCGCCTCGCCGAGCTGCGGCCGCCCGTACCTTGACCTCGGGGGCGGCAGCCCACGCCGCTACTGCGGCGCCCGCTGCGCCACCCGGGAACGCGTCGCCGCCCACCGCTCCCGTCCCTCACCCGCCGTCTGACCTCCAGCGGATGAGCAGCACGACCGCCACCCCCTGCGCCACCGCACCGGCCAGCACGGCCGCCTCCACCGAGTACGCCGCCAACGGCCCGGCCAGCGCGGACCCGACGGCGAACGAAGTGATCTTCAAACTGGCCCCCGTGGTGAACACCTGACTCCGCACCCGTTCCGGCGCTTCGCGATGGCGCACCGCGAAGAGCGCCGTAAGCTGCGGCCCCTCGCCCAGCCCGACGACGATGGCCCCGATCACGGCTCCCCACATCGTCCCCGAGACGCCCATCGTCACCATCCCGATCCCCGCCACCGCCGTCCCTCCGGCCAGCACCGTCTCCCAGCGCGGCAGCCGCCGCAGGAGGGTGAGCGCCGTGTTGGCCGCCAGCCCGCAGGCGGCGATGACGGCCAGGAGCAGCGCGCCGTGCCCGCTCTCACCGCTCAGCCGGATCCCCAGCACCGGAGCGGACACCACCACCATGGCCGCCCCGCAACAGGACACCATCGATCCCACAGTGGCCCGCCGCAACACCCCGTTCCCGGCGATGGCCGCGAACCCGGCGCTCACCTCCATCCGGATGGAGCGGGAAGACCTGCGGTCGAGCACGTCATCACGAGCGGGCAGCCCATGGGCGGCGGGCAGGGCGGCGATCAACAGCCCGGCGCTCACCAGCACCGCCGTGGCCCCGCCGCCGACGGCCGCGATCACCCCCACCAGGGCGGGCCCGGCCAGCCCCGCCACGTTGTAGCTCATGGAGTCGAGCGCCGTGGCCCTGCTCAGACCCCGGGTCCCGGTCACCAGCGGCAGTTGCGCCGTCCACCCGCCCGTCAGCGCGGGCCCCAGCACTCCGGTGCAGACCGCCACCCCGACCAGGACGCCGTCCGGCACCCGCCCCAGCCCGCCGAACACCAGGAGGATCCCGGCCGCGTACCCGGCCAGGCACCACCCCAGTAACCTGCCCGGCCGGCGTACCCGGTCGAGCAGCACTCCGAGCACCGGCCCCCCGACGGCGGCGGAAACGGTCAGCCCCGCCAGCAACCACGACGCGGTCACCGGCGACCCGGTGACGGCGAGCCCGATCACCAGCAGCGCGGGCCCGGACATCTCATCCCCGGTGCGGGCGGCGACGGCGCCCATCATGTAACGGCCTAACATGTACGAGACGTTACAGGTGAACGTTAGAATTCCTGGCCGCAGGGCAGAAGTATCCCAGCGCCGGGGCTCTGAGCTGGGGAAATCACCCACGCTGGGGTTTGATCGGCCTGCACGAACTGCGTGCGTGCAGGCCGATCAACCGGTTTCAGCCGAGCCGGTTCAGGTCGAGCCGGTTTCGGGTCGAGCCGGCTCAGGCGGAGCCGGTTTCAGGTCGAGCCGGTTCAGGCGGAGCCGGTTTCAGGTCGAGGCGGCTCAGGCGGAGCTGGTGATGACCGCGAAGCGGGCGCCGAAGGGATCGGCGAGGAACGCCATCCGCCCCACCCCCTCCGTCGTCATCGCCGGAGCCCGCAACGTGCCGCCGAGCCGCTGCGCCAGCGCCACCGTGGCGTCGCAGTCGGCCACCTCGAAGTAGGCCAGCCAGTGCGGCCGGTCACCCTCCTGGAGCTGGGCGATCCCGGCCATCGCCGCCGACTCGCCGCCGCCCTCGGCGGGGGAGATCACGGGGTAGGAGATGTCGCCCATCGGCAGGTCCTCGATGTGCCAGCCGAAGACCGACTGGTAAAAGGCGCGGATGCCGCCGGGGTCGGGCGTGTAGAGCTCGACCCAGCCCAGCGAGCCCGGGTCGGTGACCAGCCCGAGCCCCTTGGTCGCGCCCGGCTGCCACACCGCGAACGAGGCCCCGGCGGGATCGGCGAAGACCGCCATCCGGCCCTGCCCCTCGATGTCGAACGGCGCGGCCAGGACCTGGCCCCCGGCCTGCTCGACCGTCTTCGTGATGACGTCGGCGTCGGGCGCCTGGAAGTAGGTCAGCCACGACGGATCCCCTCTGCCGGCCCTCTCCGGGCTGATCCCGGCGACCGTCCTGCCGCCGACCTGGCAGAAGCGGTAGTGCATGTGCTCGGCCCCGAGCGAGACGGAATCCCAGCCGAACAGGCCGGTGTAGAAGGTGACGGAGTCGTCCGGGTCGGGGCTGCTGACGTCGATCCAGCAGGGGGAGCCCGGACGGTAGTGCGTGGTGAGCATGGCCTGCTCCTTGGCGTGACGAAGTGGAGGGTGGCCTCTTCGCCTCTGGCGCGGTCGGAGGGGCGACGCCACTCATATCCGGCGACTCTCAGCCTCGCACGCCCAGCCGGGCATGGCGCGACGCTTTGAGCAAATCGAATGCGTGTTTGAAGTATGGCATACACTCGACACCATGACAGCCGCGTTCCAAGCATCTTTGCTCGGCCTCGACGAGGAGCTCGGGCTCGGGCCGCTCACCGGCGCCGTCCGCAGGACGCACCTCGGCCACGGCGCCTGGATCGACCTGCGACCGGCCTGGCTGACGGGCGCCGACACCCTGTTCGAACGGCTGGCGGAGCGGGTGCCGTGGCAGGCGGAGCGGCGCCGCATGTACGACAAGGTCGTGGACGTGCCCCGGCTCCTGAAGTTCTACGACGAGCACGAGCTCCTGCCCGACCCGCTGCTCGGCGACGCCAGACGGGCGCTCGACGCCCACTACGGCGAGGAGCTGGGCGAGCCGTTCCGCACGGCCGGGCTCTGCTTCTACCGTGACGGCCGCGACAGCGTGGCCTGGCACGGCGACACGATCGGGCGGGGTAGCACGGAGGACACCATGGTCGCCATCATCTCGGTCGGCAGCCCGCGCCCGCTCCTCCTCCGCCCTCGCGGCGGTGGCTCCTCGATCCGCCGCGACCTGGGCCACGGCGACCTGATCGTCATGGGCGGAAGCTGCCAGCGCACCTGGGAGCACGCCATCCCCAAGACCAGCCGCCCGGCGGGCCCGCGCATCAGCATCCAGTTCCGCCCCCAGGGCGTCCGTTAGAGGAAGTCCGCGACGAGGGCGTTGACGCGGTCGGGGCACTGGCGGCTCGACCAGTGGCCGACGCCTTCGAGGAGTTCGAGGCGGCAGCCGGGGATGAGCGCGGCGGCGGCCTTCGTGCGGGCCGGGGGCACGCCGGCGTCCCGGTCTCCCTGGACGAGCAACGTCGGGCAGGCGATCTCAGGCAGGCGCGGCCGCAGGTCGACGCGCATGCGCAGGGGGCCGATGGAGGCGTTCTGCCAGTCGGACGAGCCCGCGCCCGTCTCTCGCACCTGCGCCGCGATCTCGTCCACGACGTCCTCGAAGTCCGCGACGGGCCCCGCGAACAACGCTCTCCTCGCGAACGCCGCGATCCGCTCCCGCCGCCGGAACATCGCGGTCGGCAACGTCCTGCTGAGCAGCGGCAGCTTGGCGGTCAGCCAGAGGAACTGGTGCACCACGGGCGGAAACGACAGGATCCCGGCCGGGGCGAGCGCCACGAGCCGGCTCACCCGCTCCGGATGCTCGATGGCGCAGGCGAGCGCGAGCGCGCCGCCCTGGGAGAGCCCGACGAGGGCGGCCCGGCCGGCGCCGAAGTGGTCGAGCACGCCGGTGACGCAGTCCAGCATGCGCTCGTGGGTGGCCGGCCCGTTCCAGGGGAGGCTCCTGCCCTGCTTCGGCCAGTCGAGCGCGAGCACATGGTGATTCCCGGCCAGGACGGGGATGAGGTGCCGCCAGCTCAGCAACGCGTTGTCGATCCCGGCCCCGCTCAGGAGCAGCACGGGCGGGGCATCGGGATCGCCGGCGCTGTGGACGTGCAGGCGACCTTCCGGAAATGTCAGGTACGTACTACGCAGCTCCACCGTCATCCGCCGGCCTGCCTCGCTCGATGGGCCTCCCACCGCTGCCAGAGCGCCGGAAGTTCCCCCTCCAGGAACCGGTACAGCTCATGCACCCCGTCCAGCCGCTCCCGCCGCTCGGGAGAGCTGCCGGCGAGCGTGCGCAGCCCCGCCTCGGTGATCTCCCGGAACGCGGCCGTCTTCGCGTACCGGGCGGCCAGCATCCGGCTCCACCCGTCAGGAGCCATGCGGAAGTACTCCTGCCGTTCCCCCCGCCGCCGCACCCCCTCCACGAGCCCGCTGGGCGTCAGGAGCCGGGTGGCGCTGCCGATCGAGCTCCGGCTGGCCCCGAGCACGTCCGCGAGCTGGGCGGCGCTCTGCTCGGGGGGATCGCTGATGAGCAGCCACCCGATCACCCGCCCGGCGATCAGCGGCATGCCCTCCCGGGCGAAGAAGACGGCGACGTCATCGACGAACTCCAGCTCCGCATCCGTGGTCATATTTCCTACATTACGCTCATTGCAGTCATTACTGCAATGAGCGTAACTCAGGCGGCCCGGCGGTCGGCCGCCCACGACAGCAGCGCCTCGGCGGTGCTGAACCTGCGGCTGGAGAGCGACTCGTCGAGCAGCACGCCGACCAGCACCCGCCCGTCGGACTCGCCGGCGAACGCCAGGCAGTATCCCGCCGCGCGCGTGAAGCCGGTCTTCAGCCCGATGGCGCCCGGCGTCCCGAGCAGCCGGTTGGTGTTGCGCCACTCGTAGGAGCGATGCTGGTCATCGGCGTCGAGCGAGTGCCACCGCGTCCCCGCGACCCGCTTGATCAGCGGTACGCGCAGCGCGTTCGCGGCGAGGACGGCCTGGTCCCTGGCGGTGGAGTACCCGTCGCCGCCGGGCATGGGCAGGCCGTCGGCGTTGACGTAGTGGGTGTCGTTCATGCCCAGTTCGCGGGCGGTGGCGTTCATCTTGGCCACGAAGCCGTCGACACCGGGGCCGTACGTGCGGGCCAGCGCGTGGGCGGCGTCGGCGCCGGAGGGCAGCATCAGGCCGTACATGAGCTCGCGGACCGGGATGCGGTCGCCGGGCCGCAGGTCGGCGGTGGTGCCGCCGCCGTCCTCCGCGTACGCGACGTCCCTGGACCGGATCTGGACCAGGTCCGTGGGCTTGGCGGTCTTCAGCACGACGTACGCGGTCATGGTCTTGGTGAGGCTGGCGACCGGCACCCGTTCGGCGCCTTCGTGGTTCAGCAGCACGTCACCGGACTGGGCGTCCATCACATAGGCGGGGCCGTACACGGAGGGGGCGGTCGCGCCGGCGTGCGCGGGTGCGGTGAGCCCTGTGACCAGGGCACATGCGCCTGCCATGGCAGTCAGAAAAGCTTTCCGGATACGCATGGGCACAGCGTGCCCCGACCCTTGGGATGCTTTTAACAAAATATCGGAAATATCATGACAAAAGCCCCAAAAGCCCCGATAGGGCCGGGGGGAAACCGGCGGGTAAATCTTTTGGCGGATCCGGGCCGCTCCGCCGACCACCCGCAGGTCGATGCGGCGTTCGGAGTCGTCGTCGGGCCGCCACAGGTGCACGTCCACCACTCCCGGATCGAGCAACTCGGCGCCCTCGAACAGCGCCTCGATCTCCGCGACCGGCCGCAGCTGGGGATAACGACGCGGCCCAAGATCCGCGAGGGCCCCGGAGGGGCGTCAGCGGGCGGTCCAGAAGTTGTCGGCCACGCGCTCGCCCGCCAGCAGCTCGGAGAACAGATCCTCCCAGAGCGGCATCACCTGCTCGGGCCCGTACGCCCGCGAGGTCTTGACCGCCGCCTGGCCCATGCGCACCCGCAGGTCGCGGTCGGCGATGACCCGGTTCAGGGCGGCGGCCAGCGCGTCCACGTCCCTGGGCGGCACCAGCACGCCGTCCACCCCGTCGGTCAGCACGTCCTTCGGGCCGGTCGGGCAGTCGAAGGCGACCACGGGCAGCGCGTGCGTCATCGCCTCGATCATCACCATGGGCAGGCCCTCGAACCGGGAGCTCAGCGCGAACACGGAGGCCGCCGTCAGCTCCCGCTCCAGCCGGTCGGTACGCCCGGGCAGCGACACCTGATCGCCCAGCCCGTACTGCTCGACGAGCCCGGTGAGCTGCCCCTTGCGCGACCCGGTGCCGAAGATGCGCAGCCGCCACTCGGGATGTTCGGGCGCCACCTGCGCGAACGCCTGGATCAGCAGGTCGAAGCCCTTCTGCGGCACCAGCCGCCCGGCCGCCACCACGACCGGGTTCACCTGCTCGGACGGCTCCTGATCGACCTTGTGCACGGCGTTCGGGATCTGCACGATCGGCGTGCGGGGCAGCAGCCGCTGGTACTCCAGCCGGTTCGTGCGCGTCAGCACCGTGATGGCGTCGAAGCGGTCGTAGTAACGCAGGATCTGCCTGCGGATCGTGTCGGGGTAGGCCGACAGGTTCATGTGCTCCTGGGCGACCGTGATCACCGACTTCGCGCTGCGGCGGGCGGCGATCAGGTTGAGCGCGGGCCTGGTGGTCACCAGGATGCCGTCACGCAGGCCGGAGACGTACTCCATGGCGGCCCACTCCACCCGCTCGGTGAAGTAGTCGGACGCGAACTCGCCGCGCGGCACGATCTTGCCGCGTACCCGGCGCCAGGCCTTGCGCGCCACCGAGTCCGCCTGCCGGCCGCCGCGCTGGTCCACCAGCGTGGTGACGGTGACCCGAGGGTCGATCTTGAACTGGGGCCTCTCGCGCCGCCGTACGAGGCTGACCAGCTCGACTTCGTGGCCGGCGGCGGTCAGCGCGTTCGCCTGGTTGACCACGGTGCGGATGGTGCCGCCCATACCGTACGCGTGCAGCATGAGATAGCGGACCTTCACCTGCCGTACCCCCGGCCGATACGTCTGACCAGGGATTTGTTCGTTCTCCGCTGCCGGTTCATGCCGAGGCAGACTACCTGCCCATCCTGGCAGTTCCCTGGGAACGAAAGCCCACATCATGATCAAGAGGGCTAGCCTGGTGTCCGGGAATGCGAGCGAGGGGTGCGGGCATGGACGGCGTACGGCCGGCGGACGACGTGGTTCTGGGCATGGTCGCCGAGCGCCTGAGCGCGGCCATGGGCCGGCCCTGGGAGGTCCGTGACGGCATCGCCAAGGGCCCCGGCACGGTCGCGGTCCGGCTGGGCGCCGGCCACACCGGCGGCCCCGCCCACCTCGACCTCGACTTCGTGCTCAGCGCCGACATGGCGATCGGCGACTGCGTGGCCGGGTACGGCGCGACCGTCGAGGCGGCCGTGGACAGAGCGATCCAGGTGTGGCTCGGCACCACCGGCGGCGCCGTGCTCGAACTCCTCGTCCAGGACGGCTCCCACGCCGCCCACTTCGCCCCCGGCGACCCCGACGGCCTGCCCGGCTGGCACGCCATCCACGGCGGCATCACCGGCTGGGGCACGGGCGACGACCACGACGCCGTACAACGGTGGGCCGTCCAGCACGTGCTCCTGCCGCACCTGGCCCCGGTGCTGAAGGGCACGTTCGAGCGGGAGCACCTGGTGGGGGTGAAGGCGTTCTTCGGCGGCGGCGAGGGCGGGGAGACGGCCGAGATCCGCGTGGACGGCGCCTACCACGAGGCGGGCTCGCGCGCCCTGGCCGAGCTCGACTGGCCGCGCCCGGCGGACGGCGTCTCCTACGCCCGCACCTTCGTGCTCCTCCTCCATCAGGAAGGCGACTGACCCATGCCCGTCATCGTGCAGCGGATCGTGGTCGACTGGGGCAAGGACGCCCGGGGCGCGCGGGAGGCGTCCCTCAGACGCGACATCCCCCGCGCCCTGGACCTGCCACCGCTGCCGGACGCGCCCCTGGCCGTCCACGAGATCAACATCGCCTGCGTGCCGTGGCGGGCGGAGCTGTTCATGGACGGGGAGTTCGACGGGGAGAAGGACGAGCGGGTCTCCCTGTACGGCGGTCCGTGAACGTACGGCTGCGGAGCCGGCTCGGCGGGCTGTGGAACCGGGTCGGCGAGCGGTGGAGCCGGCTCGGCCGACAATCGCCGACCGTGGAGCCGGCGCGGCGGCAACCGCCGGCAGTGATCCATCAGGCCCGCGTGGCGTTTATGATCGCGCGCTCGCCCCCTTCGCCTGTTAGCGTTATCGGCAAGGGGGTGAGCCGCGGTGAAAGCAAAGCCCGGCCGGCCTGCGGTGCTCATGGATGTCGCCGTGCTCGCCGGAGTCTCCACCATGACCGTCTCGCGCGTGCTGAACTCGCCCGACCTCGTACGCGCCGAGACCAGGGCCCGCGTCCTGGCCGCCGTGCGCGAGCTCGACTACCGGCCCAACCAGGCCGCCCGCCAGCTCGTCACCGGCCGCTCCGGCGTGCTGGGCGTGGTCAGCATCGACACCACGCTCTACGGCCCCGCCACCACGCTCTACTGCATCGAGCAGGCCGCCAGGCACGCCGGCTACAACGTCAGCATCGCCAGCCTCAGCTCGCTCAGCCGCAGGTCCATGGAGGAGGGCGTGCAACGGCTGCGCACCCAGGCCGTGGACGGCGTGATCATCGTCGCCCCGCACGAGTCGGCCGCCGACGGGCTGCGCCACCTGCCGCCCGAGATGCCGGTGGTCGCGGTGGACGCCGGCGACGACATCCCCGTGCCCGTGGTCAAGGTGGACCAGGCGACCGGGGCCGCCCGCGTCACCCGCCACCTGCTCAGCCTCGGCCACCGCAGCGTGTGGCACGTGGCGGGGCCGGCCGACTGGCTCGACGCCAACGACCGCATCGCGGGCTGGCGCGGCGTCCTCCAGGCCGCCGGGCGGGAGGCGCCCGACGTGCTGCGCGGTGACTGGAGCTCCCGCTCCGGCTACCAGCTCGGCCGCCGGCTGGCGGGCGATCCCGAGGTCAGCGCCGTGTTCGTGGCCAACGACCAGATGGCGCTCGGCGTCCTGCGGGCGCTGCGCGAGGCGGGGCGGCGGGTGCCGGAGGACGTGAGCGTGGCGGGCTTCGACGACATCCCCGAGTCGGCGTACTTCTGGCCGCCGCTCACCACCGTCCGCCAGGACTTCCGCGAGGTCGGCCGATACGCCTTCCACATGTTGCTGGACCGCATGGCCGGCACCGAGCCCGAGCGGCGGCGCCTGGTCGAGCCCGAACTCGTCGTACGCGAAAGCACCGGCGCCGCCCCGACCCCCACCACCTGACACACCCGCCACCCGATGCACCCGCCACCCGATGCACCCGCCTGACGTGCCCGCCCGCCTGACGTGCCCGCCCGCCTGACGTGCCCGCCACCGCGCCCGCCTGACGCGCGCCACCCGACGCGCCCGCCTGACCCGCTGTGGGGTGCGCCCTTCACGCCTGCCGTCGCGGTCACGCGCGGCCCCCCGTCTCCCTCCCAAAGGACCGCACCGAAGTACGGCGGGGAAGGACGGGACTAGGCGAGCCTGATGACGTTCCAGGAGACCGGGGGCAGCAGGACGCGCAGCGGGTCGTGCTCGACGTCGGCGTTCGGCCTGGGCACGATCCGGTCCGGCTCGTCGGCGGTGTTGCGGGCGTACACGTCGGGGTCCGTCAGCGTGGTGGCCTCGACGACCCGCGTGCCCCCGCCGAGCGCGCGGGCGTCGATCTCCAGCTCCAGCGGCCCATCGGCCGAGCGGTTCACGGCGAACACCGTCGTGCCCTCCCCGGAGTGCGTGGCCACCGCGTCCAGCAGCGGCACCTCGCCGTACACCTTCGTCTCGTAGGTGGGCGACACCGGCTCCACCCGCAACACCTCACCGGCGGCATACCGGGACGCCTGCGCGAACGGATGGAACGTGGTCTGCCGCCACGCCCGCCCGCCCGGCTCCGTCATGATGGGCGCGATCACGTTCACGAGCTGGGCCAGCGACGCGGCGGTCACCCGGTCGCTGTTGCGCAGCAACGTGATCAGCAGCCCGCCGAACGCCACCGCGTCGGCCAGGTGGTAGTGGTCCTCCAGCAGCGGCGGCGCGACCGGCCAGCCGGTGGGGGGTTCGGCGTTCTGGAAGCGTGACAGGTACCAGACGTTCCACTCGTCGAAGGAGACGTCGATCTTCTTGCGGGACTTCAGCCGGGCCCCGACGTGGTCGGCGGTGGCCACGACCGAGGAGATGAAGTACTCCATGTCGGTCGAACTGGCCAGGAAACTGCCGAGATCGCCGTCCTTCTCCTCGTAGTAGGCGTGGCAGGAGACGTAGTCCACCACGTCGTACGTCTCCTCCAGCACTTCGGCCTCCCACGCGCCGAACGTGGGCATGCCGGAGCTCGAACTGCCGCACGCCACCAGGTCCAGCTTCGGATCCACCATGCGCATGGCGCGGGCGGTCTCGGCGGCCAGGCGGCCGTACTCGCGGGCCGTCTTGTGGCCGGTCTGCCAGGGGCCGTCCATCTCGTTGCCCAGGCACCACATCCTGATGCCGTGCGGCTCCTTGGAGCCGTTGGCGACCCGCAGGTCCGACAGGGCCGTGCCGGACGGGTGGTTGCAGTATTCGAGCAGGTCGAGGGCCTCGGCGATGCCACGCGTGCCGAGGTTGACGGCCATCATGGGCTCCACGCCGGCCTTGCGGCACCAGCGGGCGAACTCATCGACGCCGACCTCGTTCGTCTCCGTGCTGTGCCAGGCCAGGTCGAGCCGGCGCGGCCGCCGGGAGCGCGGCCCGATGCCGTCCTCCCACCGGTAGCCGGAAACGAAGTTGCCGCCCGGGTAGCGGACGGTGGACACGCCCAGCTCCCTGGTCAGGCCGAGCACGTCGCGGCGGAAGCCGTCGTCGTCGGCCGTGGGGTGGTCCGGCTCGTAGATGCCGGTGTAGACGCAGCGCCCGAGGTGTTCGACGAAGGTGCCGAACGTGCGCCGGCGCACCGGGGCGACCCGGAAGGCGGGATCGAGGGTGAGCTTGGCCTGATGCACGGAGGCGGCTCCTGTATTTCGCGGCCGTTACGTGGTTCCCGATTGTTAGCGTTATCACTGGGTCAGGTCAAGGGCCCGCGGTCGCCGCAACCGGTTGCTGCAGGGGCCTTGACACGCTGCTTGTTACCGCTAACACTCGGGTAACCCCGCTGAAACAACGGGGTACCGCGGCGACCTCCGCGACCCGGACGGTCCGCCCTGCCGCCTCCGCGGAAGAGGCGTGTCGACGGTTGCCCTGACTCCTCCAAACGTAAGCGAGAACAAGCGAGAACACGGCCAAGCGTCAGCTCGGTGAAAGAAGAGGCCCCCCAGTGCACGGTCCCCCCGACATCAACCGCCGGCATCTTCTCGGCGGCAGCCTCGCACTGCTCGGCGCCGCCGCCACGGGATGCGCCATCCCCGTGGGGCTCGGCTCGTCCCAGACCCGCGTCCGATACTGGCACTTCATGGGCGCCAGCGACGGCATCATCATGAACCGGATGGTCAACGCCTTCGCCAAGGCCAACCCCGGCATCTTCGTCGAGGAGAACGTGCTCCAGTGGGGCGAGCCCTACTACACGAAGATCGCCATGGCCGGCTCCGGGGGCCGATCGCCCGACCTGGCCAGCTTCCACCTGGCCCGGCTCGCCGGAATCGGCGCGGGGAAGATCCTCGACCCCATCGACCTCAAGCTGCTGGAGGAGGTCGGCCTGCGGGGCGCCGATTTCAGCCCGCCGATCTGGGAGCGTGCCCACCTCGACGGCGTCCTGTACGCGATCCCGTTCGACGCCCACCCGATGGTGCAGTACTACAACACCGACATCTGCGGCAAGGCCGGGCTGCTCGGCTCCGACGGCAAGCTGACCCCCACCAAAGGTGTCGACGAACTTCTCGCCCAGCTCACCAAGGCGAAGGAGGTGATGGGCGGCAAACCCCCGCTGGCCTTCGACGCGCTCGGCCTGGGCACCGTGGGGCCGTGGCGCGTGTGGTGGTCGTTGTATCCGCAGTCCGGCGGCACCCTGCTCTCCGACGACGGCACCAAGGTCACCATCGACGACACCAAGGCGCTGGAAGCGCTCCGGTTCATGCAGCGGCTCGGCAAGGAAGGGTTGTGCGACTGGCGTACCGACTACGGGGCCTCCGTCGCCAAGTTCACCAACGGCGAGGCGGCGTTCCTGTGGAACGGCGACTGGGAGACCACCGGGCTCAAGGAGCGCAAGACGCCCTTCAGCATGACCCGCTTCCCCAGCGTCTTCGGCACCGGCGCGGCACAGGCCGACTGCCACTCGTTCGTCCTGCCGCACCAGCGCAACCGGGATCCCGAGATCGAGCGGGCGACGTACCAATTCATCGCCTACCTCGTCAAGAACAGCGCCGACTGGGCGGTGGCCGGGCACGTGCCCGCGTACCTGCCGGCGCTGGAGGAGCCCGAATACCTCGCGCTGAACCCGCAGTCGGAGTACCGCTCGGTCATCACCGAGGTCGCCCTCGACCCGCAGGTCTGGTACACGGGGTCGGCCTCGCGGCTGTGGATCGAGTTCGGCGAGGCGTTCTCGCCGGTCATCAGCGGCGAGCGCACGCCGGAGGAGGGCCTGGCCGCGGCCAAGGCCTCGCTGAACCGGCTGATGTCCGCCCCGAACCCCTTCCCCGCCGAGGAGCGCTGATGACCGAGTTCGCCGAGGTCATGGGACTGACGAAGGAGGGCTCATGACCACCACCGTCGCGGCCCCCGCGACCACCGCCCCCGTCGCCAAGGCCAAGGTCCGGCGCGGCTGGACGCAGCACGGGTTGTTGTTCGTGGGCCCGTTCCTGCTGATCTACGTGGCCTTCCTGGTCTGGCCGACCCTGCTCGGCTTCCAGATGAGCCTGTCGAGCGTCAACATCGCGGGCGCCAACAACGACTTCGTCGGATTCGGCAACTACGCCGAGGCGTTCGGCGACCCGCGCATGTGGCGCTCGTTGTGGAACACGGTGGTCTTCACCGTGCTGAGCACGATCCCGCTGGTCCTGCTCGGCCTGCTGTTCGCGCTCCTGGTGCACAACCTGCGCTTCATGCAGTGGTTGTGGCGGCTGTCGTTCTTCGGCCCGTTCCTGCTGCCGTCGGCCGTGGTCTCGATCCTCTGGCTGCAGATGATCTACCCGCCCGACTACGGCCTGATCAACGGCACCCTCGGCACCGACGTGCTCTGGCTGGGCGACCCGTCCGTGGCCATGTGGTCGGTGGTGCTGACCACGGTCTGGTGGACGGTCGGCTTCAACTTCCTGCTCTATCTCGCCGCACTCCAGTCCATCCCCCAGCACCTGTACGAGGCCGCCGCCATCGACGGCGCCTCCGCCTGGGACAAGCTCCGCTCCATCACCCTGCCGCTGCTGCGCCGCACGACGGGGCTCATCGTGGTGCTGCAACTGGTGGCCTCGCTGAAGGTGTTCGACCAGATCTACCTGATGACCAGCGGCGGCCCGCAGGACGCCACCAGGCCGATCATCGAGTACGCCTACGACATCGGCTTCACCGGCTACCGCATCGGCTACGCGTCGGCGGTCTCGTACATCCTGTTCGTCCTGATCGTCATCGTCTCCCTGGTGCAGCTCCGGCTGTTCCGCAAGCGCGAGGAGGTCACGCCGTGACCAAGCGGTTCAGCTTCAGCCAGCTCGTCCTGCTGGTGGCCGCGCTGGTGCTGGCGGCCATCTGGCTGGCCCCCATCGCCTGGGCCGTGGCCACCTCGCTCAAGCCGGAGTCGGAGACCACCAAGCTCCCGCTGGAGTGGTTCGGCACCCGGCTCACCCTCGACTCCTACGAGCTGGTCCTGGGCACCGGCGGCATCGTCAAGTGGGCCATCAACTCCACCGTCACCGCCGTCCTCGTCACGTTCCTGACCGTGTTGTTCTCCGCGATGGCCGCGTACGGGTTCGCCCGCACGCAGTTCAAGGGCCAGCGGGCGCTGCTGGCCCTCATCCTGGCCGGCATCATGGTGCCCCCGCAGGTGCTGATCGCGCCGCTGTTCTCCGAGATGGTCTCCTTCGGCCTGGTGGACACCTGGTGGGCGATCATCCTGCCGCAGGTGGCGGCGCCGCTGATCGTGTTCATCCTGTTCAAGTTCTTCCAGGACGTGCCGCCGGAGCTCGAACAGGCCGCCTTCGTGGACGGGGCGGGCCGCTGGCGCGTCTTCTTCACCATCGTCCTGCCCCTGTCGCGGCCCGTGCTGGCGGCCGTGTCGATCTTCACCTTCATCAACACCTGGAACAACTTCCTCTGGCCGTTCCTGGTCTCCACCGACCCGAACACGATGACGCTGCCGGTGGGGCTGGCGAACGTGGTGCAGGGCACGTTCGGCCTGCGGTACGCGCAGATCATGGCCTCGGTCGTGCTGGCCGGACTGCCGCTCCTGGTGGTGTTCGTGCTGTTCCAGCGGCAGATCGTCCGGGGCGTCGCGCACACGGGCCTGGCGGGTCAGTGATCGGGGATCCGGTCGCGTACGAGCACCTCCACGGCACGTCCGTCCGGATCCCGCAGCACCTGCCGCCCCGCTGGACTTCCCGGCAGGGCGTCCACCTCGAACCCGAGCCGCAGGGGACCGGTCGGCCCGCCGGACGCGGCCGGATAGATCTCGAGCACCAGACCGTCGTCCAGCACCGCGGCGTAGTGCAGGGGGCCGTCGCGGTGCTGCTCGGCGCGGAACTCCAGACCGAGGGAGCCGTAGAACGCCCGGCACTCCTCGATCCGGCCCGTGTAGATCACCACCAGATTCGCCTTCGCCACCACACATGCAAGGCTAGCCGGGGCCGGACAGCAGAGGAGCCCCGGCCATCTCGGCCGGGGCCCCTCTGTCATGCCTGGTGGACGATACTGGGATTGAACCAGTGACCTCTTCCGTGTCAGGGAAGCGCTCTCCCGCTGAGCTAATCGTCCTTGGAGGTGGCGACGGGATTTGAACCCGTGTGGACGGCTTTGCAGGCCGCTGCCTCGCCTCTCGGCCACGCCACCGAGTCAAATCCTGCTCCGAGCGGAAGACGGGATTCGAACCCGCGACCCTCACCTTGGCAAGGTGATGCTCTACCACTGAGCCACTTCCGCGTTGCTGCGTGGTTAACAATAGCGCGTTTCCCGACCAGATGCTTCCAGCAGCCGCGTTCGGGGGCTACTTGCGGAGCTGGCGCGCCATGCTGCGCTCGGTGGCGGGGAGGCTGAGGAAGATCTCCAGGATCCTGGTGAGGCGGTGCACCTCGATGCGGTGGAAGGCGGGGCCCTCCGAGCGGGCCAGGAGGAGGGAGAGGGCCAGGGGCGGCAGCGGGGCGTGGACGAGGTGCACGCCGCCGTCGAGGGTCAGGGCCTCGGGCCGGGAGGGCGTCTCCTCGGGGATGGCGATGTCCTGCGGCATTCGCCAGCTCGCGTAGACGATGCGGCGCTCGGCGGCGGTGGCGGCCCAGTCGGCGCTGAACAGGACCGGGAGCGAGTCGATGAGCGTGGTGAGCGCCCGGTCTCCCGCCGTGGTGATGTATTTGAGTATCTCCAGCTCGGGGTAGGTGCCGGGCGCCTCGCGCGTGGTCCAGACGCCTTCGACCGCCACGTCCTCGATGCTCTGCAGGCTCTCGACCAGGGCCTGCCTGGGCGTGCTGTCCGGGCAGAAGACGGTGATGTCGTCCAGAGCCCGGCCCGCGCCCCGGTCGAGCACGGTGACCTGCGTGATGTCGGCCCCGGCCGCCCCCAGGACCTTGGTCACCTGGGCCAGGGCGCCGGGCCGGTCGGGCAGCGCGACGCGTACGCGAAGAAGCATCCATCCCCCTCAACCGAAGATGCCGGATCACAGACTATCCGCGAAATACCGGTTACGGCCTGACCTGCGCTACAACTGACGAGGTGAAGATTGGGCCGATTGGAGTGTGGCCGCCAGTGGTGCTCGCGCCGATGGCGGGCATCACGAACGCGCCGTTCCGGGTGTTGTGCCGGGAGCAGGGCGCGGGGCTGTTCGTGTGCGAGATGATCACGACGAGGGCCCTGGTCGAGCGTAATCCCAAGACGCTGCGCATGATCAGGTTCGCCGAGTCGGAGAAGCCGAGGAGCATCCAGCTCTACGGCGTGGATCCCGACATCGTGGGGCGGGCGGTCCGGATGATCGCCGAGGAGGACCTGGCCGACCACGTCGACCTGAACTTCGGCTGCCCCGTGCCCAAGGTGACCAGGCGCGGGGGCGGGTCCGCGCTGCCGTACAAGCGGAATCTGCTGCGGCGGATCCTGCGCCAGGCGGTGGCGAACGCCGGGTCGTTGCCCGTGACGATGAAGATGCGCAAGGGGATCGACGACGATCACCTGACCTACCTGGACGCCGGGCGGATCGCCGCCGAGGAGGGCGTCGCCGCCATCGCGCTGCACGCCCGCACGGCCAAGCAGCACTACGGCGGGGTCGCCGACTGGGAGGCCATCGCCAGGCTGAAGGAGGCCGTGCCCGAGGTCCCCGTGCTGGGCAACGGCGACATCTGGTGCGCCGACGACGCCGTCAGGATGGTGGAACGCACCGGATGTGACGGGGTCGTCGTCGGGCGGGGGTGCCTGGGGCGTCCGTGGTTGTTCGGGGATCTGGACAACGCGTTCAACGGCCGCCCCGAGCGGGCGCGGCCGACGCTCGGCGAGGTGGCCGGGATGATGGCCAGGCACGCCGAGGGGCTGACCGAGGTCTTCGACATCGAGCGGTACGCGGTGGCCGACTTCCGCAAGCATGTCGGGTGGTATTTGAAGGGGTTCATGGTCGGGAGCGAGCTGCGACGCGAACTGGCCACCTCCGAGTCGCTCGACGGCTTGCGCGCGGGGCTGGCGAAGCTGGAGCACGACCAGCCGTGGCCGCCGAACACCGACACGCCCCGCGGGAAGTCGGGGGAGCGGTCCAAGGTGGCCCTGCCCGACGGCTGGCTGGACGACCCCTGGGACTGCCCCCTTCCCGACGACGAGGCGGAGTCGGATATATCCGGCGGATGATGCTCAGTGTGGCCCGACGATCTCCGTGCCGCACGGGCCGCCGCCGACCGAGGCTTCGAGCCGGACGGGCTCGCCCGACATCGTGAGCGTCGGGTAGTACTCGGCGATCCGCTCGGCCGAGCGGCCGGTGTAGTGGCAGATGAAGCTGCGCCTGAAGCGGTCGGCCGTGCTGTTCGGCTCCGAGCCGTGCACCAGGCTGCCGTTGAAGAAGAGCACGTCGCCTGGGTTCATGTCCACGGGGACCTTCTCCAGGCCGGGCGGCGGGGGCACGTACTCGCGGGTGAACGAGACGCCCTGGTCGGCCTCCTCCGGGCAGAACAGGTCCATCAGGTGCGTGCCGGGGACGACCTCCAGGCCGCCGTTGGCCCGGTCCACCCGGTCGAGCGCCACCCAGGCGGCCACACAGGTGCCCGGCTCGACCCGGAGGTAGAAGTTGTCCTGGTGCAGCGCCTGGCCCCTGGCGCCCGGCGGCTTGAAGTAGAACATGCTCTGGGCTGCTATCGGCTCCTCGCCCAGGAGGTCGCGGAGTATCGCGCCGACGCGCGTGTCGAGCAGGTAGCGCAGGGCCACGTCGCTCACCTGGTGCGGGTGCATGATCCGGGGGTACTCGCGCAGGATGTCGTACGGCTGCCCCGGTTCCTGCGGCTGGGGTGCGAAGTGACCCGGGATCGGGCCCCGGGAGTGCATGGCCATGAACTCGTCGCGCAGCTCGGCCACCTCCTCCGGGGCGAGGAGACCGGGCACCAGCGTGTACCCCTGATCGTGGAAGTCTTTGAGCCTCATGTCTTCCACGCTAAGGAGCCGGATCGTGGAACGGTATGCCTGTGACCGCTGACGACCTGTCTGTTCCTGCTGCCGAGCTGATGATCGTGGGCCACTACGACCAGGCCGCCGGCTACGCCACGCGCCGCGAGGGCGGGTCGCCGAGCTGGCTGATGTTGTGGACCGAGGCGGGCGCCGGGTTCGTGACGCAGGGCGGGGAGTCGTTCGAGGTGCGGGCGGGGGACCTGGCGGTGCTGGAATCGGGAGTGGCCCAGCACTATCGGGTGCTGACGGGGGCGGAGCGGTGGCGGTTCTGGTGGGTGCACTTCCAGCCCCGCGCCTCCTGGGCGGCCTGGCTGGCGCCCTACGCCAGGGGCGGCGGGTGCCATCTGGTGGCGGGGGTGCCGAGGGTCGTGCACGAGCGGATCGAGCTGGCGTTCGCCCGGGCGCTGCGGGACGCGCGCTGGACGCCCGACACGCCGGTCCCCGGTCAGCGTGTCGGTCAGGGGGGTGGTCACGGGGGTGCCGTTCCCGCAGTCGTGTACGGCGGCGCGGCCAGGGAGCTGGTGCTGGGCGCCGTGGAGGAGGCGCTGGTGCTGGCCACCGCCACGGCCCGGCCCGAGGAGGCGGGCGAGGAGGGCGACGAGCGGGTACGCCGCGTCCTGGCGATCATCGCGGCCGAGCCGGGCGCCCCGCACTCGGTGGCCTCCCTCGCCCGCGCGGTCGCGCTCTCGCCCTCCCGCTTCGCCCACCTGTTCGCCGGGGCGACCGGCCAGACACCCATGGCGGCCGTACGCCGGGCGCGGGTACGTCACGCAGCGAGCCTGCTGGAGGTGACGGACATGGACGTCGGCCAGGTGGCGGCCGCCTCGGGCTTCGTCAGCCCGTTCCACTTCAGCCGGGCCTTCAGGAAGGAGTACGGCCTGCCGCCCCGCGACTACCGCGCGCGCCTCCGGCCTGCCGTCCCGTGACTGCCATGCCCGCCTCCGGCCTGCCGTCCCGCGACTGCCGTGCCCGCCTGCGGCCTGCCGTCCGGTGACTGCCGTGCCCGCCTCCGTCCTGCCGTCCCGTGCCTGCCTCCGTCCGGCCGCCAGCTGAAACGCGAGACCTTCACCAGAACTTCAGCGGAATGTCTCCCTGTGAACGCACAGCGCGACAGGACGCCCGTCAGGCTGTCGCCGCAGGTAACGGCCACCCCATGTAAGGACACCCATGCTCACCCGGCGTGCGCTCTTCGCCGGGGGCCTCGGCCTGGCCGCCGCCGCGGGCGCGAACCCCGCCCGCGCGGCCGTCCGGCGCGCCCCTCTGTCCGACCCCTTCCAGCTCGGCGTCGCCTCGGGTGAGCCAGCGCACGACGGCATGGTGCTGTGGACGCGCCTCGCCATGGATCCGCTCGCCCCCGACGGCCTCGGCGGCATGCCGGATCGCGAGGTGCCGGTCCAGTGGCAGCTCGCAAAGGACGAAAATTTCCGACATGTCGTACGACGTGGCGCCGAAGCGGCCCGCCCCGGCGCGGCCCACAGCGTGCACGTCGAACTCGGAGGACTCGACCCGGGCGCCGAATACTTCTACCGCTTCAAGGCCGGCGCCGAGATCAGCCCCGTCGGCCGTACCCGCACCACCCCCGCCCCCGGCACCCGCGCCACCCCGCTGAACCTCTCGTTCGCCTCGTGCGCCGACTACCAGGCGGGCTGGTTCACCCCGTACCGCAGGATGGCCGAGGACCAGCCCGACCTGATCGCCTTCCTCGGCGACTACGTCTACGAGTACGGCGACTACCAGCACCCGGTCCGCGACCAGGCCGGCGGCGAGTGCTTCGACCTGGCCGGCTACCGGCTGCGCCACGCCCAGCACAAGGCCGATCCGGATGCCAGGCTCGCCCACGCGATCGCCCCCTGGGTCGTGGTCTGGGACGACCACGACGTGGACAACGCCTGGGCCGGGGACGTGGCCGAGCAGCCCGGCCCGCCGTTCCTGGAGCGCCGTGCGGCGGCGTTCCAGGCGTACTACGAGAACATGCCGCTGCGCCGCGCCCAGAAGCCCGCCGGGGCGTCGCTCAGGCTGTACCGGAGCGTGCGCTGGGGCGCGGTGGCCAACCTGCACCTGCTCGACACCCGCCAGTACCGCGACCTGTACGCCTGCACCGGCAGGAGCGGCACCGTCGGCCCCGACTGCCTCGATCGCTTTGCTCCCAACCGCACCATCCTCGGCCAGGAGCAGGAAGGCTGGCTCGACGGCGAGCTGAAGGGATCGCAAGCCACCTGGGACCTGCTCGGCCAGCAGGTGTTCATGATGGAGATGGACTGGGTCAACGGCGAGGGCAAGGGCTACTCCAACGAGGGCTGGGACGGCTATGTCGCCTCCCGCGACCGCCTGACCGCCGCCATCGAGCGGTACGGGAGCAACGCGGTCGTGCTGACCGGCGACGTGCACTCCCACTGGGCCGGGGAGATCAGGCGCGGTTCGAAGCCCGTGGCCGTCGAACTGGTCACGACCTCGGTGACCAGCGCGGGCGACGGCCTGGACGAGTACCCGAACACGGGGGTCCTGCTGGCGGAGAACCCGCACGTGAAGTTCTTCAACGGCCGCCGGGGTTACGTGCGCGCCAGGCTCACGCGGGAGGAGATGAGGGTGGACTTCCGCTCGCTGGAGCGCGTCACCGAGCCGGGCGCGCCCGCCTACACCTCGGGCTCGTTCGTCATCGAGCCCGGCGACCCCGCGCTCAAGCCCGCCTAGATCTCGACGTGGCCGCCGCTGCGCCAGTAGACGTTGCCCTCCCGCGACAGCAGGTCCTCATCCACCAGGTAGCGGCGCAGGGCCGCGTAGTCGTCGTGGAAGGCCCGCAGCGCCACGTTCACGTCCTTCTCCGCGTAACGGACGCCGGGCTCGAAGACGGTCGCGATGTAGCGCAGCACGACGAGTCGCTTGTCGCGGCGGATCGCCGTGGTCGTCAGCCGCCCGTCCACCAGGAACGTCCGCAGCACCCGCTCCTCGGCGCTCAGTTCCTCGGCGGGCACGGCCCGCTCCCGCAGCAGGTCGCGGAAGCGCTCGGGGGTGGGGCGCCACACGCCGTCCTCGTCGCGGGCGGCCAGGCCGCCGCTGGCCAGCTTGTGCAGCGACTTCGGGGAGAGCCCCTCGGTCGCGCCGAGCACGAGGGAGGCGAAGGTCTTCAACGTGTCGTCCTGGTAGAGCAGCCCGAGGACGCGCCTGATCTCTTCGTCGTTCACTCCTCCCATTTTGTCCCATGATCACGGAAGCGGAACCGCACCGTCGCGGACAGCGAATTGCGCGGAATGTCTCGATCTTGGGACATGCTCATGACACGACCCCGACGTTTTCCGACAGACACTGAAAGCGACAGGCCTGTGCCGGAACGCCCTTGCCAGTCCGTTCCGGCACACGGCTTGTCTTCTTTTTCTTGTCTTCTTTTTCCTACAGGCGGTTCAGCCCCTGTACGTGCAGGACCGCGCGGCCCTCCTCGTCGGAGGCGGCCAGGTCCACCTGGGCATCGATGCCCCAGTCACCGTCTCCGGCCGGGTCCTTGATCGTCTGCCGCACCTTCCACAACCCGCTCTCCTCCTCGATGCGCAGCAGCGCGGGCCCGCGGGCGTCGGCGTCGGCGAAGATCTCCTCGTGCTCCTCGTAGTACGCGTCCAGCGCCGCGCCCCAGTCCACGTCGGGGGCGAGCTCCTCCAGCTCGTTCTCCTTCTCCAGGGAGCAGAGCTCGACCAGCCGGAACATCGCGTTGCGCACCAGCACGCGGAAGGCCCGCGGGTTGGCCGTGACAGGCCGCACCTTGGCCTCCAGCTGCTGGTGCTCCTCCAGCGCCTCCTCCGGGTTGGCCAGCTTCTCCCACTCGTCGATCAGCGAGGAGTCGACCTGGCGGACCAGCTCGCCGAGCCACTCGACCAGGTCGATCAGGTCGTCGGTCTTGAGGTGCTCTGGCACCGTACGGGACAACGTCCGGTAGGCGTCGGCCAGATAGCGCAGCACCGTGCCCTCGGAGCGGGTCAGCTCGTAGAACTGAATGTAGTCGCCGAACGTCATGGCCCGCTCGAACATGTCGCGCACCACGGACTTCGGGCTCACCGTGTAGTCGCCCACCCACGGGTGCCCCCGCCGGTAGGTCTCGTAGGCGCCGAGCAGCAGGTCGTCGAGCGGCATCGGATACATGATCTCGGCGAGCAGCTCCATGCGCTCCTCGTATTCGATCCCGTCGGCCTTCATCTGCCCGACGGCCTCGCCCTTGGCCTTCTTGAGCTGGGCGGACAGGATCTGGCGCGGGTCGTCGAGGATCGACTCCACGATCGAGACCAGGTCGAGCGCGTAGGACGGCGACTCGCGGTCGAGCAGGTCGAAGGCCGCCAGGGCGAACGTGGACAGCGCCTGGTTGAGCGCGAAGTCCTCCTGCAGGTCGATCGTCAGCCGGGCCCGCCGCCCCTGCTCGTCGGGCTCGCGGAACTGCTCCACGATGCCCCCGGCCAGCAGCGACCGGTAGATGGCGATGGCCTGGCTGATGTGCCGCCGCTGCCACTTGCGGTCCTCGTGGTTGTCGGTCAGCAGGTGCTTCATCGCCTGGAAGCAGTCGCCCGGGCGGTTGATCACCGCGAGCAACATGGCGTTGCTGACCTTGAAGCGCGAGTTGAGCGGCTCGGGCTCGGCGTCCTGAAGCTTCTGGAAGGTGTCCTCACTCCAGCCCACGAAGCCCTCCGGCGGCTTCTTGCGGGCGTAGCCGCGCCGCCGCTTGGGGTCGTCGCCGATCTTGGCCAGCGCCTTGGCGTTCTCGACGTCGTGCTCGGGAGCCTGGCAGGCGACGTAGCCGATGGTGTCGAAGCCCGCGCGGCCCGCCCGGCCGGCGATCTGGTGGAACTCGCGGGCGCGCAGCCGCCGCACCTTGTTGCCGTCGTATTTGGACAGGGCGGTGAACAGCACCGTCCTGATCGGCACGTTGACGCCGACGCCCAGCGTGTCGGTGCCGCAGATGACCTTCAGCAGCCCGGCCTGGGCCAGGCGCTCCACCAGACGCCGGTATTTCGGCAACATGCCCGCGTGGTGCACGCCGATGCCGTGGCGGACCAGCCGCGACAGCGCCCGGCCGAAGCGGGTGGTGAAGCGGAAGCCGCCGATCATGGCGGTGATGGCCTCCTTCTCGGCCTTGCTCGCGATGTTGATCGACATCAGCGCCTGGGCCCGCTCCATCGCCGCGGCCTGCGTGAAGTGCACGACGTAGACGGGCGCCTGGCCGGTCGAGAGCATCTCCTCCAGCGTCTCGTGCAGCGGCGTCATCCGGTAGGTGTAGATCAGCGGCACCGGCCGCTCGGCGTGCTTGACCACGGACGTCGGCCGCCCGGTGCGCCTGGTCAGGTCGCGCTCGAACATCGACATGTCGCCGAGCGTGGCCGACATGAGGATGAACTGCACGTCGGGCAGCTCGAGCAGCGGCACCTGCCAGGCCCAGCCGCGGTCGGGCTCGGCGTAGAAGTGGAACTCGTCCATGACGACCTGGCCGATGTCGGCCGCCGCCCCATCGCGCAGGGCCACGTTGGCCAGGATCTCGGCCGTGCAGCAGATGATCGGCGCGCCGGGGTTGACGCTCGCGTCGCCGGTCATCATGCCGACGTTCGCGGTGCCGAAGATGGCGCACAGGTCGAAGAACTTCTCCGACACCAGCGCCTTGATCGGCGCGGTGTAGAACGTGCGGATGTCGCGCGTCAGCGCGGCGAAGTGGGCGCCCGCCGCCACCAGGGACTTGCCCGAGCCCGTCGGCGTGGCCAGGATCAGGTTGCTGCCGGAGAGCACCTCGATGAGGGCCTCCTCCTGGGCGGGATAGAGCGTGAGCCCCCGCTCGGCGTTCCAGGCGACGAACGCGTCGAAGATGGCGTCGGGATCTGCGTCGATCTCTTCGGGCAGGCGGTCAACGAGTAGGCTCACACACCTATCCTGCCGAAGTTTGCCCCGTGGTCGAACCCAAGGCGGTCAACTCGGTCAAGCCGTCTTCAGATCGAGCCGCGGTAGCGAGGCCCTCACGGGGTGGTGGCGGGCACCTCCCATTCGAGGATTCCGGCGGAGAAGTCGTTCCGCAGGCGGGCGACGATGCGCAGTCCCTTCGTCGTGACGGGGTCGAAGGTGACGCGGTTGACCGTGTCGAGGGTCACGCCGTAACCGGAGGGCGAGGTGACCGGGCGCCACTGGTCGCCGTCGAGCCAGCGCAGCTCCCACGACGCCGGGACCCGGCAGCGGCCGATGCCCGTGTCGTCGAACCAGTACACCGCGCAGCCGGTGACGCGCCTGGGCTCGCGGTACTCGTACTGGACCCACTCCTCGGTGCCGAGGTGGTCCCACCAGGTGAAGCGGGGGATGTCGTGGTCGGCGGAGCTGCTCGGCCACCTGCCGTCGTACAGGGCCAGGATGGAGCCCTCGGCGTGGGAGGCGGACGCCTCGAACTCCGGCAGGGTCCACTCGTGCGCGCCGGGGCCGCTTCCCGCGACAGGGAACGAGGTGACGCGCAGGCGGGCGGCGCCCATGGGGATCAGCCGGACCTCCTCGGCGGGGCCGTCGGTGCGGGCGGGGCTGTCCTGGAGCTCGCGTACGACGCCCTGGGGGTCCGCCTGCCAGTTGTCGATCTTCCTGGCTCTGGCGCGGAGCTCCAGCGGGGCGCTCTCGGGCGTGAACGGGTTGGCGGGGAGGGGGCCGTGCCGCCGTACCAGGTGCAGGCGGGCGGGCTGGGGGCGGTCGAGGGCGTAGTTCCAGGCGGTCTCGGGGAAGACCTCGAACTCGGGAAAGTCCTCCGTGCCGCCGGTGCGCCGCCAGCTCTCGCCGATCGCCAGCGAGAAGGTCAGCGGGCCGTGGTCCACGGAGACGGAGCCGTGGTTCCGCGTCCACGTGCGTACGGAGGTGCGCATCGGCAGCGTCAGCTCCACCCGGTCGCCCTCGCGCCAGGTGCGCTCCACCACGACGTACCCGGCGCCCTCGGTGGCCACCGGCTGGGCGCGCCCGGCGCCGTCGGTGGGCACGCGCAGCCTCGGGCCGTCGCACCAGCCGGGGACGCGCAGGTAGAGCGGGAAGGCGACGGGCTCGGCGGTGGAGACCGTCAGCCGGATCGTCTCCTCGAACGGGTAGTCCGTGCGCTGGTCGATCGTCACCTCCTGGCCACCGGCGACGCGGGCGGTGACCGTGGAGTCGGCGTACATGGAGGCGGCCAGGCCGCGGTCGTGCGTGGCCAGCCAGAGCTCCTCGGCGTAGTACGGCCAGCCCATGCCGTAGTTGTGCGGGCAGCAGCGGTAGTTGTGCACGCCCGGCATGAACGCCTCCATGCCGAACCCGTTCTGGAACTGCCCGTAGACCTTGGCCGTGCGGTCGAGGCGGACGCTGTTGGCGCTGGTGATGTAGTGGATCGAGCGCTGCTCGGGGTCGAAGGCGGCGGGCATCGAGTTGATCGCCAGCTCCTCGCACCTGTCGGCCCACACCGGGTCGCCGGTGAAGCGCGTCAGCATCTCGAAGCTGTGCATGAACTCGACGATCCCGCAGGTCTCGAAGCCCTGCCGGGGGTCGCAGAAGCCGTCCCTGGTGTTCTCGTCACCGGCGAACCCGCCCCCGGCGAACTGGCCGAACCGGCCCATGACGGTGGCGTAGTTCCGGTACGTGGCCTGGGCCAGCGCGGGGTCGCCGGTGAGCAGGCCGTACTGGAGCGGCTCGCGGAAGCCCTGCGCGATGTTGACGTTGTGCCGGGTGGGCAGGCCGTTGACGTAGTCGGCGGAGCCGGCGTGCATCTTGCGCACCAGGTCGAGCAGCCGGCTCTCGCCGGTGCGGTTGTAGAGCCAGTAGACGCTGTCGATGTTGTCGCCCCACCTGAAGGCGCCCCAGCTCCGGTTGAACACCTCCGCCGGCTGCTCGGCCTGTAGGCGGAAATATCGGGACATGAAGGGGAGCACCCGGTCGTCCGCCGTGTACTCGTACCAGGAGCGGAACGCCGACAGCAGCGGCATCCCCGGCCAGAAGTCCGGGCCGCCCTCCAGCGACGTGCGCAGCCGCGCCGGGCCGAACCAGCCGTCGGGCTGCTGGGTGGCGACGATTCCGGCCAGCCAGCGCTCGGTCTTGGCCAGGGCGCCGGCGTCGCCGGTGACGTAGGCCAGGTCGCCGTACCCCCTGAGCCAGTACGGCAGCTCCTCCCACGCGCCGAGCTCCGGGTGGACCCAGCCGCAGGTGTCGTACCGCAGGAAGTCAGAAATCTCGTCATACCGGCCGCAGAGGCCGTCGAGCTGTAACCGGAGCTGGTGCGCCAGCCAGCCGCGTGCCCGCACTGCGCCCGGCGGCAGCTTGAGGAAGGGGGTGGGGGAGAGGGGCGCGCGGTTCGGCGTGTAGAGGCCGCCCGCGGCGGTCGCCGCCGGGCGTTTGACGAACCGGACACGGGTGCCGTCCGCCGCGTGGGCGGGGCCGCCGCCGGCCGCCAGTGCCGCCGCCGCTGCCCCGCCCGTGACGAGGAACCTGCGCCGCCCGATCGATGACTCGTGCTCCATGTGACCTCCCGCGCCTTATCGATCCGCTCGACCGCAGGAAATCCCAGAGAAACGATCTAGTCAAGACCGAATCGGTCTGATTCAGTCGAATTATGCGCGCAACTGCGACCGAGTATGTTCGGACCCGATCGTTATGCGCGAGTCCGCGGCCCTGTCAGCAGCAGCCCGCCGAGCACCGCGAGCACCGCGAGGAACGGACCGCCGCCGGGCGCGAACCCACCGGCCGTCAGCGTCAGCACGCCCGCCCCGACCAGCCCGGCCGCCGTCAGCGTGCCGCGCCACCCGGCCACCCCGTACGGCAGCGCGGGCGGCGTCTCGAACCGGGCGAACCCCTTCAGCAGCGGCCACAACACCAGGCACAGCAGCCCGAACCAGATCGGCCACCCGGCGAACCACAGGATGCTGCCCGGGCGCGGCGTGTCCACGCCCAGCAGGACCACCACGACCCCGGTCACCGCGAACAGGGCCGGCATGTGCCACAGGTACACCGTCATGATCCGCGGGCCGGCCCAGGCCAGCAGGCGGGCCGTCGGGAGCCGTACGAGCGCGGGGCGCAGCAGCAGGGCCAGGCCGATCTGCCCGAGCCCGACGGCGAGCATGGCCAGCGTGGGCGGCGCCATGTTGGACACCTCGGCGCCCGGCAGGCCGATCATGCTGCCCGGGTAGGGGCCATAGCCCACCAGCAGGGCCGCCGCGCCGAAGCCGCCGATCGCGAACAGCCAGGGGAGGCGCAGCCGGCCCTCGGCGTAGAAGAAGCCGAGCTGGTGCACCGCCAGCCAGACGAAGACGATGTTCAGGTAGCCCACCGCGTCCAGGCCGGTCGAGAACCGGGCCACGTCCGTCAGCACCGCTCCGGCCGCCAGGACGGCGGGGACGCGCCAGCCGTACCGCTCGTGCAGGCGCAGCGCGTACGGGGTGGCCGTGACGGCGATCAGGTAGACGGCCAGGAACCAGAGCAACTGGCCCGTCAGCTTCGCCCCCACCTCCAGCGGCTGCGCCGGCACGCCCAGGCTGAGCAGGACGTGCGGCAGCGGGATCCACACCGCCGCCAGCGGCAGCAGCGGCCAGGCCAGCCGCCGCAGCCGGACCGCCAGCCACGCCGGCGCGGGCTTGTCCGAGCGGCCGAAGCTGATCGCGTTCGCGGCGCCGCCCGCGAAGAACACCAGCGGCATCACCTGGCTGATCCACGTCACCAGCCACACACCCGGGGTCGACAGGGCGTTGCCCGTGCTCAGCCGGCCGCCCTCGTAGTCGAGGACCGGGATCGTCCAGTGCTGGAAGACGATGAGCGCCATGCCGAACACACGAAGCAGGTCGATGAACGGGTCACGGGCCGTCCGCCGCGCGCCTGCCGTACTGCGCGGCGGTGCGGTGGGGCGGTCCAGCAGGACGGTCATGGGAGTGCCTCGATTCGGCGGGGAGCGGATGCCCTCAAGGCTTCCGTTCCTGGCCCTCCGGCACAGTGCCGCGAGCCGCCCTCCTCAGGTCAAGATCCCCTCACCTGCGGGGGTAGGGCTGGCCCCACCCCCGTACACCGGCGCACCCACTCGTCCTGGGCGCGGGTAGGTCATACCGTTATGGCCATGCGCTCCCTGACGAGGCGTGTCCTTCTCGACACCCGCTACACGCTGGTCGGCTTCCCGACCACAGTCATCGGCTTCGTGCTCATGGTCGCGGGCTTCGCCGGCGGGCTGGCCACCACCGTCGCGTGGATCGGCATCCCGCTGCTGGCCGGCACGCTGCTGGTCGCCAGGGGCTTCGCCGACGCGGAGCGCGGCTGGTTGTCCGACGTGCTGCGGCGGCCCCCCGTGCGGCCCCGCTACCGGCCCGTGCCGCCCGGCGCCGGCCGCTTCCGCCGGCTCATCAACCCGCTGACCAGCGGGCAGTCCTGGCTGGACCTGCTGCACGGCATCCTCAACCTGCCGTTCGCGATCATCTCGTTCGTGCTCACCGTGGTGTTCTGGGCGATCCCCCTCGCGGGCCTCACCTGGCCTCTCTACGGCATCTTCCTCCTGCGCATCCCCGGCAACACCGAGCTGCCCGAACTGCTCGGCCTCGGCGACTCCTACGGCGTCGGCGTGGTCTTCTACGTCGGCCTCGGCCTGGTCTTCACGATGCTCATGCCGTTCGCGATCCGCGGCGCCGCGCTGATCAGGGCCGTTCTGGGCCGGGCGCTGCTGACCGGCGTGGCCGAGTTGCAGGAGCGCATCGACGACCTGGCCGAGGGCCGGGCCGCCGCCGTCTCCGCCGAGGCCAACGCGCTGCGCAAGCTGGAGCGCGACATCCACGACGGGCCGCAGCAGCGGCTGGTCTCGCTGGCCATGGAGCTGTCCAGGGCGCAGCGGCAGCTGTCCAAGGACCCCGAGGCCGCGCAGGCCACCCTCACCTCCGCCATCAGCGCGACCCGCGAGACCCTCGACGAGCTGCGCGCGCTCTCGCGCGGCATCGCCCCGCCGATCCTGTCCGACCGCGGCCTCGCGCCCGCCCTGGCCGCCCTGGCGGGCCGCTGCACGATCCCCGTGGACCTGGACGTCCAGACCGTCGAGCGCTACCAGGCCGCCGTCGAGAACGCCGTCTACTTCGTCTGCGCCGAGACCCTCACCAACGTGGCCAAGCACAGCCGCGCGACCGTCTGCACCGTCCAGCTTGTCCGCATCGGTGACATTCTCATGCTCACGATCGGGGATGATGGGGTCGGCGGCGCACACGTCGCCAAGGGACATGGGCTCGCCGGGCTCGCCGACCGGCTCCGCGCCGTCGACGGGGAGCTGACCGTGCAGTCGCCCGACGGCGGGCCCACAGTGATCGTGGCGGAGGTTCCGTGCGGGTAGTCGTGGCCGATGACGCCGTTCTGATCAGGGAAGGCCTGGTCAGGTTGCTTGAAGAGTTCGGCTGCGAGGTGGTGGCGACCGTCGGTGACGGCGACGCCCTCGTCGAGGCGATCGCCGAGCACAAGCCCGACGTGTCGGTGGTGGACGTGCGCATGCCGCCGTCCTTCACCGACGAGGGCCTCAAGGCGGCCGTGGAGGCCCGGCGCCGGGTGCCCGGGGCGCCGGTGCTGATCCTCTCGCAGTACGTCGAGGTCTCCTACGCCGATGACCTGCTCGCCGACGCCAGGGGCGCGGTGGGCTATCTGCTGAAGGACCGGGTCGTCGACGTCGACGAGTTCCTGGAGGGCCTGCGGCGGGTGGCCGCGGGCGGGACCGTGTTCGATCCTCAGGTGGTGTCCCAGTTGATGGTGCGCAGGCGCAAGGACGATCCGCTGGCGCAGCTCACGCCGCGCGAGCGCGAGGTGCTCGGGTTGATGGCCGAGGGGAAGTCGAACCCGGCCATCGGGCGGCAGCTCGTGATCAGCGACGGAGCCGTGGAGAAGCACATCAGGAGCATCTTCAACAAGCTCGGCCTCTACGCGGAGGACAGTGATCAGCATCGCCGGGTGCTCGCCGTACTGACCTACCTGCGTTCTTAAGGGGTTCCCGACCCCTCAGCCCGGCCCCCGTCGAGCGGGGCGGCTCCGCTCGGCGGTCCCTCCTGGCCTTGTGAGGGGTCGCTGGCCGGTCCGCGCGACACCGCGCGCGGACCTGGCCGCTCGGGGTTTAGCCGAGCGCGTCGACCAGCTTCTTGCGCTGCTGGGCGCCCAGGCCGCCGAGGCGGCGCTTCTCGTCCACGCCGGCCTCCTCCATCAGCGCGGTGGCCTTGGCGGGACCGACGCCCTTGACGGCGCGCAGCGCCTGGGACACCTTGATCTTCTTCGCGATGTCGTCGTCGCGCTCCAGCAGCTGAGCGAACGTGAGCTCGCCGGCCTTGACCTTGCCCAGCAGGGCCGTGCGGGCGGCACGGGCCTCGGCGGCCTTGGCCAGAGCGGCTTGACGCTGCTCGGGGGTGAGAGTGGGAAGTGCCATCTCAGTTCTCTCCTCGGGGAGTTTTACGTTCGGGTTCAGTGACCCGTGGTGCAGTGGCTAATCATGGCGGATACCAGCGGTTCGTGTTGCGGAAAGCGCCCGCTCAACGTGCGGCTCGCACCGACTCGGCCGCTTCCGCGCACGCCACGTGCCGCGTGACCGTGCCTCCGCCCGGCCCCTGCACCACCGACCACGCTTTCTGTCTCACCGTAGCCCTGCCGGAGCGGGATGCCACCTCCGGCGCCCGCGAAACGGCCCGCCGGCTCCGCTCCGGGGGCGGCGGGCGCGGGCGGCTTCCGCCCGGGTTCGCGCAGAAGCGCGCCCAGCCCGGCGCGGGCACCGGACCGGAGATCTCCGCACCGTCCATACGCTGGGAAGACGCCGGATTCCCGCGCTCGTCCACGACCGCCGCGCGCTCTCGCGGAACGCCTGCTTCACGGCCGCTTCCGTCATGCGGAGCGTGGGTACGGGATTCACGCGTACGGCTTCCCGGCCCATGATTGTTTCGCGCATCGGACCCTTGCGTGCGTACCCGCCCTCTGCCCGGCCCGGCAAGATCGCATACGTGACCTCGCGGGGACGCGCTATAGCGGCTTTTCCCCGGCCAGGGTGGAATGCGTCACACTTTGCCGGTCGGGCGTGTCGCGACCCTGGTCAGGGTGGCTTTTCCGCCAGAGTTCAAGACCCTCGGTCGTGAGGAAGTCATCGAAGACGGACTCCATCGCGCCCAGGAGCGAGCCGCGCCAGCCGAGAGCCGAACCCTCGATCCTGGGCGGGTGGTCGCGGCGGATCGCCATGAGAACCGGCTCGCAGGCTTCCATGAGGGCCTGCCCGGCCCGCTCGCGCAGTTCCGGGCCGTGCCCCGACAGGATGACCACCTCGGGGTCGTGGGCGTTCACGAGGGCCGCTATGCCGCGTCCCAGGACCCTGGCGTTGGCCTCCACCGCCTCCTGGCTCGTGGCCAGCACGTGCTCGGCCTGCTCCCTGCCCCTGCCGCCACCGTAGGCGAGGCCGACGTGGCGCAGCAGGGCGTTCGCGCCGACGCCCATGCTCCAGCAGCCCCTGGCGCCGCACGGGCACGGGCGGTCGTCGCCGGTGAGCGGCATGTGCCCGAACTCGGCCCCGGTGCCGCTCGCGCCCGCCACCGGGCGCCCGTCCACGACCAGCACGCCGCCGAGGTCGAAGTCCACGTGCAGGTGCAGGCCCACCTTGACGCCCTGCAGGCGGCCCCGCCGCGCCTCGGCCAGGGCCGCGAAGGCGGTGTCGTTGCCGACGACGAGCGTGGCGGAGCCGGCCGCTGTCGTGCCGGCCGCTGTCGTGGTGGACGTCGTCGTGCGGGCCGTCGTCGTGCGGGCCGTCGTGCGGGCCGTCGTGCGGGCCGTCGTGCGGGCCGTCGTGCGGGCCGGAGTCTGGGAGGCGAGCAGGGCGGGGACGTCCACCGAGCGCCAGCCCAGGTGGGCGATGTCCACCAGGCCGCCGTGGCGCACCGGGCCGGCCAGGGCCACGCCGGCGCCGATCACCCGGTGGCCGAGCCGCCGCCGGTGCGTGGCGATGGCCTCACCCAGCGACCCGAGCGCGCCCTCGGGAGTGCCGTCGTGCGGGCGTACGCCGAGCACCGTCACCCGCCCGCCCAGCTCGCACGCCGCCAGTTCCCAGGCGTCCTCCCGCACGTCCGCGGCCAGCGCGATCGGCCCGTACGGATGCGGCCCCGGCACCTGCGTCGGCCGCCCGCGCACATGCTCGCGGGCCGGCTCCTCGTGCAGCAGCCCGTCCTCCGCCAGCCCCGCGACCAGCACCGACGCCGTGCCCCGCGCCAGGTGCAGGTCGCGCGTGAGCTGGGACCTGGTGCGGGTGGCCCCGCAGTCGTGCACGGCGCGCAGCAACCTGACCCGGTTGTGCGCGCGAAGCTCGCCACTCGTCGTAGCTCCATTCACGATCACAGTTTATGCTCTAGTCGTGAACAAAAGCCTCATTGATGCCAGACGGGCTCGTGCCGGAGTTTTCGGATTCTTCTTTCTCGCCGGTTTTGTCATGGGTTTGTGGGCGGCCGGCCTGCCCTCGCTGAACGACCGGCTCGACCTCGGCCCCGGCCGGCTGGGCAGCGTCCTGCTGCTGATCTCCGGTGGCGCGCTGGTGTCGATGCTGGCGGCAGGGCCGCTGGTGGACCGGTGGTCGAGCCGGCGGGTGTGCTGGTTCGCCGGCCCGTTCTCCGGCCTGGTGCTGCTCGGGCCCGCGCTCGCGCCGTCGTACTGGGCGCTGGCGGCGCTGGCGGTGCTGTTCGGACTCGGGCTGGGGGTGACCGAGGTCGCCATGAACGCCCACTCCGTCGAGGTCGAGCGCCGTTACGGCCGGCCGATCATCTCCGCCTTCCACGGCACGTGGAGCCTCGGCGGGGCGGCCGGGGGCGGGCTCACCTCGCTCGCGCTGCAGGCGGGGCTGGAGGCGCAGTGGCTGCTGATCGCGGCGGCGGTGGTGGTGCCGTTCCTGTACGTGCCGGCGGCGCGCCTGCTGCTGCCCGACCCGCCCGAGCACGTCTCCGCGGAGTCCGGGTCCGGGTCAGGGTCCGGCGGTTCGTTGCGCTGGGGGCTGATCGCGCTGCTCGGGCTGGCCGCGTTCGCCGGGCATCTGAGTGAGGGGGCGGCCATCGACTGGGCCGCGTTGCACGCCCGGTGGGTGCTGGAGGTGGATCCGGCCATGGCGCCGCTGGCGTACACGATCTTCTCCGTGGCCATGACCACCGTGCGACTGCTGGGGGACCCGATCAGGGCCAGGCTCGGCTCCGTGCGGACCATCCAGCTCGCCGGCGTGTTCGCCACCGCCGGCTACGCCCTCGTCCTGCTCTCGCCCCTGGCGGGAGCGCTGCAGGTGGTGTGCGCCTGGACCGGGTGGGCGCTGGCGGGCGTGGGACTGGCGACGGTCGTGCCGGTGTTGTTCAGCGCCGTCGGGGCGGCGGGCGGCCGGGTCGGGCGGGCGCTGGCCATGGTGACGGCCTTCGGCTACAGCGGGCTGCTGCTCGGGCCCGCCGTGCTGGGCTACGTGGCCGAGTCGACGTCGCTGCCCGTGGCGCTCGTCATCCCGGCCGTCCTGGCCGCCGTGGTGACGCTCGCCGGCTCTCCCGCCATCCGCGCCCTCCTGCGGCACTCCGCTCCCGCCGCGCGGGAGACGAGCCTGGAGTGCGAGCCGGAGCCCGCACGCGACTGATCCTTTCCCGTGCGCCCGCCCGTCCGGGGCGCACGGGATTTGCCACAAAGCCCGCTGACCTGGTGTTATGCGATCGTGACTTGACCTGCAAGTTACATCCAGGTTTCATGTCCCCACACCGTAAACGTTTACAGAGTCGCTCTTGTAAACGTTTACGACTGATGGAAGGACAACCTTGGCCGACGGACCCACGATCAACACGATCGCCGAGCGCGCCGGTGTCTCGATCGCCTCCGTCTCGCGGGTGTTGAACGGCCTGCCGACCAGGCAGGACACCGTGCGCAAGGTGATGGCCGCCGCGGACGAGCTCGGCTACGTGCGCAACGCCGTGGCCAGGTCGCTCAAGTCGCGCCGCACCCACCAGGTCGCCTTCGCCATGGCGGACGTCGGCAACCCCGCCTACCTGGCCATGCTGCGCGAGATCCAGCCGGTGCTGAAGGCCGCCGGCTACCGGCTCGTGCTGCACTCCACCGACGCCGTCGTGGCCGACGAGATCGACGTGCTGCACAGCCTCGGCGAGCGCTACGTGGACGGGCTGATCATGAGCCCCCTCCGCGTCACCGAGACCCATCTGGAGATGCTGGCCGCGGCCAGGGCGCCCGTCGTGATCATCGGGTCGGTGCCCGAGGGGACGCGGGTGGACAACGTACGCGCCGACTCCAGGACCGGTGTGCGGCTGGCCGTCGATCACCTCTACGCGCTCGGCCGCCGCCGCATCGCCATGATCAACGGCCCCCTCGACACCGTGCCGGGCGCCGCCCGGGGGTCCGCCTACCGGGAGGCGCTTTCCGACCTCGGCCTCCCCTACGACGAGGACCTCGTGCAGATCGGTGACTTCTACCGGCGCGAAGGGGCCCGTGCGGTGGCGGAGTTGCTGGCCAGGGTGCCCGACGTGGACGCGCTCATGTGCGCCAACGACCTGATCGCGCTCGGCGCGCTCGACGTGCTGCGCTGCGCGGGCAAGCGGGTGCCGCAGGACGTGGCGGTGGTCGGCATGGACGACACCGACCTGGCCGCGGCCTCGTGGCCGTCGCTGACCAGCGTCTCGCTGGGGTCGGCCGAGCGTGGCAAGGCCGCCGCCGAACTGCTGCTGGAGCGGCTGCGGGGCGGCGACCGCGAGCCCCGGCTGGTCACCGTGCCGCCCCGCCTCTCGGTGCGCGCCTCCACGGCGGGGCCCGCGTACAGGGCCGATGAGCGTGGCGGGAAGGAGGGCGGGCGGTGACGGCGACCACGACGAGACCGGCGCCGCCGCGCCGGCCGCGGGCCAGGCGCCGCGGCCTGTCGCGTCAGACGCGCGAGATGTGGCTGCTGATGTTGCCGGCCATGGTGCCGGTGCTGCTGTTCAGCGTGGGCCCCCTGCTGTACGGCATCGGCCTGGCCTTCACCGACGCCCGCAACACCCGCGTCCACGAGACCAGCTTCGTCGGCCTGGAGAACTTCACCCGCCTGCTGACCGACGACGAGTTCTGGTCGTCGTTCCAGATCGGCGCGATCTGGTCCGTCTCGGTGACCGTGCTGCAGTTCCTGGCCGCGCTCGGCCTGGCCCTGCTGCTCAACGAGAAGCTGCGCGGCCGGGGCGTGGCCAGGGTGCTCTCGGTGGTGCCGTGGGCGATGCCGCCGGTGGTCATCGGCCTGATGTGGAAGCTCGTCTACCACCCCGACGCCGGCGTTCTGAACGACCTGCTCGGCACCCACATCAACTGGCTGGCCGACTTCTCGCTCGCGCTGCCCGCGATCATCGTGGTCGGGATCTGGGCGGGCATGCCGCAGACGACGGTCGTCCTGCTCGCGGGCCTCCAGAACGTGCCCAAAGAGCTCTACGAGGCCGGTGAGATGGACGGCGCGGGCTCCTGGCGGCGCTTCTGGAACATCACGCTGCCGCAACTGCGCCCCATCATCGTGGCGATCACCTCGCTCGACTTCGTGTGGAACATCAACCAGTTCGGGCTGGTCTACGTGCTCACCCAGGGCGGGCCGGGCGGGCGGACGCGGTTGCCGATGTTGTTCGCCTACGAGGAGGCGTTCAGGTATCGCATGGCCGGATACGCCTCGATGCTCGGCCTCGCCATGGCGATCGTCGTGCTGGCGGTGCTCGGACTGTATCTGTGGCGCCAGATGAGGGGGGTCAAGTGAAACGCGTTTCACAGTACGTCGCGCTGATCGCGTACGTCGTCTTCCTGGCCTTCCCGCTCCTGTGGTTGTTGTCCACGGCGCTGAAGACGCCGCAGGAGATGGCGCTGACGGAACCGACGTGGATTCCGCGCGAGCCCACGCTGGCCAACTTCGGCGACGCGTTCGGCGAGCAGGACCTCGTCGGGGCGGCGCTGCGCAGCCTCGTCGTGGCGCTGTTCAGCAGCGTGATCACGGTGCTGATCTCGTTGCCCGCCTCCTACGCGATGGCGCGTTACCGGGGCCTGGTGAACAAGATCGCGATCGGGTGGGTGCTGGTCAGCCAGGTGTTCCCGTTCATCCTGATCATCATTCCGCTCTTCCTGATCCTGCGGGACCTGGACCTGGTGAACACGCTGCCTGGACTGGTGGTCGTCCATGTGACGTTCACGCTGCCGTTCGCGCTGTGGATGTTGCAGGGCTACGTGCGCGCGGTGCCGCCCGAACTGGAGGAGGCGGCGGCCGTGGACGGCGCGAGCCGGCTGCGCTCGATCGTGAGTGTGGTCGCGCCGCTGCTCGCGCCGGGTGTGGTGGCCACGCTGCTGTTCTCGTTCATCTCGTCCTGGAACGAGTTCATGTTCGCGCTCGTGGTCCTGCAGGACCCCGAGGTCATGACGCTCCCGCTGACGCTGGTGAGGTTCACCGGCCCCGAGGGGGTGGCCAGGCTCGGCCCGCTGGCCGCGGCGTCGCTCATGGCGACGATCCCGAGCCTGATCTTCTTCGCAATCATCCAGCGGCGATTGAAGTCCGGCCTGATGGCCGGCGCCGTCAAGGGCTAGTAGGAGGCTCATATGCGATTCAAGTCCGCTCTGGCGGTGGCGGCGGTCCTCACGCTCACCGCCGCGTGCGGCGGGGGAGGCGGCGGCGAGTCGTCGTCCTCCTCCAACGAGCCAGTCAAGATCAATTTCCTCAGCCTGGCGTGGCAGAAGGAGTCCGTCGCCGCGAACAAGCAGATCGTGGACGAGTGGAACAAGGCCAACCCCAAGATCCAGGTCACCTACGTCCAGGGCAGCTGGGACAACGTCAACGACCAGCTCGTCACCCAGTTCGCCGGCGGCACGGCCCCTGACGTCATCCACAACGACTCGCCCGCGCTGTCCGGCTTCGCCTCCGACGGCTACCTGCTCGATCTCAGCGACAAGCTGCCCGCCGAGCTCAAGAGCGACATCCCGCAGCCCGCCTGGGACACCGTCACCTTCGACGGCGGCAAGGGCGAGCAGGGCGTGTACGGGGTGCCGTTCCTGCAGGAGTCGCAGGTCATCATCGCCAACAAGAAGCTGCTCGACGAGGCCAAGGTACGCATCCCCACCAACGACGACCCGTGGACCTGGGAGGAGTTCTCCGCGGCCGCCAAGAAGATGACCAAGGGCGGCGCGTACGGCGTCGCCTGGCCCATGAAGTCGCCCGTCAACAAGACGCTCAACCTGGCGCTCAACTTCGGCGGCACGTTCTTCCAGACCGCCGGCGGCAAGACCACCGTCAAGGTCGGCCCCGAGGAGCGCGAGGTGCTCCAGCGCATCCACGACCAGCTCTACAAGGACAAGTCCGCCGACCCGGCCGCGCTCGGCCAGGGCACCGCGGACCCGCTGCCCGCCTTCTACAAGGGCAAGTTCGCCCTGCTGCCCACCGGCGTCTACCTGCGCCAGCAGGTCGTCGAGCAGGCGCCCGACGGGTTCGAGTGGGTCACGCTGCCCGCGCCCAAGGGCACCAGCGCCCAGCAGGGGGCCGTCTCGCAGACGCTGTCGATCGCGCAGGAGAGCGAGCATCCGGACGAGGCCATGAAGTTCATCTCGTTCTTCCTGAACGGCGCGAACCAGGCCAAGCTCGCCAAGGGCGACTGGCTCCTGCCCACCTCCCAGACGGCCGCCGCCGACCCGGCGATGACCACGAAGGACAACGGCTGGGACGTGGCCACCGCCTCCGGCAAGAACCTGGTGGTGGCGCCGTTCCTGAAGGTGAACGGGTTCGACGAGTGGAAGAGCAAGGTCGCCACGCCGACGCTCCAGGAGTACTTCGCCAACAAGATCACTATCGACCAGGCGGCGGCCAAGCTGGTCGAGGACGGCAACAAGGTGTTGGAGCGGTACCAGCGGTGACCTCTACGCGAGACAGGGCCCGGGGGTGTCTGCTCGGCCTCGCGGCCGGTGACGCCCTCGGGGCTCCCGCCGAGAACCTGACGCCGGAGGAGATCCGGCGCCGGTGGGGCCGGCTGACGGAGATCGAGGGCGGCGGGACCGACGACACGGAGTACGCGATCTTCGCGGCCTCCCTCCTGGTCCGCCACGGGCACGCGCTGACCCCGGCCGACGTGGCGGCCGCGTACCGCTCGGAGATCATCCCCCGGGTCACGGGGCCCATGCGCGGGGCCGGCTTCTCTGAGCTGGGCACCATCGAGGCGCTCCGGCGTGGTCTGGAGCCGCCGCTGACCGGACAGGTCCATTCCCACGGATGGTCGGACGGGCTCGCCATGCGCGCCGCGCCCTACGGCGTCTTCTGCCCGGGCGATCCCGTTGAGGCGGCCCGGCTGGTGCAGCAGGACGGGCTGGTCAGCGGGTCCGGCGAGGGCATCCTGGGCGGCCGCGCCATCGCCGGCGCGGTCGCCGCCGCCATGGCCGGCGCCACCCCCCGGGAGGTGGTGCTGGCAGCGCTGTCGGTGATCCCTGCGGACTCATGGACGGCCCGCAACGTGGTACGCGCCTGCGAGTCCCTCGGCTGGTCCCCGTCCGCCTCCCCGCCGGTCGCGTCCCACCCACCGGATGCCGCCGCGCCACCCACCACCGCCGATGCGGCGTCCGACGGGGCCTCTCCCGGCGCCGGTGTGCCGGGTGTGGAGGTCATTGAGGCGCTGCACGAGGCCGTGGTGGTCAAGCATTACCCCTGGACCGACGTGGCCCCCGAGGCCGTGGCGCTGGCGCTGGCCGCGTTCCTGGCCGGAAACGGTGAGGTGGAGGCGGCCGTGACGTTCGGGGTGAGCCTGGGCAGGGACGCCGACACGATCGGCGCCATTGCGGGCGCGGTGGCAGGAGCCGGCCAGGGCGAGCGGGGAGTCCCCGCCCGCTGGGCCGCGAGGATCGGCCCCGTGACGGGCAAATGCCTGCCCGTCACGGCAGGAAGACACGTGCTGGACGTCGCCGACGAACTGGCGGGAGGACTGTAGATCACAATGTCGGGGGACAGAATCAGAGGAGCCTTCATCGGGCTCGCCGTCGGTGACGCGGCGGGCTGGCCGGCGGCCAGGCATCGCTCGGCCTTGCACGCCCCATGGAGCCGCCGCCTGCACCGCGAGCTGGACGCGTTCGCGGAAGAGCACCGGGTCACCACGCTGCCGGTGCCGTTCGCGCTGAACCAGCCCGTCGCGCCCCTGCGCGTCGGCCCGTCCGACGACGCCGAATGGCTGGCGTGGACGGCGCTCACCATGGATCACCCGCGCGCCGAGGCGTTCAGAGAGCTCGGCGAGCGCGTCAGGGCGCGCATCTCCGTGGCGACCGCGCTGGACAACCTGGCCAAGGGCGTGGAACCGCCCGCGTCCGGACACGACAACCCGCACCACTTCGACGACGCCGCCGCCGTCAGGGCCGTGGCGTTCGGAGCCCTGGGGAGGGACCCCACACAGGACGCCCAGGTGACGAACGCCGCCGACGGCGTGCTCGGCGCCCAGGCCATGGCCGCGGCGGTGGCCGAGGCCGTGACGTCCGGCGACGTGGGGAGAGCGGTGGAGGCGGCGCTGGCCGTACTGCCGGAGGAGAGCGCCATCGGGCACAACGCCCGCCTGGCGCTGAGCGTCGCCAGGAAGGCGGGAGACCCGTTCGGCGCGATCCCCGCGCTGGACGCCGCGCTGCACGACCACGTCTACAGCTACGGCGTGGGCGCCGCGCAGACGGTGGCCGTGGTGCCGCTGCTGGCCGAGACGGC
>NZ_JBHSPA010000085.1:0-72232 GCF_042656245.1 Nonomuraea insulae
CCACTGCACGACCGCCGCCCCTTCTGCCGCGGTGCTGCCGTTGTCCAGCGCCTTACCGCTGCGCTCGCACACCAGCTTGTACGTCCCGCCGGAGACGATCGACGCCCCGTCGCGGGTGTGGACCAGAGTGCCGAACCCGAGTTGGTCGAACCCGCCGCTGGTGCTCCCGTAGTCTCCGCCGCCGCCCTCCGCCCTGACCGCCGCGGCCGCCCTGGCCGTGTAGGGCATCGCCAGGCCTCGGCGACCCGCGTAGTGGTTGTAGACGGTCTCCCAGACAGGCCGGAGCTGTTCCCTGCTGGCGGAAGAGATCACGGTGTGGGTGAACTGGGCGCAGTTCGTGCCGCTGCCCCAGGTGTAGGTCGTGAAGGGGACCGACTCGCCCAGGTTGTACTTGGCGATGTACTCGCAGGCCCGCGCGAACCGGTTGTCGGCGTAGCCGTACAGGTCCACGCCCTGATTCCAGGCCATTTCGCAGAAAGTGCCCATCTGCCCGACACCCATCATGGTGTGTCCCTGATCGCGGCCGCTCTCCTGCCACTGCGCGAGCCCGCCGTCGTGCAGGAACGGGACGGCGTGCATGATGGAGCCGTTGCCCGCGCCGTTCCTGAAGTAGTCGATCGCCCGATCGACCAGCGCCTGGTCGTCGCAGAGCACCCCGATCGCGAGGATCGAGTTCATGGTGCACAGGTCCCAGTTGGCCCAGTAGTTGGTGATGCAGGCTCCGTTGTGGTTGACCAGGAAGTGGTCGTTGAGCGGGTAGAAGACGCCGCGCATCATCGTCTGGAAGCGGGCCAGGTCGAAGCCGGAGTAGCCGCGCATGAGCTCGGCCGCGTTGGCGAACTGGTAGCCGTAGATGCCCCCGGCCAGGAAGCGGTCGGCGTTGCCCGTCACCGTGGCGAGGGTGGCCGACCAGGCATTGAGGATGTCCCGCGCCGCGTTCCCGTGTGCCGTGTTCCCGCTGATCCGCCACCGTAACGCGTTCTGGTAGGCGGCGTGGATGTCGTTGTAGAGGATGCCGTAGTTCTCGCCCGTACCGCCGCGGATGATGGTGGCCTGCGGGTTCGCCGTCCAGGTGCTCTGCGCGTGGCCGTTGGCCACGAGCCGGTCCCAGCCGGCCTTCCAGGGCTGTACGCCGGCGTTCACCCGGGCGGCCATCCGGCTGAGATCCCCCTGCGTGTGCAGGAGGCCGGGGTGCGTGATCGCCGCGGAGGCCTGGGCCGGGGCGGCGTGTACGGGCACGGCCGCGACGATTCCGGCGGCCAGAGCCACCTTGAACAGGTCGCGACGATGGGGGCCTGAGTGGGGATGGATGGCTGACAAGACCTCTCCTCTCCAAAGCGCTCACCAGGACCAGGGAGAACGCGACAGTGGGAACGCACCGCTGTGGAGATCCTGTGCGGGGCATCGACGCGCCTCGCTGAGTGATGCGAAGGGTGACGGCGACGCTGAAGACGATGCCGGGAACGGTCGATAGAAATCGTTGTCTGGAAACTAGATCGGCCGACGCACTTGCACAAGCCGTCGTTACAACAGCGTTACAAAGCGCGCAGCATTCCATGGCGCGATCTGTGAGCCGAAATGCCTCCAGAACAGGGGCATTAACTGCAGGAATGCATGTCGAGTCGAACTCCTCAGCCGATCTCCGCCTCTTCTTCGCAGTCGACGCCGTCGCCTCATCTCACCTGACGAATCGGCAGAGCGCCGATAGAAATCGTTACCATCGGTCGTAGGCAGGAGTGGGCGCCGCTCTCTAAGCTGGCTGCGTGGCCAGACGAAAGAACGACGCGCCGGACGAGGTCGATCATCGCCAGAGCACGATCAAGGACGTGGCCGAGCTCGCCGGTGTCTCCCTGTCCACGGTCTCGCGCGTCGTGGCCGGCAACTATCCAGTGGCTCAGGGCACCCGGCTGCGAGTCCAGCGCGCGATCAGAGAGCTGAATTACGTCGCCAACACCCATGCTCGCGTGCTGGGCGGGGGGGCAACCCGTACGGTCGGTTTCATCGTCAACGACGTACGCGGTCCGGCCTTCGCCGCGGCTGTGCACGGCGTGGAGCAGGAGGCCGCGCAGCGCGGGCACATCTGCCTGGTGGCCACCACCGACGGAGATCCCTCTCGCGAGCTGGCGGCGATCCAGCTCATGCGTGAGCAACGGGCCGCGGCGGTGTTCCTGATCGGCGGGACCTACGACAGTGCCGCCTACCAGGCACGGATGACCGACATCGCCCGGTCGCTCGACGCCGCCAGGTCGCGGCTGGTCCTGTGCGGCCGCCCGTCTCTGGGGCCCGGGATTCCGGCGACGGTCGTGGAGTACGACAACGAGGGCGGTGCCTATGCGCTGTCCAGCCACCTCATCGGCCGCGGGCACCGCAGAATCCTCTACGTCGGCGGCGACCCGGCCTTCACCACGACCACGGGCCGTCTCTCCGGATTTCGCCGGGCGATGGCCGACATGGGCGTCCCCGTGGACGAAGGCCTGTTCGAGCTCGACACGGAGTTCAGCCGGGCGTCCGGCTACGAGCGGGTGAGCGCCCGGTTGGGCAGCGGCCGCGACTTCACCGCGATCTTCGCCGAGACCGACGTCATCGCCGGTGGCGCCATGGCCGCCGTCTACGACGCCGGGCTCAGCGTTCCCGGCGATGTCTCCATCGTGGGCTACGACGACATCCCGCTGGCCACCGACCTGCGCCCCAGCCTGACCACGGTCCATGTCCCCTACGAGGAGCTGGGCCGTGCCGCCGTCCGGGTGGCTCTCGATCGGCCGGTGGGCAGGGCGGAGCAGCACCAGGTGCTGGGCACCCATGTGGTCCTTCGCCAGTCCGTCGGCCGGCCGGCCACGGCGTAGCCGCGTGCCGGCAGGCCGGGCCGGGAGCGAACTCAGGCAGGTCGGCGTCCTCCTGCGAAGACCAGAGGAAACGCTGTCTTCGACGCGTACTCATGTGGGCCCGCACCGGGCGGCAGGTCGCGCGCCTTCGCCTCGGTGAAAGTTGAGCGTAACGCGAGATTTATCCGCCTGACATCTTGCCCACGACCGTCGGCGAGTTCTAACTTCTGCGTAGACAACGGTTTCTATAAGCCGGTCTCAACTCGGCCGTCGCCCTGCGCGGCGATCCCCTATCCACAGCGGCGATCCCTACCTGCAAAGGAGCGGTGCCATGAACCGCGGGTACGCGAGCATCACAGTCACAGCGAGTCTGGCGATGGCCACCGCGCTGACCGGCTGCAGCGCCCAGGACTCCGGCAGCCCGGCGAGCACGGGCTCGGCGCCGGTCACCCTCACCTGGTGGTCGTGGGACGAGAGCAAGTCCCTCGACCCGATCGTGGCGAAGTTCAACGCCACCCACGAGCACATCAAGCTCAAGGTGGTCAAACAGGCCGACAACCCGGGTACCGCGGCCAACCTGCGCAACGTCGTCGCAGCCGGACAGGATGTGCCGTGCCTGGTGAAGAATTTCGGTGAGGTGCCGGGCCTGGTCGGCGAGGGCCTGCTCACCGACGTCACCGAGGTGTTCCAGCCGTACACCAGCAAAGGCGTGTACAACGAGGCCTCCTACGCCGGCGCCAAGGCGGGAGATCGGTTCTTCGGCATCCCGACCGGCTTCGCGCCGTCGTTCATGATGATCAACCGGGCGGTGTACGACAAGCACGGCGTAGCGGTGCCCAAGACGTGGGACGACCTGATCGCGGCGGGCAAGGAGTTCAAGAAGCACGGCGTCTACGTGATGAATCTCGCCGGCGAGGACCCCTCCAACCTGGTCAACCTGGTCCAGCAGGCGGGCGGCACATGGTACAAGATCGAAGGTGACACGTGGAAGGTCGACTTCCTGTCGCCGCAGTCGCTCAAGGCAGGCGACGTCATCCAGCAACTGGTCGACAACGGCCTGGTGGCCAACCAGACCTACCAGGACCGGCCCGCCCTGATCAGCTACTTCGACTCGGGCAAGATGGTCTCCCTGCCGACCCAGACCTGGCAACTCGGTACCTACGAGCTCAACTACAAGAAGTCGCTGGGAGACTGGCAGCCCATCGACCTGCCTCAGTTCGCCGGCGCCCCCGCGTTCGTGACCCCGGCCCACGGCGGCGCGCTGCTGGTGCCCAAGGGCTGCGCGAACGTGAAGGAGGCGGTGGAGGCCGGCGTGTGGATGGCGACCAGCAAGGACGCCGTCGACGCCTCCTACCAGCCGGACACCAAGCAGTACAGCTGGCCCGGCGCGATCCCCGACCCGTCCCCGTGGATCGACTCGGCGGTGCCGGAGAAGCTCTTCGGCGAGCGTCGCGGCGAGGCCGCGGACATCGTCCTCAAGGCCGTGCAGGCAGGCAAGGACCCCTGGGTGCTTGGCCCGAACTACACGGGCGTCTTCTCCGAGCTGCAGGACCAGTGGGCGAAGATCGTCACCAAGAAGATCACCGTCCGGCAGGCGCTCGAGCACATGCAGAAGTTCACCGTCGACGACCTGAAGACGAAGAACATCAACGTCGAAGGCTGAGCGTCATGTCCATGGCAGCACACGCGCCCGGGAGCTCCGGGGCTTGGCGGCGAACCGCCGCCCTGCAGGGTGCCTCCTTCACCATCCCGTTCTTCCTCGGGTTCGCGCTGTTCACCGTGGTGCCGATCGTGCTGGCGCTGCGCGAGAGCATGTTCACGCAGAAAGGCTCGGGCCTCGGCTTCGGCGCGAAGACGGTCGAGTTCGCCGGGTTGGACAACTTCCTGCACGGCATGGGCGACGCCAAATTCTGGTCCAGCATGGGCAGGGTCGGGCTCTTCGCCGCCATCAGCATCCCCCTCATCCAGGTCATCAGCATCGTCATGGCGCTGCTCGTGGACGCCGCGTCGCGCCGCGCGGCCGCGCGCTTCCGTCTCCCGCTGCTGATCCCGTACATGATCCCGGGGATCGTGGCCACCCTGATCTGGATCTACCTCTACAGTCCAGCCGTCGGCCCGCTCACCCCGTTCTTCGCCCTGTTCGGCATCGACGCCGACTTCTACGGCGGTGAGCTGATCTGGTTGTCGATCGGCAACCTCATGGCCTGGAGCGGCATTGGCTTCAACATGCTCATCGTCTACGCCGACCTGCAGGCAGTGCCGCGGGAGATCTTCGAGAGCGCCCGCGTCGACGGCGCTTCCGAGCCGCGCATCGCGTGGTCCATCAAGGTGCCCATGATCCGTCGCTCACTGATCCTCACCACCGTGCTCAGCATCATCGGCACTCTGCAGATCTTCAGCGACCCCATGCTCTTCCGCTCGATGACGCCCGAGACCATCACGCGCGACTTCACGCCGATCATGGCCATCTACGACTGGGCGTTCGCGCAAGGGGACTTCAACTACGCCGCCGCCCTGTCCATCATCCTGGCCCTCGTCGTCGGCGCGGTATCGGCCGTCTTCTACCGCCTCACGAACAAGACACCGACCTCATGACCACAACCACACAAGGCGCCACGAAGCGCCCCGCCTCGCCGGTCGGCACCGACCGGCGGCGCCGCCGGGCCGCCAAGGGAACCGTCCAGCACGGCTCCCACACCAAGATCATCGTTATCGTCGGCCTGGTCGCCTTCACCGTCTACTCGGTGGCACCCGTCTGGTGGCTGATCGTGGCCGCCACCAAGAGCCAGGGCGACCTGTACACCACCAACGGGCTGTGGTTCGCCGAGTTCCGGCTGTGGGACAACATCAGTGGCCTGTTCGCCTACCAGGACGGCATCTTCCTGACCTGGATGTGGAACACCATCTTCTACGGTTTCACCGGCACCGCGGGCATGACTCTGGTCTGCGTCGCCTGCGGCTACGGCCTGGCGATGTACCGCTTCCGCGGGCGCGGCGTGATGATGGGCGCCATCATCGCCTCCTTCCTGGTGCCGGGGGCGCTGCTCACGATCCCGTCCTTCCTGCTCTACACGGACCTGAACATGATCGACACTCCCTGGGCGATCATCGTTCCGAGCTTCTTCAGTGCGTTCTCCGTCTACCTTGCCAAGGTGTACGCCGAAGGCGCCATCCCGCCGGAACTGCTCGAGGCCGCCCGCATCGACGGGGCAGGGGAATACCGCATCTTCTTCACCATCGGTGCGCGGCTGATGTCCACCGGCGCCGCGACGATCTTCCTGCTCGGCTTCGTCGGGTCCTGGAACTCCTTCTTCGGCCCGCTGGTCTACCTGCGCGACCAGTACAAGTGGCCGGTCATGCTGGGCCTGTATTCGTGGCTGAAGGTCAAGGTGGACAGCTCGACCGACCTCAGCGGCCTGGTCGTGGTCGGCTCGATCATCTCGCTGATCCCCATGGTCGCCTTGATGATCTCGATGCAGCGCTATTGGCGCTCAGGTGTCACGCTCGGCAGCCTCAAGTAGCGCCGCCGCGCTGTTCCGGCTGGTCAAGCGCCACGAATCCGACTCGCCTACCTCGCATCACCAACCGCCACCCGCCTCGACGATGACTGTGAACTCAGGGGACCTTCTTGTGACCAGCGACCGCCCAAAGGCCTTGTTCGCCCTGCGTCCCGTACATCTGCCGCTGCTGTTTCCGCATACGGTTGCGAACCGGATCGCGCAGCACACTGATATCGATCCGGCTTTCGCCATTGAGCAGCTGGACGATCCCCGGATCGCCGCGTTGCTGCCGGAATTGGAGATCCTCATCACCGGCTGGGGCTGCCCGCCGCTCACCGACGCCTTCCTGCACTCCGCACCCAGGCTCAGGGCCGTCCTGCACGCGGCCGGCACCGTCAAGGCGCATCTGACCAAGGCTGTCTGGGACCGGGGCATCGTGGTGTCGTCGGCGGCCCAGGCGAACGCGATCCCGGTGGCCGAATACACCGTCGGCGCGATCCTGCTGGCCGGCAAGGGCGTGTTCGGACTGCGCGAGCGTTACCGCAGCGACAGGAGGTTCACGCCGGCCGAGGTGATAGCTGACGTCGGCAACTACGGACGCCGGGTCGGCATCGTCGGAGCCTCGCGCATCGGGCGGCAGGTGATCTCCCATCTCCTACGGCATGACTTCACGGTCCGCCTGTACGACCCCTACGCCACCTCCGCCGACGTGCCACGCCTCGAACTCGAGGAGCTACTGGCCACTAGCGACATCATCAGCCTGCACGCCCCCGCGACCCCGCAGACCCGCCACCTTCTCAATCGCGACCGGCTTGCCCTGTTGCCCGACGGCGCCGTGCTGATCAACACCGCACAGGGCTCGCTGATCGACACCGATGCGCTCATCGACGAGCTCAAGACCGGCCGCATCTCCGCGATCCTCGACGTCACCACTCCCGAACCGCTCCCCAGCCACTCCGTCCTGTTCAACCTGCCCAACGTCTTTCTCACCCCGCACATCGCCGGCTCCCAGGGCAACGAGCTGTCCAGGATGGGCGCCGCGGTCGCCGACGAGCTCGAACGCCTGGTCACCGGAACCCCGCTACTCCACCGAATCCACTACCACGATCTCGACACTGCGGCCTGATTCCGTACGGGAGCCCCACCCACCGCACGGCCGTCGAGAACGCCTCCTGGGCCGGCGTGCCGTGGGAAGGGACCGACCCCTCGGTGGCCAAGAAGGAGGAGATGGAGGCGGCCTACTGCTCGGCGCGATCCCGGACCTGATACTCATCCCCACCCCGGCCGTCATATTGCTCATCTCGGCCGTCAAGATGGCCCGCCACGCCTAACCTCTCTGGCTACCAAGATCGAAAGTTCGGACGCAAACAATAAGGTCGGGTCTCCCGAGGGGATCTCACCCTCGGGCGAGCCGCCCTTAGGTGAAGGTGGTCGCCGTCACGGGGTTAGTAACCGATCTCCCTGACGGGAGGCCCGTTCCGGCTTCACTGTGCTTCGAGCCCACCTCCTGGAAGATCACGAGGGCGTGCGGAAGTCGCCGGTGCGTGTCTACCTCCAGGGCGCCAATCAGTGGCGTGACCTGCCCCTCTACCCTCCGGCCGACGCCCGGCCCGAGCGCTGGCACCTGCAATCCGGCGGCGGCCTGTCCACCGCCGGAGCACCGCACTCGACACCGGATCGCTACCGCTACGACCCGGCCGACCCGACCCCCGCCGTCTTGGGCATGTCCCGGATCATGGGACCGCCCGCAAGTCGGGTGAGCGCGTCCTGAAGGGCCGTAGCGATGTCCTGACCTACACCGGTGCCCCGCTGCCGGCCGATCTCGACGTCATCGGCATCCCGGCCGCGGAACTACACGTGACCTCCAGCCTGGCGCACACCGACTTCTACGTCCGGCTGAGCGACGTCGCCCCCTCCGGGAAGATCACCCACGTGTCCGAGGCGCTGCGCCGCATCGCCGGCGACCAGCCGATCGACACGCTGATCACCATCGAGCTGTGGCCTACCGCACCGCTTCAAGCAAGGGCACCGCATCCGCCTCCAGGTCGCCAGCGGCGCCTTTCCCCGCTGGGACCGCAACCTCGGCACCGGCGAGCCGCTCGCCACCGCCACCGCGATGCGGGTCGCCGATCAGCAGGCCCACCACGACCCCGCACGCCCCTCAGCCATCGTCCTGCCCGTCTCGCCGACCACCTGACTCGCTGCCACTGCTCATCGGCGGGGCTCAGTCCGCCACGAGCAGCGCGCTCAGCCCGACCGCCAGGCCGCGAAGCCCGCACTCCCCGATCTCTTGATACTTCTGGGGCCACCGGTTGCCGGTGCTCGCCGCGGCGGCTACGGCGAGGTGGACGTGCGCGGGCCCGGCCATTGGCCCTTCCTCCAAACCGGCCAGAGGCGGCGTACCGGATGCTCGAGACCGATCCGCTCGCCCTGTGGGCCCGCCTGCTCGTCCCTGAGCGCAACCCCCATGTTGAGCCGGCAGCCGCCGTCTGCTCAGTGACCATTTTCGGGGGCGTGGGTCAGTGGCCTTGGACGTGGACAGCCGGGTCAGGGCAGGCGGATGTTCGCTGGGGCGGCGTTGCGGAGCCGGTGGATCAGCCTTTGATGTAGCGCCGGGTCATGTGCCGGCGCACCGGCGGCAGTGCGGCCAGGCGCAGCGGCAGCTGGGTCAGCCACAGCAGCAGCGGGTTGGCGGGGGCGTAGACGCCTTTGACCCGTCGGCCGAGTTTCTGTTTCTTGTCCACTTCCGGGCGCAACTCGGCCTCCCAGGCGGCCAGGGCGGCCGGCAGATCGCCGGGGTGGCGCTCCAGTTCGGTGCCGAGCCGGTCGGCGCCGCCGACGGCCAGGGCGGAGCCGTAGCCGGCGAACAGGGTGACGCACCAGGCGGCGTCGCCGAGCAGGATCACGCGGCCGTGGCTCCAGGTGGGGGCCACGACTTGGCTGATGGTGTCGAAGTAGACCGAGTCGGTCCTCGCCATGCCCGCCAGGACCTCGGGAATGACCCAGCCGAGATCGCCGTAGACCTGGGGCAGCACGGTGGCGGGGTCGTCGCCGCGGTGGCCGCGTGTGGTGCGGTAGCCGAAGAAGGCGACGTTGCGGCCGTCTCCGGCGCTGATGACCGCGACGGTGCGGCCGCCCGCGGACAGGGTGCCGGTGGTGCCAGGCGCGATGGAGGCGGGGCGCTTGTCGAGCATGTAGACGGCGACCCTGTGTTCCAGGTCGAGCAGGTAGTCCTCCTCGGGGCCGAAGACCAGGGCGCGGGTGGCCGAGTGCAGGCCGTCGGCGCCGATCAGCAGGTCGGCGTGTTCGGTGCTGCCGTCGCTGAGGGTGACGTGCACGGCCTGCGCATCCTGGTCGACGGCGGTGATGGTGGTGGCAAAGCGGATCTCGGCGGTGTCGCGGGCCTTGTCGTACAGCACGGTTTCGATGTCGCCGCGCAAGATGTTCATCGTCCGGGGGCCCATGGTGGCGGCGATGGTCTCACGGGTGAGGGTGAAGCTCCGCTCGCCGTTGGGCTTGTGGTAGACGAGTTCTTCGGTGACGAAGGCCCGCTGGAGGAGGTCGGGCAGGATGCCCATGCGTTCGGCGGCGTCGTAGCCGATGCCGCCGAAGCTGACGCCGTAGCCGCCGCTGCGGCGCTTGGGGGCGCGTTCGATGATGAGGCTGTCCCAGCCGATCTGGGACAGCCGCAGGGCGGCGGCCAGGCCGGCGATGCCGGATCCGATGATGATGGCGCGCATAGAAGGTTCCTTGCTGAAGTCAGTTGAGGGGTTAGAGCTGGTCGAGGACGCGCTGTTCGGCGGCGGGGTCGAGCCAGGTGTCCGGTGAGGGGGCGTCCGGGCGCGGGGCGGGGTCGCCTTCGGCCTGCAGCCAGGCCCAGGTGTCGGCGAGCGTGTCGGCCAGCGGGCGGCAGGTCAGGCCGGCGGCGAAGGCGGCGCTGACGTCGGCGTCGTGCATGCCGTTCGGCGCGCCGCCGTCCGGCAGGCGCAGCCCGAACTCCATGCCCAGCGACACGCCCTGCTGCTGCAGGAGCTCCGGCGGCGCCCACACCAACTCGGCGTCGAAGGCGGTCACTTCCAGCGCCGTCTCCAGCAATTGCCCGATCGTGACCGCGCCCGGGCGACCGGTCACGGTGAAGGCGCCGCCGAGGCCTCGCCCGGCGGCCGTGAGCATCCAGGCCGCCATGTCGCGGCATCGATGTACTGCAGGGGTGCGTCGGCCGGGCCGGGGGCCAGCACCCGGCCGCCTTTCTCCAGGCGGCGCAGCCACCACGGGATGCGGCCGCGACGACGCCTGGGCCACTCTGTTCACCAGCCAGAACACCGTCACCCAGCTCATGCTCGCCGCCGCCGAGACCGGCATCGCCACGACCACGGCCAGCGATCCCGCGCATCGACGGCTGACGCAGATGCGCGACTTCTACCAGTTCATGCTCAAGGAGATCCCCACCTTGCTGCACCGCTGGCAGCAGCATCAGGCCACCCACTCCAGATGACCTTTCCCAACGAAGGCCGAAGCTGGGTGTCCTGCTCCGTTGAATTTGAGGCATGGGATGGCGCTGAGCTGCGACGCCTTAGGTTGGACAAGAACTCACGCGTAGAACCACCTCGCGAGGCAGGCGCCGCTCGCGGACCTGGCACCGTGGTCCATTGCAGTTGGCCAGGGGAGAACCCGGCTCGACCTCCTGGCAGCGCACGGCGTCACCCTCCATCTCAGCCCGCATCCGGACTGTTCGGGGGCGAGGTGGAGGTCCTCGGTACGGATCCACACGCGGCTGTCACACAGACCGAGCCAGCAACACCCGCTCACCAACGCCGCGGAGATCCGTCAGCATTTCTGAACCTTTCCCTGTAACCGCTGGTTGCGGTTCGTGATCGCCTTACACGTTCCGTCCGTGCTCCAGTTGAAGCAGGACGAGGGCCGCGGCGGCGATTGGGTTGATCCGGCTCGGGTCGAGGCTGACTCGTCGCAAGGCTGTGAACGTGGTCTTGAGCAGGGTGTTCGCCCGTTCGCCGATCCCATGGATGCGGGGTGTTGCAGAGTGCGGGCTTGAGAAGGTGTTTCAATCCCGACCTCAGTAGTAGTGATCTTCTTTTTGAGGCGCCCGGGGAACATTTCCGCGCGCGGCGAAGAACAGCGGTTTGTTGATCAACAAGCGCGAGGATGCCGGGGAGAAATGACAGCGCCCATCCTCCCGCGGTGGCGGGAGGATGGGCGCGCGTCGTTGACCACGAGCCTCGGAAATATCGATTCACGTCACGGGAGTTCGTGGCATCGGCGGACCTCCACCGGTTCGCCGGCTCCGGCGACGATCTGACGGGCGAGCTCCAGCGCTCTCGTCTCATCCGCGACGTCCACCAACCACCAGCCGGCCAGTGATTGGCTGGGCTCAGCGAACGTGCCGTCCCGCACCTCCACCGCGCCCTCCTCGAGGCTGACGACCTTCGCATTCGGCGCGAGTGCCAGCCCTTCGTCGGCCAGCAGTTCACCGGACCTCTTCAGCCCTTCCGTGAACTCGGTCATGAATTTGATCATTTGCTGGACCCATTCCTGAGGCTTGCCGCTCAGGGCGGTTTCGTCACCGAACTGCATCAGCATGTATTTCATTGGTTCCTTCCTGGGTGAGTACCTGATCGAGTTCGTGCGATGGTGACGGGACCTCCTGCCCATCCCCTCCGCCAACGCGTCGATCACGCACCGCCGGAATCGACATGGCTCAAGAGGCAGTTCTCACGCGGCATGGAGCGAAGAGGCATTCGTGCGGGTCCACGGCCGCGCGTTCTTCCTGGCAGCCCGACCTCGTCGCGCTGCCCGAGATCGTCACCGCCCAGCACCGGCACCGGCGGCCGCTGTCCCGACTCGGGCCGGCCGCCACGTTTGACGCGGTGCTGACCTGCTTCCTGAGCTGCGCCCACCGCTGACCCTGGCCGTGGGGCACCATGGTGGAGATCAGCCCCTGACCGGATCCGACTGCGCCGGCTGGGAAGTGTTGGCTCGTAGTTTCAAAGCGTTGTTCGAGATCGAGGTCAGCGACGACGACGGCTACGAACAGACCTGGCGACGCTTGCTCGACGGTGAGCAGATACGCGGGATCGCCGCGCGCGGCTGGACGGCAAGGTGGTCTGGAGGCCGCCCGGTTTCGTAGACACTGAGCCTTCCCGGTGATCGTCGATCACGCTGCGTAGCCCGTGGGCCGTCCTCGCCTCCTGTCCCCGGACATGGGGGAAGCCCCTGCTAGAACTGGTCTTTGCGAAGAGATCAAGTTCACAGCGAGAGGCTTCACTTGCCATCCAGTATCACCTATACCGCCGTACTCGACGTCCGCCGGGAGACCGCGCTCCACCTGTCACACCTGCGTCCGCACCCACGGCCTGCTGCAGGCCCTGTCGCTCACCGCGACCGAGACCGGCCTGATCACGCTCACCGACCTGGGCTACGAGGGGGCCAGAGAGGTGTTCAGGATGCCGTTCAAGAAGCCCAAAGACGGCGAACTCACCGAGGGGTGTTCACGAGTGGGTGTGAGCTGGGGTGGGTCGCGGCCCTGGAAGATCGCTTCCCAGGATAGAGATGATCGTTTCCCAGGGATCCTGCACGGCGTTGTCTTCACCGAGACCGCTGAGATCCCGCTATTGGGATCGGTCAGTCGTTGCGGGGTTTGCTGAATTCTTCGATCAGCACGGGATACTGCTCCCCACCGTGTCCGGCGGCGATCGCGCGGTCTGCCATCGCCTTGATCAACTTCGGCAGTTCGGCGTTGACACCCACCGCCTCGCTCTCCTCGATCAGATGTGCCATCGCCCGCGCGTCGGTCTCCAGGGCCGACACCTCGGCCGGGAAGGAGCCGCTGTCGATCTGCTCCGCATACCCAGGCAACCATTCGGCCACACCGGCAGCGATCTGCTGCGCAAACAGCGCATACGTTGCGGCGTCAACACCGGCCGTCCTGAGCAGGGCCGTGCCCTGGAGCCAGGCATTCAGGACGCTCCACATCATGGCGAGGCCGGCCACGTCATACAGGGACGCCAGCCCATGGTCCGCACCAAGGTAGGTGACGGTGCCGAGCGCGTCGAGCGTTGACTTGTGCGCCTCGAAGTCCGACTGCGGCCCGCTGTGCAGAATGACCGCCTCGGCGGTCCCGATCGTCGACGGGATGGCCATGATGGCGCCGTCCAGGTAATGGGCGCCTCGCTGCTCGGCCCATTGGGCGGCTTCCCGGGCCTGGGCCGAGTCGCCCGAGGTCAGATTGATCAACATCTTGCCGTCCAGCTCGCTATCGCTCGCGCCGAGCAACTCGTGCATGGCCTGGTAGTCGGTGACGCAGATGATCGTCAGGGAACCTGCCTTGAGCGCGTCGCCAACCGTTGGCGCCAGCCGTGCACCGTCGGCCACCAACTGGTCGGCCTTAAAGGTCGTACGGTTCCACACGGTTGTGGGATGCCCGGCTTTCAAGAACGCGCCGGCCAGTGCCCGGCCCATCAGTCCGAGTCCGATGACTGTCACGGGTGTATCGGTTTTGCTGTTCATGGCAGCATCGTCAACGTTGATACCGGTGTGAAGGTCAAGTGAGGGATCGATGCTGATCGGGGAACTGAGCCGTCGGACGGGCGTGAACGCCCATCAGTTGCGCTACTACGAGGCCCAGGGTCTGCTGGAGGAGTAATTGTCAATACCTGTGGATCGGTGGTGAGCCTTGTTACGCCTCGAGGTCTTGGCGGCCCTTTTCGGCGAGTAGCTGACGGAGTCGTTTGATCTCGGTGATCAGCCGAGGGATGTCTTGGCGGGCGTTCGCGATGAACTGGGCGTTCTCATCCCAGCGTGCGTCGGCGACGTCGACGTAGCGAGGTTGCTGGATGAGGGTTGCGGCCACGATCTCGTGATGATCGAAGTCCGGCCAGCGTTCACCGTGGCCGGTGTCGGGAACGGTACTGATGGCCACGAGGTTCATGGCATCCTCGTCGTCGAGAAGCCGGATGAACCACGGCCCTGGAGTTGCCACCTCGGCCCGTTCTTCAATGGCAGCCAGTTCCTCAGCGGTCAGCGGCTCGTGGGTCGTCATCAGGCTGCTTGCTCCTCACGTTCGATCAGGCGCCCCTTCTCAAAGCGGGCTCCGGCACGGACCAGGGCGACGAGGTGGGGCGCGTTGACCGCGCGCCAGCGGGCCTGGGCCGACTCGATCAGCTTGAAGGCCATGGCCAGTCCGGCGGCGCGTGAGCCCGGCCCCTTGGTGACCTTGGTCCGGTGGCGAACGGTGGCGAAGGTCGACTCGATCGGGTTGGTCGTGCGCAGATGCACCCAGTGCTCGGCCGGGAAGTCGTAGAAGACCAGCAGTTCCCCCAGGTCATCGGTGACCTTGGCAACAGCCTTGGGAAACTTGGCACCGTAGGCGGCCTGGAAGTCCTTCACCGCGGCCTCAGCGTGCTCCTTGTCCTCGGCGTTCCAGATCTCAGCCAGCGCCTTCTTGGCGCCCGGGTGGGCCGACTTCGGGAGCGCCCCCAACACGTTAGCGATCTTGTGAAACCAGCACCTCTGCTCCTTGGCCTGCGGAAACACCTCCCGCAACGCCGACCAGAAGCCGAGCGCGCCGTCCCCGATCGCCAGCACGGGAGCGCGCATTCCGCGCCTTTGCAGTCGCGCAGCAGGTCGGCCCATGACTCGCGCGACTCGCGATAGCCGTCCGTGAGCGCTACGAGCTCCTTGCGGCCGTCAGCGCGCACGCCGATCATCACCAGCAGGCACAGCTTGTGCTCCTCCAGCCGGATACTGACGTGGATGCCGTCCACCCACAGGTAGACGTAGTCCACCCCAGACAGATCGCGGCCGGCGAAAGCGCGCTGCTCGCCCTTCCACTGCTCGGTGAGCCTGGTGATGACCGACGCCGACAGGCCCGAACTCGAGCCGAGGAACTGCCCCAGCGCCGGGACGAAGTCGCCGCTGGACAAGCCATGCAGATACAGCAGCGGCAACACCTCGCCGATGGAAGGGCTCTTGCGCGCCCAGGCCGGCAGGATCGCCGAGGAGAACCGCTTGCGCTCGCCCGTGGTCTCGTCGATGCGCTTGTCGTTGACCCGCGGGGCCTTCACCTCGATCGCGCCGGCCGCGGTGAGGATCTCGCGCGGAGCGTGGTAGCCGTTGCGCACGACCAGGCGGCGGCCGTGCTCGTCACGCTCATCGGCGAAGGCAGCAATGTAGGCGTCGACCTCGGCTTGGAGTGCGGCGGCGAGCATCTTGCGGGCGCCGTCGCGGACGATCTGATCGATCAGCGACGAAGAGCCAGCGGATGCGGGGGTGCGGTCGTCAGCGGGTGGCTCGGGCACTACGGTAAGCGGCACGGGTGTGCCTTCCCGACCGACGTTGGCGCGTCGGCCTTATCTCGAAACCATCATCGGGTGATCCGGGAAGGTACACCCCTTCCCGGCAGATCCACAGGTTTCGATCATTCCTCCTGCTGGAGGCAGACCGGGGCGCGAACGGTTACCGCGAGTACGACGAGAGCGCCGTGCTGCGGGTGAAGCAGATCCGGCATCTGCTTGGTGCCGGTTTGTCCTCTGAGGACATCGCATACCTGCTGCCCTGTGCGGTCGGAGAGGCCCCGGAACTGCTCGGATGTCCCGAGTTGCTGGCCGCGATGCGGTCACGGCTGCAGCGACTGGACGAGCAGATGGCCAGGCTCGCTCAATCCCGCGACGCTCTTGCCGACTACATTGATGCGGCCGATCGAATGGCCAGCAAGAGCTACCCACCCTTTGACGATGCTGACCAGGAGCCCGTGCCCGCCTGAGCGATCTGTTGGGTTTTCGGCTAGGAACCCAGTGGATCTGCGATGGAGCGACACGTCTCGTCCGAGGCATCGCATACTCATGATCATGACTTTCATAACCTCAGTGAGAACAACGTTGCCTTGCGGGTCGCCTGGGAGATGCGGCGGCGGGGCTGGTCTCAGGAGCGCATGGCCCAAGAGCTGACCAACGTCGGTTGCCCGACCCATCAATCGGCAATTTCGAAGATCATCAATGCGAAGGTCGACGGCAGCCGCCGCACCATCAGCGTGGATGAGGCCATCGCCATGGCACGCGTGTTCGGCGTCCCCCTTGCGGAGCTCCCGCTTCCCCCCGAGAGCGGCGAAGGGCGTGACCTTCACGATCTGACTCGGGCCGTTACCCATGAAGGAAGGATCGCCAAGGATCAGTATGCGCAGTTCCTGCTCGTCTGGGCTCGCCTGCGCCACCGTCTCAGCGAGGAAGACAGCCGAACCGCCTTCACAGGATTCCTCTCGGCACGAAAAGTGGATACCGACGAGGCCGATCAGGCGGTCACGGTATGGCTGGACACATCGTCCTGGCACCACGCGTCCGCCGGCTACGACAAGCTCAAGCAGACCTTGGAGGTCATGGGAACCGGGCGAGATCTGACCCCACCCTCCGATGACGTCCGCCAGCGCCACAGCGTGGTGTCCGATCTCCTTCGTCTGCGCGAACTGTTCGCCGGGAAGATCCCGAGAAGCCCGACTCAAGTAGTTCCGGACATCATCCGCCACTTCGCCGACGTACTGGTACGTGCTGGGATACTCGAGGTTGCCGTGCCGGTTATCAACTCCTACGCCCTGGGGTTCTCACACCCTACTAACGATGTCGTGGCGGAGATCGACCGTCGTCTACAGGACATCGCCGATCGGGAGCCCCACGATCGGCTTGACTACCTCGAAAGCCTGGCGGCCCGCATCGGCCTGCGACGCAAGGACAATGATTCACACGAGTCGGTGGTAGAACTGGCCCATTCAACTGGGCGTCACCGCCGAAGACTGCCGGGACGCACAGAAGATTGGTGAACGATATCGAGAAACGGGGGCGAGGTAGGCACGTGATGACAGGCAACGGATACAAACGCTGCAAATGCCAAAAGGGCGGCCGCGAACTGGGCACGAGATGCCCCAAACTGCGCCGTGCGAACGGTTCCTGGAATCCCCATCACGGTACCTGGTACGGCAAGGAAGAGGTGCCAGCCGGACCCGACGGCAAACGTATCTACCTTCGGCTGGGTGGCTTCTCCACCGAAACCGACCCTGATCTCCTACTACGAGCAGGCCGGACGCCTGCTCGACATTCCGGCGGACGGGCCTGACGCCCACGAGGCGCGGATGGAGATCCTCGCCATGATCAAGGCTGCCCATAGGAAACGAAAGCCTCTGCCCGACTACGAAGAACTGCGCCGCAAGTTCAACACCGGACAACCGCTGCAGTCCATGACCTTCGGCGAGTACTGGAACACGTGGGTGGATCGACACCGCCGCCTCAAGGACCTCCGTAAAACCACTCTACGTGCTTACATCATGCACCATGACGTGCACGTCAGCGAGATCCTCGACCAGGTCCGGCTGGATCGCATTTTCGCCGGCACCGTCGAGCGAGTTTTCACCCATATCGATGAGAAGAACGCCGACATCATGGCGGCCCGCAAGTCCGACGACCTAGAGACTCGCAGGTCCATGCGACATAAACGGCTGACCGGGCACACGACGAAACAACGGGTCAAGGCCACGATCCAGACCGTGCTCGCCGACGCCATGCGCGAGCATCTGGTCACCTTCAACGCCGCTTCCCTGGTAAGTCTGGGTCCAGGCAAGAGAGCCAAGGGTATGGTGTGGACCAAAACCCGGGTCGAGGCGTTCAACCAGGCCTTCGAGGAACGCCTGCGAACACTCCGAGCCGATCCTGCTCGTCCGCGCACCACCCCTTTTCATGTCTGGGGTCTCACCGACCTGCGCCCTTCCCCCGTCATGGTGTGGACACCCGCCCAGCTCGGCACGTTCCTCGACCACGCCATAGCCGACCGGCTCTACGCCTTGTTCCATCTGGTCGCCTTCCGTGGTTTGCGCCGTGGCGAGGCGTGCGGCGTCCGCTGGATCGATCTTGACCTCGATGAGGGTGTGCTGTCGGTGGCCAAGCAGCTCATAGTCCTAGACGGCCAGGTCGAAGAGGGAGATCCGAAGACCGAGTCCTCCGACGGTGTGGTCGCCTCGACAGGGGTACCCTCGCTGCCCTGCACACGCACCGCGCACGGCAATTCGAGAAAAGCAGCAATGGGGCTCCGCGTGGCAGGACAGTGGTCGCATCTTCACCAGAGAAGACGGCTCAGAGCTCAACCCTGATGCGGTGAGTCACCGCTTCACACGGCTCTTTCACAGCCGGCCTGCCGCCCATCCGGCTGCACGACCTTCGTCACGGCGCGGCAACGCTGTCGCTCGCGGCGGGCAACGACATGAAGATCACCTCTGCTATGCTGCGCCACTCCAGCCTCGCGATGACTTCCGATCTGTACGCCACGGTGCTGCCTGAAGTGGCACACGCAGCAGCGGAGGCAAGCGCTGCCCTGGTACCTAGGACGGCTTCCGTGCAGGACCCGTCCGCGACCGGCGGTCTCCCTCCGGCCTCTCTCGCCCGTCCGACCACACTACCGATAACCCACCAGCATAAGAAGCACGAGGTCAGCGACCTCAGCTGAGGCACGCCAGCCCCTGCTTCCAGCGGATCGACTATCCGCCCGAGCAGCCGCCGACCGGTGATGAATGATGTCGCGTCATCGCGAATGCTCAGGTAGACGGCCTTCTGACATTTTCGAACAGTGTCTGGATTCCCGCAGGAGACCGGACCTGTTACCTTCTCCCGTCGGCATTCGTCATAGGGGGCGACGGCCGGCTGGGAGGAGCTGTCAGCGGCGGCTCACTGACTGCTTGGCCTCCTGACTGTTCGACCTGGATGCCCCTCGGCGTCCGGGCTGCGGTCAGCCACAGGCCGGTGAATACGGCGCAGGCCAGCGTCATGGCCCCCGCCGCGAGGAAGGCGCTGTTGAGGCCGGATTCGAAGGAGGCGCCGCCGGACTCCCGCGTGTGGACGATCGCCCCGAGCACCGCCACGCCGAGCACCGCGCCGATCTGCCGGGTGGTGCTGCTGACGCCCGAGGCGAGACCGCCCTCCTGCGGGCTGACCGCCTGGATTGCGGCCCCGGTCAGCGGCGACATGGTGAGAGCGAACCCGATGCCGACGACCGCCAGCCGCCACCACACGTTCCCGTAGCCGGTATCGGCGTGGACGAAGCCCAGCGCCAGCAGCCCCAGCCCGGCCAGCGCCAGGCCGATGCTGACGACGACGCGGAAGCCGTACCTGGCCGCGAACCGGCCCGCGTACGGGCTGACGATCACCATGGCCAGCGAGACGGGCAGGGTCCGCAGTCCGGCGACCAAGATCGAAGCGCCCTGGACGTAGACGAAGAACTGGGAGAAGAAGAACGACGACCCCATCAGTGCGAACCCGACCACGACCATCGCCGTGTTGGACACCGTGAACAGCCGCTGACGGAACAGCCGGAGCGGCAGCATCGGCGTCGACACACGACCCTCGACCACGACGAACGCGGCCAGGAGCGCCAGTCCGGCGGCGAAACTGCCCAGGATCACCGGCGAGGTCCAGCCTCGGGAACCGCCCTCGATCAGGCCGTAGGTCACAGCGCCCACGCCCGCGGCGGACAGGACCGTGCCGGGGACGTCGATCGGCGGCGCGCTCGGGTTGCGGGACTCCCCCAGCACGCGCAGCCCGGCCAGCAGCAGGACCGCCCCGATGGGGACGTTGACCAGGAAGATGGCGGGCCAGCCGAAGGACTCCACCAGGATCCCGCCCGCCAGCGGTCCGGCGGCCAGGCCGATGCCGCTGAACCCGGCCCACAACCCGATCGCTCTGACGCGCTCCCTCGGGGCGGGATACGCGGCGGCGAGCAGCGCTAGTGAGGCGGGGCTCAGCGCCGCGGCCCCGACGCCCTGCAGCACCCGCCCGGCGATCAGCCAGCCGATCGACGGCGCGAGCGCACACACCACCGACGCGGCCGTGAACACCACCACCCCGGCCAGGAACACCCGCCTGCGGCCGAACCGGTCGGCGAAGACGCCGCCCGACAGCAGCAGCATGGCCACCAGCAGCACATAGGCGTCGACGATCCACTGCAGGCCGGTCAGCCCGGTGTGGAGCCGCTGCTGCATGTCGGGCAGGGCAGCGCCGACGATCGTGTTGTCGAGCAGCACCATGAACTGACCTGCACAGGTCAGGGTGAGCAACGCTTTCACGCACATCCCTCCTAAAAGCAGTTAATGACTGCGTTAACATAGACCCTCGTAGGCTCTAACGCAAGTCTCGACTGCGTTAAGGTGGGGGTATGGATGAGCAGGGGCGGGCCAGGCGGCCCGGCGGGCGCAGCGCCCGGGTCCGCGCGGCAGTGCACCAGGCCGTTACCGACCTGGTCAGCGAGCGTGGCTACGGAAACTTCACCGTCGGCGACATCGCGGCCCGCGCGGGCGTGGCCGACACCAGCCTCTACCGCCGGTGGGGCAACCTTCAAGCGCTGCTCAGCGATGTGCTGCTGACCCGGCTCAACGCGCAGTCGCCGATGCCTGACACCGGCAGCCTGGCCGGCGACCTGCGGACCCACGCCGCCAACGTGGCCCGCGAGGTCACCGGACCCGATGGCCTGGCGCTGGTGCGGCTGACTCTCGCGCTGTCAGGCGAGGGCCAGCAGGGCCTTCAGGCGCGCGACGAGCTCCTGGCTGACCGCACCAGGCAGTTGCAGGCCGTGCTCGACCGCGCCCGCGACCGTGGCGAGGACCCGCCTGACGTACTGGAGGTGCTGGACCATCTCCTGGCGCCGATCTACATGCGCGTCCTGTTCGGCGCGGGCCCGCTCACCCCTGACTACCTCGACGGGCTGGTCGACCGGTTGCTCGCCTGATCCAGTCCGTCGCGCTGTGGAACAGCCGCTACCTGTCGACCGCCGTCGACGAGCTAGTTCCACTGGGCTTCTTTGGCCTCTCTAGCCGCAGGACCTGGGGCGTATCTGCTGGCGCTCCGGCTTCTGCGGGTAATGACGGTGGGTCGGCCGCCGGTGCGGCCGCGCGGCGGCCTTGAGCGTGTCGAGTTGGCGTTCGAGGTTCTGCCCGGCGGTGGAGACGCGGGCGTAGCCGATGCGGATCTCGCTGCGATGGGCGGGGAAAGCGGCCAGCGGGTCAGTGGGCGGCTGCAGGACGCCGGTCACGCCCGCGATTCTCTCAGGTCGGGTCGGTTCGTGGCTCTCCCCGTTTCGCCCAGGCGCGTTGCTCTACGCTTCCTACAAGATCACGATCAGTCTGGAGGTCGTCTTGCACCACCCTCTGCATCGAACATTCCAGTTGCCTGGCACGTTCGTCTCGCTGGTCGAGTTCCTCATGGACGAGCTGGACCCGAAAGATCCGGACGTGTGGCGCTACGCGGAGTGGATCGACCGGGGTGGTGACCTTTTCTGCGGGGACATCGACCCGAGTCTTCTCGGCCAGCCGCCCGGCAGCGACGATCCGCAGGCTCTGTGCGGCGAACTCGCCTACCACTTTCAGCCGCTCGAAATCCTCCCCTTCTGCTGGAACGGTGGTGACGCGCTGCATTACGGGTGGGCGGTGCTAGCTCCGGAGGTGGATGCGGAGGACCACCTGTGTGTGTCGTTCGCGCCGGTCGACGATCGCGCGGTCTGGCTCGGCGACAACACCAAAGAGGCGCTGGAGAACCTGCTCGTCGGCAGTGTGGCGAACTGGGGCGGGCCTGGGAGCGGGCGGAAGTCTCCTGCCGAGGACACGCGCTGGGCGGCGGTGTGCCGCGCCCTCGACCTGCGCCCCGACCTCGGCTCCTCGCAGATCACGGCAGGGGCCCGCTCGAAGCGGGCGATCCGTCCGGCGGTCCCTCAGGGATGGCGGTACGAGCCGACCGGCGACGGCATCGGCGTGCTCGCCGACGCGGCGGCGTTCGCGCCCGGCACCGTACGGGTGGACCGCCCGTGGGACTCCGATGACTACGGGCCGCTGGCCGGGCGATTCCTCGCCGATGGCTATCCTGGCTCGGCGCTGTGCGTGCTCAAGTCGCTGACGAGTTATGATCGCGCGGCCGTACGCCTGATGGGCGAGGCGTATCGGCAGCTCGGGCGGGAGCTTCATGTCGAACGTGCCGAGTTGTGGCTACGACTGCACCCATCGGACTGACCCCCGCGCCGTCGGCTCCCTCCCGCAGTGTGACCCGCTGAGCTGGCCGGCGTAGTCGCGGGCGAACTGCGCGAACGTCCTGTCCGGCCGGCCCTTCACAGCGGTGTGCGGTGGGCGTGGTGTAGTCACACCTAGCCCGCGTCGTAGGCCCTCAGACGCTCCTGGGGTGACCCCAGCTAACGGCTCAAAGGAGTACGCGGACAACTGGCGGAACTCACTGTTCGCCGGGTGACATTTGCATCTGTTCGCCGGCGAGCTCGTAGCACAAGGTGAACGTCATGAATCGAATCATCGCGACTAACTCGGTTCTCCTGGACGGCTTCGTCACCGGTCCTGACGCCCGGTCCGGTCGAGATAACGGTCGACGGCGGCCGTGACCAGGAGGCGGCAGGGTCGGCTATCTCCACCTCCCACCGCACCTGGGGCGGCGAGGTTGAAGCCGTGCCAGGCGGCAGCGCGTGGAAGGAACTGAAGCGCAGCGCGGTCGGTGAGTCGAACAGCCGGTCCAGGCCACGAAGTCGCCTGATGTCCGGTAGCCGAGAGCGCTACCCGCGTTACCATCCGTGAAATCAGTACGGTCGAACCGGCCGACGACCAGACCAGCGAAAAGAGAACCACGATCATGAAACTGACGACCACCACGCAAGTCTCCGTCGACGGTGTGATGCAGGGAAACGGCCCGTCGAAGGAGGAGCGCATGGCCGGATTCAAGCGCGACGGGTGGGCTCTGGGGCACTTTGACGACCAGGCCGGAACGCTCGTCAACCAGATCTACCAGCGTGCCGACGCGTTCCTGTTCGGCCGGTGGACGTATGAGTTTTTTGCCGGCTACTGGGGGACGATGGATCTGGGCAGCGGCCCCGTCGCGGATGCCTTGAACACGCGGCCCAAATATGTGGCATCGACCACGCTCACCGAATCGCGATGGGCGGACACGACCGTCCTGTCCGGAGACGTCGCGGCCGCCATCGCAGAGCTGAAGGACAAGCCGGGAGGTGAGCTACAGGTGCACGGCAGTGGCAGACTGGTCCGCTGGCTGCTGGAGAACGACCTTGTCGATGAGATGAATCTGCTCATCGTCCCGGTGGTCGTCGGGCAGGGCACGCGGCTGTTCCCTGACTCCGGCCCGGACATCGCGCTCGACCTGGTCGACTCGCGCACTTTCCCGAAGGGCATAACGCTCCAGGTCTACCGGCCCACCGGACGCCCGCAGTATGCAACGTGACGACCTGAACCTCCTATGATTACAGCGATGACCTCCATGCCGGTGACCGGCTTGGCAGTCGGGTCAGTGATTCTTGACGCAGTCACGGACGATCTGCGCGTTGAACGGATAGACGAGCTTCTCCCTGATGTCCTTGAAGTCTTCGTTTCCCGGTAGCGTGCCCATGAGATGCGCCAGTTCGTGGAGCAGGATGAGCATGCGCCCGTCAGGGTCGCTGAGTGGCTTGGGCGGGTTCATGTAGGTGTGGAGTGCCGCCGGCTCTTCGCCGAAGTACCCCTTGTAGAGCTCGATATGTCCGCTCTTACCGCTGCCCACCGAGACGGCCGGAGCGGTCTTGCCGGGCTCCGTAACCACCGGGCTCTCGAAGAACGGATTCAGCTTGAGGTTCCCCGCATCGAACACCGCGCTCAGGACATCGCGGGGGGCCGGCCGGCCTGGCTTCGCTTTTGCAAGCTCGGGGCCTAGCCGGATGTTCCCCTGTGGGCAGCGTCCACCTGGCGGCCGGCCAGGACGATCAAGATCGGCAACGGCTCCGTCAGCGTCCTCGCCTATCCCCGCGACGGCTCGCTCCTGGCCACCGGCAGCAGCCTGCGCGGAGGCGTTCAACTGTGGGATCCCGCCACCGGCGCCGAGGTCGGCGTCCTTGGCGCCAAGGCTGATCGCATCGGGGCGCTGGACTTCAGCCCGGACAGTTCCATGCTGGCCACCGGTGGCTCGAAAGCACAACTGCGGGATACGGCGACCTGGCGGCCCGGAGACTCATTCCCCAGTGACGAGACAATGATCGACGTGATCGCCTTCAGCCCTGACGGCTCGATGCTCGCGGTCGGTGACGGCTCCTCGATACAGCTATGGAACCTCCGCACTCGCCGGCTGATCGGCGCCCTCAAGGCGCCTGGCTCTTCGGCCTACGCGCTCGCCTTCAGCCCGGACAGCTCGATCCTGGCCGTCGGCGGTCAGAGCGAGACCGTCCCGCTGTGGAACCCGGCGACGCTACGTCAGGTCGGCGAACTCAGCGGCCACGTCGACAGCGTCCACGCGATGGCCTTCAACCCCACCGGGACCGTACTGGCCACCGGCGACGCTCGCGGCACCGTTCGCCTGTGGAACGCGGCGACCAGACGGCCGCAAGGAGAGCTCAACGCCCACAGCAACGGGGTGTTCGCGCTCGCCTTCAGCCCGGACGGCTCCATCCTGGCCTCAGCGGGTTGGGGCAAGGTGGTCCGCCTGTGGGATCCGGTGACTCGGGGACTCGTTCAAGAGTTCAACACCCAGCACGACAGTGTCTCCGGGCTTGCTTTCGCCCCCGAGGGGACGATGCTGGCGGTCGGTGTCGACGGTGAGGCGCAGTTGTGGCAGCTGAACGTTCCAGGTGACCTTGTACGGGCGGTCTGTGGAGTCGCGGGGCGTTCGCTCACTCGGCGGGAGTGGCAGCTCTATCTGCCGCCGAATGAGCCGTACAGATCAATCTGCACCGTAAGTGGCGGGCGTTGACGATGAGGATCCGATCGAGAAGTTCTCGGCGCAGACCACCGATCCAGTCCCCCATGATCGGTGGCCAGGCATTCGCCGATAGTCCTCCCCATCTCCCGCCGCGCCGGGCAGCGGCGGGCCAGCTGGGCGATGGCCTGTCCTTGGCATGCCAGGCATGGGCTCCCGCACTCGCGATGACGCCGGAAGCCTCGCCGTACTGACCCATCGCGAGGAGCACACGGCCCTCCAGCAGCGGGTCGTTCATCTCGCGTGCGGTCTTCAAGGCGCTCGAAAGCGCCGCGTCCCCCGCCGCGGCGTCGCCCTCTCGCGTGAGGCATTCGCTGAGGGAGAGCTGCACGAATGCCTCTCCCACCTGGTCGGCGTTCGGCTCGCTGTCGGCGCCGAACGGGTCCCACACGCCGGTCGCGTTGGTGTCAGCGAGCGCCTCCCGCAGGGGCACGATGTCGCGCCCGAGGTCGTAGCAGGACCAGTCGGCGGCCCGCAGGGCGGCGAGCGCCGCGGCGGGACCGCCCGCCGGATCCAGGAAATCGATACTACGTGATCTTGAGGCTCCGTGCCTGTGTCACATCCTCACCCGGCAGACGCCCCTATCCGCGCGACGTCTCACTCTGGATTGCCGGATGGACATCCCAGCGCGAGAATCGCGACGGATCACCGCGTACAACTCGACCTTGGATCTGGGCCGCACCAGCGCCACCTCATCCCGCAGGGGCACACCCAGTGCTTTCACCGCAAAGCCTCGGAGCGCTGTTACTGAGTAGCGGGGTGACCTGGGCGAACCGCTCCCACGCCCGCTCGTGTGGTGGAGAGGTTGAGGCTTCTATCCGCCGATGTGTGGTGCGCGTGCGGCGGCGGAGCCGTCCCGGATCACCTCGCCGGTGAGGTTGCCGTTGGCTCCCGAGCCCAGGAAGACGATGAGGTTGGCCACGTCGTCGGAGGTGGAAAGCCTGTGGGTGGGGGTGGGGGTGGGGGTGGCGGCGGCGAGGGCGTCGGTGACGAACGCCGGAATGTCGGGGCGGCTGTCGGTCAGGGTGAAGCCCGGCGCCACGACGTTGACCAGGATCCCGTCCCGGCCGCCGTTCCAGGCCAGGCTGGCGTTCGCCGGACTTTACAACCCCAACTGGGCGGAACTCGCCCAGCTGCTGGTGGCCATCGACACCGGCGGCCCGTACCAGGCGGCGAACGCCGAGAGAGACGAGGAGGTGAGGGTCAGTACGCCGGTGTTCTGCCAGGATTCCCACCTGCCGGTCGCCGACTACACGGAGTATGCCTCGCTCCTGCGCCGGCAGGCGCCGCGGGCCAGGGACATGAGGTGCAGCCCGCCCGCGCTGGCCCGGATCGCCGGTTGCTGGGGCAGCCCACGCCCATTCCCAACCCGCAGCACCGGCTGCGTGTGGACGCCACCCCACCCATCCTGCTGGCCTCCTCACCACCTCGTTCGGCACGATCGCGTCCGGTGCGAGATGTCCGCATCAGACGCACGACAGCCTCTCGGAGGCGCCCATCAGGGCGTCATGACCTCCATGTCCCCGGAGTCGCTGGACAGCTTGATCGTACGCTGGGCCGAGGGGACACTCGCGGCCTTGATGTCCTGGTTGCCGGAGTCCGTCTTGGTCACGATGTTGTACGGCCCCTGTGGCACCTGGATCACGGTCTTACCCGAATCCGTGGTGGTCGTGACCTGGTCGGGCTGCCCGGCGAAGGCCAGGTTCATGTCGCCCGAGTCGGTCTTCGTGACGACCTGCTTGCCCGTCAACTCACTGGCCTGGATCGCCCCGGAGTCGGTGGTGGCTTCCAGCTCGCCCGACAGGTTCTTCAGCGTCAGGTTCCCCGAGTCGGAGCCCACCTTGACGCGGAGTCCCCTGGGCACCTCGACCTGGTAGCTCACGTCGCAGGACGTGCCTATGGCGCCCCAGCCCCACGTGTTGGGGCAGGTGAACGTCAGCTCCAGCGTGTCACCTTGCACCTTGTGGCTGGTCTTCGGCTTGTCCTTGCGCCAGTTCAGCCGCTCCGTGACGCGGATGCCCCGACGATCCGACTCGACCACGTCGACGGTCCCGGAATCGGCTTCGACGTGCAGCGCCGCCACCTCGTCGGTGACGTCGTACGACACGGCGTCCTCATCCAGCGACCCGGTGGTGCCGCACCCGGCCAACACTGCCACGAGCCCGAGAGGGCCCGCGATCATCGCCATTCTCTGCATCTTCATGATGTTCGATTCTGAGTGATTCGGAGGTACCGGCCTTGGTTGATCCCTGGAATCGTTTCTGAGGACATGACTGGGACCGGACGGATCAAGCCCGATTCCCCGTGAAGCCGGCGGCCACCACCGGAACGTCCGGCTTCCAGCCGCAGGTGGAGTCGAGCGCGGTCAGCAGCTCCTTCAGCGGGTCCGCGTAGGTGTGATGGCCGGGCCCCGTGCCCAGGCCGAGATAGTCAGGGGCAGACACCGCATGCCCGGCCCCCGCGAACAGCAACGCCGCGGCGCGATCGGTGGATTTCTCGTTCACCGAGGCCACATCGCCCCGGTACAGCGTGGTGTCTCCACCTGAGTCGAGGAGACCACGGTACCGCGGGCCACGGTTTGCGCGGCCGCGGCTTCGGCGGGGAACGCGGTGGCAAGGCAGCCAGGGGCGAGCCCGCCGGTCGCTGTCGCGCGAGAAAACGTCACGCTCGAAACCCTAGATTGGGCCGCAACGAGCGGCATTGCTGTCGGCACCCTGATCACTGGTAGTGCCAGCCTCACCTCTTGCGCTGCCGGGGAGCGTGCACGGCCCAGCGACGCCACTGGTACTCGTGTCCGGAGGGTGGTCGTGCCGGCCCACCGTTTCTGACCGTCCGCGATCAAGTGTCGGTCGCTCGGGGCATGATCGCGCGAAACTCTCCTGCGAGAAAGCAGCCACATGACCGATCAATCCCTGCTGGACTCCCACGGAGGGGCCCTTCCGCTTCCCCCCGACCCCCTGAGCCCAGTGCCGGATGAGGTCGAACGCGGGCTGGCGGCCTACAGGGCGTGACGCTCCGCAAGCGCGGGCCCTGCTGACCACGATCGCCGGCACGGGACGTACCACCGTGTCCGGGCACGCTGCCATGGCGCTGGCGGGCATCGAACTCGGCGAGAACGGGCTCGGCGCCTCCAACCGGACATGGCTGGAGCAGGTGGCCGCGGGAGAAGATCCCTGGCTCGGCCCCTTGGCCGCCGTGATGCTCGCTCCGGATCTCCCGGCCTACCTGTCCCTGGACTCGGATCGGGTGCTCCTTCGGAGCCTCGCGGCCCAGCTCACCGGCGACCCGGACACGGCCAGGGAAGGCTTCGAGCAGGCCGCTCACGTCCACAAGGGCATGGAGACCGGGGACCTCGCCGCCCTCTTCCTCGGCAACCTCCTGCTCCAAAGCGGCGAGCCGGCCGCGGCGCTGGAGCCGCTGAAGTACGCGCGAACGATGTGCGACAGCCTGTTCGCCGGCTACGCCGCCTTCCTCGAAGGGCACATACTCATCAGCCAGGACGAAAAGGACCAGGCGGGTGAAGTGCTCCAGTACGCGGCCGGAAAGTCCCACCCGGCCAGAGGCGGAAACGCGGGGCTGCACCCCTGGGTCACCGTCCGGTACGGCGAGTTGCTGGCGGGCGAGGCGTTCAGCTTGGACCTCGTCCATGACCAGATGGAGCACAGCGGCGTGAGCGAGGGCGACGTAGTGCGGCAGCCTTTCGAGTCCGCCCTCTCTTTGAAGGAGGTCAGCCGTCCCGCGCTCGTTGACATCGGTCTCCATCTGTTCCCCGCGGACTTCGGGCCGGTCCACGCGGGACTGGAACGCCTGAAGACCTGGAGCGACGAACGGTACGAGCGCGGGCGCAGGCTGGTACTCGCGCTCTACACCCATGTCGAGGACTGGCGGGACGAGCGACGCACACGAGGGCTGGTGGAACTGCGGGAGAAACTCGGCCTTCCCCGGCCCCGCTGAGCGGCCCCGCGAACGAAAGCGTCAACGGCCACGAAGATTGCGGCCGCACGGCCCAGATACCGCCGCCACGAGGACGGTGTCCGACCCGCCGATTGGTTCGGCCTGTCGTTGATCAGGACCGGGCACCGCGATGGTTCCGCCGTGCGAGTGCTATGACGTCTCGAGGGTGCTCGGCCGTCAGGCGGGATCGTGCGCGGGCGGTGTCAGCGAGGCCCCAGGACGCGTGGCCTTCCGCCTGCCCCGGCACTGGCCCTGGCGGCAGGCCTGGAGCAACGCCTTCCACGCAACTCACCGCCCACTACCGGTCCGCGCGGCCTGACCGGGTCGTGGATTCACGTCTCACGATGCTGACATGCCCCAGCGTGCCCCGCACCACCTTCAACTCCGCCCCGATGCCGGCGCCAACGTCGCAAGTGTGCTGGGCAGGTCCACCGACAGCGGCGTTCGGCGGGGCGACGGCTTCGTTGCCAGTCGGGTGAGAGGGTCAGCGGCGCTTGTTGATGGCCGCCGCGACGAGTTGAGCCACCTGATCGGTGGTGGTGGCTCCAGGTCGGCGGCGTTGGCTGGTGATGCTCACCCACACGTTCGTCATGCGGAAGTGGATCTCGGTGTAGTACATCATCGCGCCGAACGCGGTTTCCTGGTTGGCGAAGGTGTACGCCTCGTCGCCCACGTTCGGGCCCTTGCGGAGGCTCGACCCCGGGGTGTGGTTCTTCCGGCTCTTCAGGGACTTGACCGCCTCCTGCTGGCTGGTGTGAGCCAATGAGACGGTGTTCAGACGAACCACCTGGATGTTCAGACGCGTCATGTCCGCCGCGTTGACCCAGCTACAGGAGGCCGTGACCACGAACGCATCGCGTTTCATCGGACGGTCGAACAACACGCTCACCTTGGCTGTGGTCAGCAGCTTGCACGCCTCGATGTCGCGCTTGAAGAGGACCTGTGCCTTGGACGAGCTGGACGCCGAGGAGGTGGCACGGGAGGTGACCGGGCTGCCGATCGTGGCGCTACGGTCCGGCAGGACCTGTACCAGGACCACCGCGCCCGCCGTCGCGACCAGCGCCACGGCAATCGCGGCCCCCACAACGATCGGTGTCCGGCGGCGCTTGTGCCGGTGACCGGAGGCGGCTTGCTCTGAATGCTCCCGGTTCAAGGCCGGGCGGTTCAAGGTCGGGCCGGCCATGGGGCGGCCTTGCACGGCCGGACCGGTCGTCGGGGCGCCTTGCGCGATGGCGTTCAGCCACTCGGCCGCCCGGTCCGGTGGGCAGCGGCGTACCGGGTTCTTCTCCAGGATCGCGGCCAGCACAGGGCCGAGCGGGCCCGCCAGCCGGGGCGGCGCGGGTTCCTGCATGAGGACGGCGGCCATGATCGCGGCCGAGTTCGCACGGGCGAACGGAGCACTGCCCTCCACCGCGGTGAACAATGTGACGCCGAGCGACCACAGATCCGCCGGCGGCCCATCGGACTCGCCGCGCAGGCGCTCAGGGGCGATATAGCCGGGCGAACCGGTCAGCAACCCCGTCTGGGTGAGCGCGGCATCCCCGGCGACGGTCGCGATGCCGAAGTCGGTCAGCAGCACCCGCCCGTCGTCGGTGAGCATGACGTTGGCCGGCTTGACGTCCCGGTGCAGGATGCCCGATGCATGCGCGGCCCCGAGGGCGTCCAGCATGCGCAGGCCGATCCAGGCCACCTGGCGTACCGGCAGCGGGCCGTCATCGCGTACCGCCCGGTCCAGCGAACGGCCGCGTACCAGCTCCATGACGATCCACGGCCGCCCGTTGTCGAGGACGACGTCGAGAATGGTGACAATCGACGGATGCGAACGCAGGCGCGCCGCGGCCCTCGCCTCGCGGAGGGTGCGTTCGGTCAGTTCGGTACGCGATGCCTCGTCGAGGTCCGGGGGCAGCCGGACCTCCTTGATGGCGACCTCCTGGCGCAGCAGTTCGTCCATCGCCTGCCAGACCGTGCCCATGCCGCCTTGGCCGAGCTCCGATAACAGCCGATAGCGCCCTACGAGCAAAGTCATCGCGCTGCCCCGCGAAGTTCGGCCTCGTTCATACGTTGCGTCCTTGTCATGTCAGGGAAGATCCCGATACTAGAGGGGCGCGATGGCGTACGACTCGTCGAAGGTGACATTGAGACGGCAGGGCCGCGAAGTCAGTTGATTCGCCTGCGGAGATCGCCGCCGCCGGGATACTGGCCCGCCAGGATCTGGCGCGCTGATGTACCTGAGGGTGTGGGTTGCGCCCGACGCGCCTCTGCCGGGCTCATCCGAGGTGAGCGGGATCGTTTTCGCCGGCCTTCAGCGTGCGGATTCCACAGGCGGCATCGAACGGATCATCGACGGCGTGCCCGCGGCCGAGATGACTCAGTCTCGGCGTTCCGTCACAGCACGGACAAGCAAAGGTACCCACACGAGATGGCGCTCACCCCGCACTGCGCCTCAGCGGGGATGTCGAGGTGACACCGGACTGCGCTTCGGCGGGCACCGTCAGGTTCGCAGGCAGGTTGGGCCCCACGTGATGACGCGGCCGTCCTCCCGCAGCGCCAGAGAATGTTGCCTGGCGGAAATCGCGACTGGCCGGCGGGTGCGCTGCGGTGGCGGGGGCATCTGGTCTGCGCGCTCGACGGCACCACGATGTCGGTGCCCGACAGCCCGGCGAACCTGGCCCCGTACAGGCATCAAAGCGGCTCGCACGGCGGGTCGGGCTATCCCCTGGTCCGGCTGCCGGCCGGGGTCGTGTGCGGCACCCGTACCGTGCTCGCGGCGACCTTCGGCCCGTTCACGACCGGCGAGACCCGCTATGCGCCCGCCCTGTTCGGTTGCCTGCGAGCGGGGATGGTGCTGCCGGCCAACCGGAACCTCGCGGTCAAAGCCCTCGTCACGGCGATCGCCAGCGCTGCGAGGGACCTGCTGATCCGCTGCAAGAACAGCCGGCTGGCCACATTGCCCGACGGGTCGTGGACCAGCATGCTGGGCGGACGCGATCCGGGTCGCCCACATCACCGTCACCCTCTCCGGCGGCAACCGGCGAACCGTCCGCTACCGGCTGATCACCACCCTGCTCGACCAGCGCCGCTACCCCGCCCGTGACTTCATCGTCCTCTACCACCAGCGCTGGGAAATCGAAACGATCTACCTCGAACCGAAGTCGGCCATCCTGCGGGAACTGGTCAGCCGGATCGCCACGTGGGTTCGCTGGAGTCCTGTCACGCCAGGAGGGTGCGCCAGCGGTCGGCCGATTCCATGATGTCCAGGCTGACGCGTTCCAGGTACGCCGCTGTCTTGGCCAGCCGTTGTCCCACGGGAGTGTCGAGCCCGTAGGTCTCGGCCACCGCCATCGTGGCCCGCGCCGTCTGGAGTGTCTGCCGCTCGCTGGTCATGATCGCGTTGTACCAGGCGTCGTCGTCGATCACGTAGATGTCGCGACGCCGCCGCGGATCGCGCTCGCGACGCACAAATCCCTGCTGGACCAGGAAGTTCACGGCGACGGAGACGGAGGCCGGACTGACCCTCAGCCTGTGGGTCAGCTCGGCTGCGGTGCGCCTGCCGTCCTCGGACAGCGCCAGGTCGTGGTGCACGCGCGCGGCTGTCCTCGGCATCCCCGCTCTGACCGCCATCTCGAGGATCTCCTGTTCCATTGTGGCGACCGGCGGTGTGTCCGCATGTGGGGGTGCCGGTGTGCCGCGCCGGGCTCGCTGGATCGTCGCCTGGTGTGCTTGCTGGGGCCGGTAGTCGTTGGGTCCGCCATTGCGTGTGATCTCCCGGGTGATCGTCGAGGTCGGCCGGTCGAGCCGCCTGGAGATCTCGCCGTAGGAGAGCTTGTCGGCGAGCCCGGACGCGATGCGCTCGCGCTCCTGCTGGGTCAATCGTGCTCCTGGCATGCCGCCAGTGTTGTCTTCGCCGCCAGTCATTGCAACAGTGTCTTGCATTCGAGCTCAGCGTCATTGCTCCAAAATGTGACCATTCACCTGGGATAAGTGCATTTTCGCGATTGACGGAATTCCGAATGCAACATAGCTTTCGAGCTGCGCAAAACACGTACTATCGCGAAAAGAGGATCGACCATGAGTGAATCCCCCCATGCCCCCAAAGACAACAGGGCCCGGACGCCGCACGCCTCCCGGCGCGTGGCGGTCACGGCGCTGGCGGCCGCGCTGCTGGCCGGGGCGGCCACACCTGCAGCGGCCGCCGCGGACAGCCGCGTGGTCGCGCCGACGGCCGCCGTGGGACAGGACCGCCCGGAGCTGCAGAAGGCCATCCAGGCGTTCGTCGATGCCGGTTTCCTCGGGGTGCAGCTGCGCGTGCACGATCAGCGGGGCGAGTGGGTCGGCAGCGCCGGGGTGCGCAAGCTGGACGCGAGCGCGAAGCCGCCGACGAACGGGCATTTCTGGGTGGGCAGCGTCACCAAGACCTTCCATGCGACCGTGGTGTTGCAGCTGGTGGCCGAGGGCGAGATCGGGCTGGACGCCCCGGTGGCCGGCTACCTGCCCAAGCTCGGGCTGGACCGGCGGATCACGGTGCGGATGCTGCTGCAGCACACCAGCGGACTGTTCAACTACACCGGCGACTCCGACCCCGACGGGACATGGGTTCCGGGGCTCCCCGCGACGGGCAAGGAGTGGCTGGACAACCGGTTCCACTCGTACCGGCCGGAGGAGCTGGTGCGGTTCGCGTTGTCCAAGCCGGCGCGGTTTGAGCCGGGGAAGGACTGGAGCTACTCCAACACCAACTACACGCTGGCCAGGCTGCTGATCGAGAAGGTCACCGGCCGCTCGTTCGACGCGGAGCTGAAGCGGCGGATTCTGGGGCCGCTCGGGCTGAAGGGCACCGTGGTGCCGGGCAATCGCACGCAGCTGCCCAGGCCGTACGCCCACGGCTACTTCCGCTACCAGGACGCCGGTCAGTGGAAGGTGGCCGACGTCTCCCGCCAGAACCTCTCCCTGGTAGCCGGCGCCGGTGACATGATCTCGACCACCAGGGATCTCCACACGTTCTTCTCCGCGCTGAACGGCGGCCAGCTCCTGCCGGCCGAGCTGCTGGCCGAGATGCGTAAGCCGCACCCGGAGAGCGACCCCCTCTACGGCCGCTACGGCCTCGGAATGTTCGTGCAGGACCTGGGCCCGACCTGCGGCACCGTTCTCAACCACAATGGCAACCCGCCGGGGGGCTACGCGGCGCTGATGTACAGCACGCCTGACGGCAGCAAGACCCTGACCGCCTCGCTGACCGCCGGCGACGCCGCATTCGACTTCGCCAAGTATCCGAAGATGCTGGACGGGCTCGTCAAGGCGGCGTTCTGCGGCGGGCAGGCCGGGGCAGCCGAGTAGACGGGGCCGTGGCGGCAGCCGGGCTCATCAACGAGCGGGCACCGCAGGCAACGTCCTCAAACCCACCGTCCCAACCGAGTGGGCCTGGCTCAGCCCAACCCCGAAACCACCTCGGCGGCTACGCCCGGGACCCGTGCGTCAGCGGCGGCGTCAGGACGGCGACAGCCCGGTATCAGTGCGGTCGGCGATGGTCGACGCATGAACGATTCAGCGATTGCGGCCTCGGGGCCGCGAACTGGACAGCTCACCCCTGGCCCTGATGCGGCGCTCGTGGAAGCCCATGAGCGCCACGCCGGAACGGGTCTCGCAAAATCGACAACAACGCAGCACAAGGAGTACATGATGCAGAAGTTCGACATCCCCGCCCCGATCTCCGCCGTCCTGAACATCCCCGCGGGACGCGTTGAGTTCATCGCCTCTGACCGGGCCGACACCGAGGTAGAGGTCCTGCCCGCGAACGCCTCCAAGAGCCGTGATGTGAAGGCGGCGGAGCAGACCACGGTCGCGTACGCCGACGGCGTCCTGCGGATCGAGACCCCGGAGAAGAACCAGTACCTCGGCCCGTCCGGATCCATCGAGGTGACGGTCAAGCTGCCCGCCGGCTCCCGCATCGAGGCCAAGGCGGCCAGCGCCGAACTCCGGACCGTCGGGCGGCTCGGCGACGTCGCCTTCGAAGGCGCCTACAGCCGGATCACGATCGATGAGGCCGCCGGCGTCCGGCTCACCGCGGTCGACGGTGACGTCGAGGTCGGCCGGCTGGGTGGTCCCGCGGAGATCAGTACCGCACGGGGTGACATCCGGATCGCCGAGGCCACCGGCGGCAGAGTCGTGCTGCGCACCCAGTCCGGCGACATCTCGATCATCGCCGCCGGCGGAGTCTCGGCCGCCCTGGACGCCGGCACCAGCCACGGCCGCATCACCAACGCCCTCAAGAACGACGGCACCACCGAACTCGACATCCACGCCACCACCTCCAACGGGGACATCACCGCCCGCAGCCTGTGAAGGGGCAAGCCGACCAAGGGGATGCCCTGCTCGGCCATGGTGTGCTTAGTCGTTGATCAGGTGTGGTAGCGGCAGACCACGGTGTCGGCACTGACGTCGAGCACGGCGACGATCTCGGCCCAGGTGGCGCCGGCCGCTCGATCGGCGGCCACGGCCGTGGCGAGGAAGGCGCGGGCGTGAGCGAGCAGGGGCAGCGGGGCGGCGATGGGGCCGGGGTTCCAGCCGGGTGGCCGGGGCGAGGACTCCTTTGCCGGGCGGCCACGATGTCCACTGCTCGGCGAGCTGGTCGTTGACCTCCTGGCGGTCCCAGGCCGCGCCGTCCCAGCGGCTGGTGCCCAGCACGTGCGCGCGTGGCGGTACTTCCAGCCCTTCCACTGGAACCGGGGGTCAACCGCGCCATACCGCATCAGAGCTCAAGACCGCCGGGGCTCTGCTCATGCGGCGGCGCCGACGCGTCTTTGAGAGCAGGAGGTTCCGCCGAATTGCCGAGGCCGGGCCGCGCCATTGCTAAAGTGATCAGCTCGATCGAGTCGATCAAGGAGCAAGGGCAATGAACCAATCGAACGCCTTACCAATCAGACGCTCGGTGCTGGCGGTGGCGCTGGCGGTGGCAGTCACGTCGGTCGCCGTCGCGCCCCCCGCGCTCGCCGCTCAGAAGGCCACGCTGGGGCCCTACGGGTATGGCAGCCTGAAGCTCGGCATGAGCGCCACGAAGGCCAAGGCGACCGGCAGGATCGTCCGCAAACCAGTGGGGGACCACGCCGGGTGCACGGGCTGGGACCTGAAGGAGAAGCCGTACGGCGAGTACCAGGTCGGGGCGGTCATATCCAAGAAGTACGGGCTCACCATGATCGTCGCGCACGCCGGCATGAAGACGCCCAAGGGCATCGGCTTCGGCTCCACCAAGAGGCAGCTCAAAGCCGCCTACCCCGACCTGCGGTCCGGCCCGGGAGGCTTCCCCACTGCCGGCGTGCCGGGTAACAGGAAGGCCTATTACCTCTTCTACCTGTCCTACAAGGACAACCGGGTCGCTGGGATGTCGCTGTTTCTCGCCAAGCACGACTGCCGCAAGTACTAGAGCCATACCAGAGCTCCAGAAAATCGCCGGACGGCGAGGTCCGGCCGTGCTGTCCCGCTCCCGCTTGATGCGGGAAGCCGGGACCCGATGACGGCCTTGATCTCGTCCGGGCCGGCCATGCGACCGCGGTGAACGGCTTGATCCATCCGCTGCGGACCGCGGCACTCCGGCCGTCCGATCATTGCCTGTGGGTGACGATGTGCTCATTGAAGTGGGTCTCGCATCCGACACTGTCACTACTGACAGTAGTTGGAGGAACACTTAAAGTGCACCCTGTAGGGGAAGACAGCGCCACGGCGCGAACCCCTACAGGACAGGAAGTCGCCCATGCTCCGCACCACGACCGCCCTCGTCACCCTCACTGCCGCCGCCGCACTCGCCGTAAGCCTGGCGAGCCCGGTCTCCGCCGCGAGCGGCACCCTCTACATCAACAGGGCGGAGTACGTTGACCCCAGCGGCTGCTACACCGCCAACAGCGCAGATCCCTTCGTTTACAACCTGACCGACGATGTGGCCGTCGCCTACCTCCTGCCGAACTGCCAGGGCATGATCACCGGGACGGTGTGGCCGGGCGACGGTAAAGAGATAGTCGGCGCGAGCGTGTTCATTCCGTAGAAGGGCGGATACGGCAGCTAACTCCCGGGAGCCTCGAACCACTACAGGATTCGGGGCTCTTGGGTGTCTTCCCTGGTAAGCGCCATTCTCGCGGCCACAAGCTCGGACACGACCGCACCTCATCGCCCGGTTCGCCTGAGCCGACGAGGGCCCGAAATGCCACCATTCGCGTTCTTCGAGCCGAATCTCCCGTCCTGTGCGGTCCATCAGGGAGGAGCTGGTCTCCATACCGATGATGACGGCTCGCCGCACGAGCCTGCTCTCCAGGACGCCACGAACGCGTTCTTGCCCCGACGCCTTCGACCACCTCAGGCGAAGATCACAATGCTTGATCATCGTAGTGAGGACATCCGCACGCGGCGGCCTGCCGGCTCTGCCACGCCAAGATGCGTCCCGGTTACCCGTGGTGCGGGCGGATCAGTTACCGTCCGTACGAACGCCTGCGGGTGAGCCTGCCCTCATGTGCCGCCATGTCGATGCCACTACGGCGGAAAGGAGCGGAACAGGTGAGCGTGTTTCTCGGTCTGCTGGCCATCTTTCTTCTGACGCTCGCCACCGGCTACTTCGTCGCCCAGGAGTTCGCCTACGTCAGCGCCGACCGGCTCGCTCTGTCCCAGCAGGCCGCCGCCGGCGACAAGAAGGCCGCCAAGGCCGTCCAGGTGATGGAACGGCTGTCGTTCATGCTGTCCGGCGCGCAGCTCGGCATCACCGTCACCGCCCTCGTCGTCGGCTTCATCGCCCGCCCCGCCCTGGCCGAGCTGATCGCCCCCGCGCTCGCCGCGCTGGGCATGCCCGAGGGCATGGTCGGCGGTGTCGCGCTGGCGATCGGCTTCGCGCTGGCCACCGTCATCCAGATGGTGCTCGGCGAGCTCGCCCCCAAGAACTTCGCCCTGGCCAGACCTGAGCCGCTGGCCCGCGCCCTCGCCGGCTCCACCCTCATCTACATGACGATCGCCGGCCCGGTCATCAAGCTGTTCGACACCGCCGCCAACAAACTCCTGCGGGCCGTCGGCATCGAACCGGTCGAAGAACTGCACCACGGCGCCACCCTGGAAGAGCTCGGCCACATCATCGGCGAGTCCGAGGCCCACGGCAAGCTGCCCGGCAGCCAGGCCGACGTCCTCGAACGCGCCCTGGCCTTCTCCGACCACACCGCCGAAGAGGTCATGGTGCCCCGCGTCGAGGTCGTCGCCATCAGCGGCACGGCCACCGTCGCCGACCTGGACGAGCTCATCGCCGCCCACGGCCACACTCACTACCCGGTGCTCGGCTCCACCATGAACGACGTGATCGGACTGGTCAGCCTGCGCGACGCCGCTGCCGTACCCGTCGACAAGGCCGCCACCACCCGCATCGCGGACGTCAGCCGTGACGTGCTCATCGTCCCCTTCTCCCTCTCCCTGCCCGACCTCGTCGCACAGCTGCACGCCCGCGGCGAGGAGGTCGCCTGCGTGGTGGACGAGCACGGCGGTCTGGCCGGCCTGCTCACCTGGGAGGACGTCGCCGAGGAACTCGTCGGCGAGATCGCCGACGAGAACGACGCCGACACCCCCACCGCGGTACGCCGCGACGACGGCTGGGACCTGAACGCCGGCCTGCGCATCGACGAGATCGCCCTGGAGACCGGCCTCAACCTGCCCGACGAGGACGAATACGACACCCTGGCCGGACTCATCCTGCACCGGCTCGGCCGCTTCGCCGTACCCGGAGACGTCATCACCGCCGACCTGCCCGCCACCCTCGACCCCGGCGCCCCCACACACGCGCGCATCGAGGTCCTGGCCCTCAACCGGCACGTCCCAGAACGCGTCCGGCTCACCCCCTACCGCCAGGCCCCCGAGGAGCAGTCGTGAACCTGACCACCGGCCTGATCCTCACCCTGCTCCTCCTCATCGCCAACGGCTTCTTCGTCGCCTCCGAGTTCGCCCTGGTCGCCGCCAAACGCCACCGTCTGGAGAAGGCCGCGGCCCAGGGCAGCCGCGCCGCCTCCGCCGCCCTGTCCGGCATCAAGGAACTCTCACTCATGCTGGCCGGCGCCCAGCTCGGCATCACCCTCTGCTCGCTCGGCCTCGGCGTGGTCTCCGAACCCTTGATCGCCGGCACCCTGACCCCGCTCTTCCACACCATCGGCGTGCCCGAGGCCGTCGCGCACGCGGTCTCCTTCGTCATCGCGCTGGCGCTGGTGACGTTCCTGCACATGGTGCTGGGCGAGATGGCCCCCAAGTCGTGGGCCATCGCCCATCCCGAACGCTCGGCCACCATCCTGGCGCTGCCGTTCCGCGCCTTCACCCTGCTCGTCCGGCCCCTGATCAGCGCCCTGAACGCGATCACCAACGGCCTGCTGCGACTGTTCAAAGTCCATCCCGGGGGCGAGAAGGTCAACCCTCGCACCCCCGCCCAGCTCCAGCACCTGGTGGAGGAGTCGCGCCGACTCGGCCTCATCGAGGCCGACGACCACGCCATACTCAGCCAAACCCTCCAGGCCCCGAACGCCCCCATCGCCGACCTGATCACCCCACCGGACCGGATCGTGACCGTACCCGCCGGCGCCACACCGCAGCAGGTCGTCGACGCCGCCGTACGCGCCGGCCGCTCCCGCCTGATCGTCGGCCCCGTCACCGACCCGATCGGCGTCATCCACCTCCGTGACGCCTACCTGGCCCGCCGCCGCAGCACCGCGACGACCGCCGGCAAGCTGGCCTACCGCCTGCCCACGCTGCCGCCCGACCTGCCCGTCTCCGACGCGGTGGGCCGGCTGCGGGACGCGCACAGTCAGATCGGCCTGGTCCGCGGCAGCGACGGAACGGTGGCCGGGCTCATCGCCCTCGATGACCTGCTGACCACCCTGCTGGTCACCGCCTGACGCCTCAGATCGCCAACAGGAGCTCGTACAGATTCAGGACCCAGACCAGCAGCCATAACAGGACAGCCGGAATCTGCGCATCCCCTCGCCCCGACCAGCTACCAGACACCCAGAACCACAACCTCTTCCGCTACGGAGGTGATACCCCCAGTCTGCGCGCTCACAAGGACGAGGGAGCACCGGCCGTCTGCGAGGCGGCGTTCGCCCGCGAGGCGTCGGAGAGTGTGCCGGGGCCTCCGGGAGATCGGCAAGGAGGAACGCCCAATAGTCCACCTCACCTGGTAGTCGCGGCCGCCCTGCAGGATGAACATCGGCTTGTCCGGCCCGGTCGCGGTCGCGACCGGGCCGGCGAGCCGATGGAACGCCACGAGCCGGTCGCCGATACCACCGTCACCCCGGCATCCAGGCGGCTCAGCCGCGCAGTGCCGCCCAGGAGCAGGTCAAAGCTGTCGGGCGAGGCCCTTCTCCACCGCCTCGATGATTCGTGGCCGCAGCTCGGCGCAGCTGATGATCGCGTCGACCGAGCCGACGTCGACCGCCCGCTGGATGCTGTGCACGCGGTCGAACTCGGTGGCCACCTCGGTGAGCTTCTCGGCCCGCACGGACGACCGCAGCTCGGCCAGCTCGGCGGCCAACGCGGCCCGCGTGGCGGCCGGCGCCTCGGCGACCCGGGCGGCGAGCGCGAGCACACGGGGATCGTTTCCGGTCCGCTTGTCGACGTCGCGCGCGAAGACCACCGCGGCTGCCGGAGCACCGCCGAGCACCGAGGCGAACGAGCCCTCGACCGCGAGCACGGTCATGTTCGGGTTGAGCGCCTTGGAGAACACCACGAACGCGCCGCCGTGGTAGCGCGAGATCACGCAGAACACGATGGGGCCCTTGAAGTTCACGACCGCGCGGCCGATCTCCGCGCCGTACTCCAACTGCAGTTTGCGCATCGACTCGGGCGACCCGTCGAACCCTGACAGGTTGGCCAGCACGACCAGCGGACGGTTTCCGCTGGCGGCGTTGATGGCCCGAGCGGCCTTCTTGGACGAGCGCGGGAACAAGGTGCCGGCGGTGTAGGTGTCCGGGCCGTCGGTGGGCGGGAAGCCGCGACGCGGCACGGACCGGGACTCGATGCCCAGCAGGCACACCGGCCGGCCACCCAGGTGGACGTCCTGGACCGCGGCGGTGTCCGCGTCGGCCATGCCCGCCCACCGCTCCAGCACCGGGTGGTCCTGATCGGACAGCGCGCGCATGACCGTGCGGATGTCGAACGGCTTCTTGCGGTCGGGGTTGGACTCGATGGAGAAGATCTGGCCCACTGTCGTGAAGTCGCTGTCCGGCACGGAGTGCGGGAACGTCGACACGTCCCGGTCCACCGGGTCGCTGGTGACCGTCTTGCGCGGTCCGCTCTCCCCCGGAGCGACGTAGGTGTGGTCGTAGTGCGACATCAGGACTTCCCGTGCACCGCGGATGTCCGGTGCCCAGTACTGCGCCTGGCCATTCGGGCCCATGATCCGGTCGTATCCGCCGATGCCGTGGTTGTCCTCGGCCGACACCCCGCCGGAGAAGTCGAGCGACTGCTTGCCCGTCAGCACCATAGCGGAGTCCGGCGTCATCACCAGGATGCCCTTGGTGTGCATGAGCATCGTGGCCTCGGCGTTCCAATACGGCTGGGCGCCGACGTTGATGCCCGCGACCACGATGTTGATCTCGCCGCCGTCCTGGGTGAAGGTCACGATCCGCTTCAGGGCTGCCGCCACCCAGTCCATGTTCTCCGTACCGGACGACATCGAGATCCGGGCGCCCGCCGAGAGCGCGAACCACTCCAGCGGCACCCGCAGCTGCTCGGCCAGGTCGAGCGCGGCGATCACCCGCGCGCACTCGGGCTCGGACAGAGCCCCGAGCGCTTTCGTCGGGTCGCCCAGGAGCACGACGCGCGTCATGCCCTCCGGGTGGCGCGGCGTGGGCGTGCTGACGACACCCGCGACGAGCGCGGCGGTGTTGCGTCCCTTGGGCCGGTTGACCGGCACCAGCTTCGAGTGCTCGTCCATGTCGTACTCGGTGAACGAGCCGAACGGCCCGGCGAGCATGCCGGTCAGCTCGTACGGGTGGTGCGTGCCGCGGCTGTGCGCGCGCAGCACTTCCTGGCGGTAGTCGTCCAGTGGCTCGATGGGCTCGGAAGGCGGCGGCACGACGGACAGCCGCACGCCGGAGCCCACGTCGTAGCCGATCTGGACGGCGATGTCGACGAGCTCACCGGTGGCGCTGTCGCGGCGCCTGCCGAGGAACAGCACCTCCTCCAGGCCCGCGCCCGCCGTCGTCGGCAACACGCGCTTCGCCACCGTGTCGAGGTCGTCCGGCGAAAGGTCGGTCGGTGGCCACACGTAGATGACGATGCGGTTCGTGGCGGAGGTCTTCGCGCCGGGCTTCCTGGCCCGGCGGATCGCGTCGAGACACGTGGCCAGGATGTTCTCGGCAGCGGGCAGCGCGACGAGCCTGCCGTCGTCGTCGCGCAGCGGGGTCAGGTCGCGTACCTGACCCAGGGCGACGAGACGCTCGTCGGACGGATTCTGCCGTGCCGTGGCCCGGAAGAGGTAGACCTCCTCGTCGGGCGAGGGCAGCCGGGTGAGGTCGAAGTCGCGCAACCGCTCCAGCTGCATGCGCTCGGCGATGCGCGGGTGCAGACCGCGCAGCAGCTGTTCCTCCACGAAACCGGCCGCGGGGCCGGCCACAGGGCCAGCCGCGGGCGGGCGGAAGGTGAAGTGGTGGTGCATCACGGCGCCGCTGTTGCCGGCGACGGTCGTGGTGATGCGGCTGACCCGGTTCGACGGCTGCTGCGCGACCAGGACCTCGCGCAGGCGCGTGGCCATCTCGTCGGGGTCGCCCGGACTGTCCGACCAGTTCAGGTAGACGTCGGCCACCAGCTCACCGTCATGGGCGAACTCGTCGACAGCCTTGACCGCCTCGGCCAGGGCCGGGAAGTCGACCGCGGTGGTCACGACGCGGACGTTGCCGGTCGCGGTGCGGTGGTCGGCGACGACGAACGTGCAGCCTGCCACCGCGCGCACCCGGATGTCACTGAGCGCGCGGCTGCCGTAGTAGCGGCGGCTCAGCACCTCCAGCAGCGGCACGGGGTCCGCGCCTTCGCGGCCGATCCGCCGGCCGACCAGCCGGACGAGCGGCTCCGCGCTGGCGACCATCGCGGAGATCCGCTCGGCGCGGTCTGGCGCGTCCGGGTGCTGGTCGAGGTGGCGCAGATGCTTGCGCACGGCCGTGTAGACCGTGGCGCGGGTACGGCGCAGCACCGGCTGGGCGAACCAGGCGAACACGACGCCGCGCGCCAGGTCCGCGACGGCGGGGAACCGGACCTGGGTGGCGGCGATCAGGTGCTCCAGCTCCAGGCCGATGGTGACCCGGTCCGCCTCGGCGGGCGGGAACTCCTTCGCCCACTGGCGCAGCAGGGTCGTCACCACGGCGACGTCGGCGGACGCGCGCCGCTGGGCCAGGAAGATCCGGAAGACCGCGTCCTCCAGCTCCGGCGTGCGTTCGAGGCCTTGGACGCCGTAGTAGGACAGCACGTGCGTGAGCCGTTGCTGGAAGCTCTCCGACAGCCCGGCCCGGTCCGGGTCGAGGTATTGCAGGTAGGTGTGGAAGTATTCGCGGGGGCTGTGCACCGCGGAGTCGGACTTCGACTCCTCGCCGGCGTGCCGGTTGCGGCTCAGCTCGCTCAGGGCGGCGAACAGGCGCAGCAGCTCGACCTCACCGACCGGCTCATGCTTGCCCGCAGCGACGAGCTCGGCGCGCGCAGCCAGGTAGTTGGCGAGCAGGCGCTTCTCATCCTGCGAGTCGATGTCGAAGCCCAGCAGGAGGTTGCGCAGATCCTGCAGACCACGCGTGGCCCGCTCGGCCGCGGGCACGTCCACCGGCTCGGACGGTAGGTCCAGCTCGACTTCCTTCGCCAGAGCCACCGGCCCGGCCGCCTCGTCGCCGTCGCCCAGCGGCTCCAGGCGGAGCAGGCGGGCGCCCGCCTCCACCTGGCTGCCGACCGACACCGCGAGCTCCCGTACGCGGCCGCGGAACGGCGCGCGCAGCACGGTCTCCATCTTCATGCTCTCGACCACGAGCAGCGGCGCACCGGCCTCGACCTCGTCGCCCGCCTGCAGCGGCGTGGCCACCACGAGCGCGGGCACGGGCGAGCGCACGATGCCGCCCTCATCGCGGCTGATCCGGTGTGTGATGCCGTCGACCTCGACCAGGTGGATCGGGCCGTGAGTGCTCGTGACGACCTTGAAGCGGACACCGTTGACGGTGATCCGGCCGCTGTGCTCGTCGAAGCGTTCGATGTCGACGTCGGCCGCGTGCTCGGGGCCGCCCGCCGAGAGGCCGATGCGGAACCGGTGGCCGCCGGTGCGGGCGACCTGGACGCGGTAGCCGACGTCGCGGAGCTTGAGCTCCAGCGCACGACCGCTCTCGTGCTGAGACTGCGGACGGCCGCCGTGCGCGGTGGACAGGAAGCGCTGCCGCGTCACGGCCTCCTCGTCCTCGTATGCCTCGACGGCGGCGGCGATCAGCGCGATCGCGGAGTGCTGGTGCGACACGAGATCGCCCTGGGCGCGTACGCGATCGATCCAGCCGGTGTCGGCGGACCCGTCGATCACCGCGGGCTCGTCGAGCAGCATGCGGACGAAGCCCTTGTTCGTCACGCCGCCCTCGATGATGACGGTCGTCTGCGTCATCGCGCGGCGCAGGCGAGCCAACGCCTCCGTACGGTCACGGCCGTGTGCGATGATCTTGGCGATCATCGAGTCGAAGTCGGCGGGGATCGTGTCGCCCTCGCTGAACCCGGTGTCCACCCGGACGCCGGGGCCGCTGGGCAGCGCCAGCCGCGCGATCCGGCCGGGTGAGGGTGCGAAGTCGCGGTCGGGGTCCTCGGCGTTGAGACGCGCCTCAACGGCGTGGCCCCACTCCTCGGGCGCGTCGCCCTCGAGCTTGACGCCCGCCGCGACATGCAACTGGGCCTTCACCAGGTCGACACCGGTGGTGATCTCGGTGATCGGGTGCTCGACCTGCAGGCGCGTGTTGACCTCCAGGAACGCGAACTGCCGCTCACCGGGGTGGTAGAGAAACTCGACGGTGCCCGCGCCCTGATAGTCCACCGCGAGCATGAGCCGCTCGGCCGCCGCCTTCAGTTCGGCGACCTGCTCGGCGTCGAGGACCGGGGAGGCGGACTCCTCGATGATCTTCTGGTTGCGCCGCTGCACGGAGCAGTCGCGTACGCCCAGCGCCCACGCGGTGCCCTGCCCGTCCGCGATGACCTGCACCTCGACGTGCCGGGCACCCGTCACGAGGCGCTCCAGGAACACGACGCCACTGCCGAACGCGCGCGCGGCTTCCTGGCGCGTCAGCTCGTAGGCCCGGGTCAGCTCGTCGGAGTCGGAGACCATCCGGATACCACGACCACCGCCGCCCGCGGTCGCCTTCAGCATCAACGGGTAGCCGATCCGATCCGCCGCCGCCTTCGCCTCCTCCAGTGTCTCCACCGGACCGCGGCTCCACGGCGCGACGGGCACGCCGACCTCTTCGGCGATCAGCTTCGAGCCGATCTTGTCGCCCAGCTTGCGCATCGCCTCGGCGCTCGGACCGACGAACGTCACGCCGATCTCGGCGCACAGGTCGGCGAACGCTGGATCCTCCGCCACGAAGCCCCAACCGACCCAGGCCGCGTCGGCACCGGTCTCGACCAGGGCCTTCTTGAGGACCGCGCGGTCCAGATAGGGCCGGTTGGCGGCAAGCCCCAGGTCGTAGGCGATGTCCGCCTCGCGGACGAACGTGGCCGTACGGTCGGAGTCCGTGAACAGGGCGACGGTCTCGATCCGAGCCCCCGTCTCCGCGGCTAGATCTCGAACGGCGTGGATGAGCCGCATGGCGGCTTCACCGCGGTTGACGATGGCGACACGACTGAACACGGAAACGGGCCTTTCGAAACCGGTGACACGGCGGCCGTCCCCGCCCTAACTGGGCAACATACTCTCGGCTGCCCCCGGGATCCCGGAATGGCGGGGACTACGCGTGTTTCGCGGCCGGAGTTGTAGGGATCACACAAGCGTACCTGCCGGTGTGGTGTGCCATACGATTGGTGTGGTCGTGGTCGCGTAGCGGCTCGTGGGCTCGGGGGTCCGTTCGGGCCGGCCGCCGGCGAAGGTGGTCAGTTTGTCAAGCAGCGACAAAGACGACAGGTGGACCCGCTGGTTCCGTGTCACTGGGAACGCGTTCTCCGTCCTGCGTGTCCCGCCCCATCCTGAGATGGCCGCCCTGCTCGCCGAGGGGTGATCATCGTTTCACGGACGTTCTGGGCTGGGACAGTTTCCTGGGCAATACCCGTTGCTGAGAATCAGCTGGCCGCGCAGGATGGTGTAGGAGCCTGGGTTCACCTCGATGATGACGCCGTGGCAGGTGGAGCAGAGCAGAGACTCGGCTCCCAGGGGAGTGCTCTTGGCCCGATCATTCGGGGCATGGGCACCTGCCCCAGTGGGTGTGGCCTCCGGATGCGCGGCAGTAACGCTGGGGGCGTCGGCTAGGACGCGGGTGGCAGGCGAATCGCTCATGCGATCACTCTGCCCCACGTCACCGACAAATTCCGGATGGATGCTCTCACGCAACAGTAGGTAAGCGCGCTGAAGGCGGGCGTGAGCGGCCGAGGTGCACGGAACTCACCCCGAACACGCTCCCAACAGGCCCTCCCCCACGTCACCGCTGCGGCTTACGCTCGGGGAATCCAGGGCGAGTTGCCGGATGATGACGACGGCACCGCGCAGCCCGCCACGGAGTGTTAGCTGATCTTGAACGTCCCGAGCGGGGTCAAACAGGAGGAGGGAACCTCTACCGTGCCATCCGGGGCGAACCGGAAGTCAATGAGATGGCTTGGACAGTCATCGCCCTGTCGATAGCCGCCGAGAGTCTGTCCAGGCAAGGGCGCCGTCACAGTGACGGTAGGCCCGGCGACGACAGTGGGAGCGGGTGCGTCACCTTGGACGCCTCCGGCTATGTCGGTGATCATTGAGCAGGCGGACACTATGGTGCCGACGAGAGCCAGCATAGAGAGCTGTTCGGCGCTGAGGAGAATGCCTCCACGAGACGGTCGGCGGTGACGCCCTCGGACCATACGTGAATGTTACAAGGTGCATCTCACTGTAGACAGAGTGTAGTCATTCCAGTTCTTCTAATCGCTCACCCGGCTACGCAACCTCCGCCTCCGCGCGCGGTTCGATTCACCACTCGGATGCGGGCAGTCAGGGCGGATTCAACTGGCTTCGCAACACCTCGATCATCGAGGGCCTCTGGTCTCCTGTGCCGCGTCCCGTCCGGCCAGGCCCGCCGAAGGATTCACCCAGGTCCCGGAACGTGAGGGGTGGGGTCGGCCAAGGTTGCGACGTGAGCCTCCCCTTGCAGCGGAGTGTTCACGTGAGCCTCGAAGGTTCGGTCGATATGCCACTCCAGCAAGGGAAACGGCATTCCCCCGGGGCCCAGCACGGCGCGATGAAACTTCCGCACGTCGAAGTCGGCGCCGAGCCGTGCGCGGACCTTCGCACGCAGGCGCAGAAGCTCGGAATCGCCGATCTCGTTTCCGGTGATGAGGTCCGCGATCGCCTCGGCCGTCGCGGGGGCGAGTGTGAGGCCGAGCATGCCGTGGCCGGCGGCCACGTAGAGGCTCCACTCGAATCCTCGGACGAAGCCGTCAACGCAGGCTCTCGCGCAGCACTTGGGCGAAGGGCTCGGGATCGCTGATGAAGGCGATGTGGTTGCCCGGGAACTCGGCGTACGGGCAGCCGGTGCGCTCGGCGACGACCTTCGCGGTGCGCGCGTAGAACGCGCCGGTGCTGGCGCTCCCGGCGGCGCTGACCATCGCCACCCCGTTGGCGCGGATCCGGTCGAGGTCGGGCACGTGGTAGGTGATCGGCAGGAACTCCCGCGACAGGAAGAACTCGCTGTTGGGGGTGATGTTCTCGGCCGAGATGCGGGCGATCGTGGACTCTTCGAAGCCGACGAAGGAGGAGTGGAACACCTTCATGGCCGCGACGTCGCCCTCGGCCAGGAAGGTGTCGTGGGCGCCGTCCATGAACGTCTGCCAGTGGCGGCCGTCGGGCAGGATGGACATGACCGGTGGCTCGTGGGCGATGAGTTTGATGATCGCTTCCGGGTGGCAGGCGGCCAGTTCGAGGCCGATGGAGGCGCCGCAGCTGTTGCCGAAAACGTAGGCCCGCTGGTGGCCCATCGCGCGGATGACGGCGACGGCGTCGCGGGCCTGCTGGGCCATGTCCAGGTCCTGGCTGGTGTCGCCGGTGCTGCGGGAGTTGCAGCGCCGGTCGTAGCTGACCACCGTGTACTGCCCGGCGAGCAGGGCGGCCAGGCGCTGGTGACGGGCGGCGTCGCCGCCACCGCCGGAGATCAGCAGCAGCGGCGGGCCGCTGCCCTGGTGGTCGTAGACGATCTGTGCGCCCTCGGTGTGAACACTGCTCGTGGTGATCACGAACTCTCCCCTTAAGATGCGGTACGTATCTAATGACCCTCCGGACGCTAGCAGATGTAAGATGCGAAGCGCATCTAAAGGAGCGATCGAGTGACGGCCACACGGCGACGCGGACAGCGGCTGGAGCACGCCATCCTGGCGGCGACCTGGCGGATCCTGACCGAGGCCGGCTACGCCAAGCTGACGTTCGAGGCGGTCGCCGCGCCGGCGGGCACCAGCCGCCCGGTGGTCAACCGGAGATGGCCCACCCGGGCCGGCCTCGCGCCGGCCGCCATGGACCACACCCTCCCGGCCGGCGCGGCTGACCGGGGCCTATGTCAGGGCAGCCGCCCGGGCTGGTCCACCACCCCGGTGCCCAGCTCGGCGGTGGCGTACGTGTCGCCCTTCCTGGACAGCACCTCGCCGTCGAGGACCTCGTCCCGCAGCGTGTTCACGCGCCGGCCGAGGAACCGGTACGTCTCCGGGTCGAGCACGATGTACGACCGCGCGAGAGACTGCTCACCACCCTCCAGCGCCAGGCCGATGCCCTCCCGGCCCGCCGCGTCACGCACGTCCCGCTCCACCCGGATCCCCGGGATCTCGGCGAGCGCGCGGAAGATGGCCGCCTCCAGCCGGGGAGGCGTGGCGACCTCCTGCTCCAGGTAGAGCGACAACACCCGGAACGCCATCTCGTCCGGGCTCTCCTCCAAGCCGCCCTTCGGCTCGGCGAGCCAGTGCGGGTCCTTCTTGACGTGGGCCAGCAGCTTGCGCGGGTCGGTGGGCAGGGCCGCCAGCTTAGCCGCGTACTGCCTGGGCGTCAGTTCGTCCGACGTGACCTCGGCTCGCCGCCGCTCCATCGGGCCCCCGTTCTCGCGGTAGGCGTGTTCGGTGCCGTCGTAGCGGGTCCAGTACTCCTGTACGAGAGGTGTGGCCTGCTCGATGGCCACCTTCCGGTACACCCACTGATCGGCTCTCGGCACGTCGTCCCGTTCGCGCCGCTCGGCCACCAGCGCGGCCTGCCGCAGCACGGACGTCGACAAGAGCTCGGTATGCACGGCAGGAGCGGGAAGCTGGACGCCCAAGCCGATGTCGCCGTTCAGCGTCACGGCCGCCGCGGCGACGGCCAACGCGAGCGCCAGCACGGAGGGCAGCAGCAGGAACCGGCGCCGCCTCCTGGACGGCTTCATGGCACGGGCGCGCAGCGTGCGCAGGCGGTCGGCATCCGGTTCCGGGGCGTCGGCCCGCAACTCGGTCAGCAATCTCAGATCATCGTCCACGGCCGGGCTCCTCCCCGCTCGGATCGACGCCGCCCAGCGCGGCCCGGGCCCCTGCCGCCACCCGCGCCTCCACCCGGTCGGCGTAGCTCTCGGCCACCACGTCCGTCCCGCTCCTGGTCAGCGCCTCGTACGCCCTCAGCTCCGCGCGCCGGTGCTTGCCGATGAGGTTGGCGGCGATGCCGTACAACCAGGGCCGGGCGTCGCGGTACGCGGTGTCGTAGCGGCCGAGCCGCCGGAATGCGGCCGGGAACGTCTCCGCCACCACGTCGTCGGCCAGCGAGTCGCCGAGGCGTCTGGTGACGTACCGGTGAAGGGCCGGGGCGTGCCGGTCGAACAGCGCCGAGAAGGCGCCGGGATCGCTCCGGGCACGTCTGATCACCTCCGCGTCGTCCAGATCTGTGTCCGGCATCAAGTTCGAACTCCGTTTCGTCGTTCTCGTCACCTGCTTTCACCCGGAGCCGGGATTCGGGTTCTCGGCGTGACAGATTGCTTCGTCGAGGTCAAAGTGCACGCACCCCAACGATGCGGCCGGCCAGCTTGGATGGCGGCCGGCGGCACCGCCTGCTCCAGCTGAGCAACCGGCCTTCCAGGCCATGCTGGAGAGCTGTCCATTGAATGGAGTGGAACGCTGCGATAGGTGCGAATTGAGGGTAAGCATTCACGGACTCAAGATCGAGTAGGGCGTGAGGGTCGCCTTCGTCCCGTCCCGGGCGGTGCCGCGGTCCGGCTGGGTGCGCCCGTCCACGGTGCGTGTGCTGTGCACGGATGCGGCGCGGGCTCAGGGGTCCGCGGGTTCGGCCGTGAGCCGGTGGATGCCGAGCAGGGCGTAGCCGAGCACCACGAAGGCGGCCAGCGCTGCGAGCGACGCCGACGCGACGGCCGGCCAGCCCAGTCGTTCCACGTTCAGAAACGGGTAGACGTAGCGGCGGGGCAGATTGGGGCTGGCAAGAAGCACGAAGGCGCCGTACAGGAGCGGGTAGCCCAGCCAGGCGAACGGCGCCGCCCAGCGGACTCGGCGCGACCGGTCGAAAGCGGCCCAGTCGACCAGCGCCATGACGGGCGTCACGTAATGCAGCAGGAAGTTGCCCAGCCCGCGTATCCCGCCGCCGGCCAGCATTGCCAGCGGGTTGGCCAGGTCCCGCGAGACGTAGTTGACCAGGCATGTGACCAGCAGGTACAGGGTCACCGCGCCTTTGACGTCGGCGGAGGCTGGTTTCCTCCGGTCGTTGACCAGCCGCCAGCCGTAGTAGAGCGCGAGCATGACGTTGCTCTGCACCGTGAAGTATGCCCACGGGCGGCCGATCGACGTCGCCAGGCACACCAGGCCTGCGACGGCCGCCGCAACCAGCAGGATCCGCCACGCCGTCATCCGACTCTCCGTAACCAGCGCGGGTGCGCGGCCCGGGCCGGGTCGAACGTGCTGCCCCGCAACGGCCGCGGCGCGGCCGGGATCTCCCGAGCGTGCAGATCAGCACGGTGCAGAGGATGTCGCCCGCGTACTTCGACACGGGGCCGTCGAACGACGTGCGCACGCTCAACATCGGCGCGGCCCGCAACAGTCAGGACGGCTGCGCAGGGAACGGGCAGGCGGAACATCGTGATCACGTTAGCGCCAGGGTAAAACATTCACGGTCTTGACCGGCCGCGGCGCGCGCTCACCGGTGTTATTGGTGAAGGGCACGAGGCCCGGAATGTCGGCGAAGCGCAACACGTCAGTGCTGCGGTGGCGCAGGTGCTCCAGCAGGTTGCGGGTCGGGCCCTGTTTACGGCCCGGGGCACGCGGCGGTGCCTTGCCGGCAAGGCCTTTCGCCAGCCCACCATCGTCGTGGGAAGGCCACCAGGCCGCCCGTCATGGAGCGACCCGGAGCTCGGCCGGTGTCCAGCCGGCGGTGCCCGCCACGATCCGGACGGCCGCGCGAGCCAGCGGCTCGAGCCCTGCCACGTCGACCTTGTCGATCGTGTCCGCCGAGTCGAACAGGTACATCGGCGCCGACAGGAAGTGCACCAGCGGCACGCCCTCGGGATGGAAGAACGCGCCGTCCGTGGGCGGCATCGGCGAGAACACGTCGGGCGGCAGGACGAACGAGCGCCGCAGGTCCTCCGCCTCCAGCGTCGTGGCGACCAGTTTCTCCAGTTGGGGAGCCCGCGTGGTGAACCACCACCTGACCTCCGGGTCGGTGGTCGGCACGAGCTTGCCGTCCACCGCCTCGCAGCGCAGCGCGGCGTGCTCCAGATGTAACTGAAGCACCACATTCGCAAGCTCCGGCCGGTGGCGATCGATGAAGGCGCGGGTGCCCGCCGCGTGGGCCATGTGGCCGGAGGTGAGCAGAAATGTCAGATTGTGCGGGCGCTCCCGCGCCGGGACGCGAGCCCAGTGGCGTGCGGTGGCCAGGACGAGGGCCAGACCGGAGGCGTCCTCGACGGCCGAGGCCCACGGGGCGTCGTGGTGTGATGCGACGATGACCGTGTGCGGGGAGGCGCCGGGGAGGGTGGCGACGACGTTGTGGGTGGTCACGGTGTCGAGGGTGGATTCGGCGATCAGCTCTCCCTCGCACGGGAGCCGGGCCAGGAGCCGGCGGGCGTCCGTCCCGGACAGCCACAGGCCGGGGATCGGGCGCTCGATCGCGTCGTACGGCACGTAGTAGTCGCGGGTGTCCCAGGGCAGGCCGGTCAACGCGCCGACGAAACCCGCGGCCCCGGCGGCCAGGGCGGGCTCGACGACCTCCATCATCCGCGGGCCGAACGGGATCGTCTGCACGAGCGTGTCGAAGCTGCCCTCAGGGTCGTAGGCCGAGGTCGCGAGCGTCCTGACGAACGACTGCGGCAGCTCGGTGAAGGTCAGCTCGTCCACCACGATGTCGCCCGGCCGGGCGTCGGCCAGCCGCGCGATCCGGCCCCGCAGGCTCCTGGCCGGCGCCGTGAACGGCAGCGGCAGGCCGGTCCACGAGGTGCCGTCGTCGAGTCGGAGCAGCCCGGTGCCCGGTTGCCAGCGCCGCACCTCGACCGGTTCGAGCGAGACTTCCAGGCCGAAGCCCGACAGGCGCTCGGCCAGCCACTGCTCGGTCCACGCGTCCGCCGGGTAGCCGGGGCGGCGGATGCCCTGCCCCACGACGGTCTCGATCCAGCCGAGCATCTCGGCGGCGGACGGCATGTGCTCCATGGCCACGATCCAACCATTGACAAGGCCCGCTTGTGAAGCAAGAGTTCCGGTCATCCGTACAAATTTGGGAGTTTGTATGAAGCTGGTCGTGCTCACCGTCGCGGTCTTACTGGGACTCCTGGCCAGTCCGGCCCAGGCCGCCGACACCATCGAGGCGCACTACGAGGTCGCCGGACCGTGGACGGTCGCGACCGCCGACGCGCCGGGGTACAAGCTCTACTACCCGGCCGACCTCGGCGCCGGAGGCGTCCTGCACCCCATCGTCACCTGGGGCAACGGGACCAACGCGGTGCCCACGCAGTATCCGGGGCTGCTCAACCAGCTGGCCTCCTGGGGGTTCGCCGTGGTCGCCTCCACCGACACCACGACGGGCACCGGGTCCGAGATGATCGCCGCGGCGCAGTACCTGATCGCCAGGAACACCGACGCCTCCAGCGTCTTCTACGGCAAGCTCGACGTGACCAAGGTCGGCGCGGTCGGCCACTCCCAGGGCGCGGGCGGCTCGGTGAACACCGCCACCAAGTCCGGCGGCCTGATCGACACCGTCGTGCCCATCGCGCTGCCCGCCCCGATCTGGGTGGGCGCCGGGGACAGCTTCTCGGTGAGCCAGCTGGCCTGCCCGGTGCTGTTCGTCAGCGGGTCCACCGACGTGATCATCTCGCCCGACTCGGCGCTGCAGACGTACTACGGCCAGGTCCCGGGCGCGGCGGCGAAGGCGCTGCTCAAGGGCGCCGGGCACAACACGATCCAGGGCACGGGCGGCGGCTTCCTCGGGTACGTGACGGCGTGGCTGATGTACCAGCTCCAGGGCGACACCTACGCGCGCGGCGCGTTCGCGGGCGCCTCACCCGAGATCAACACCAACGCCGACTGGCAGAACCAGACGGAGAAGAACCTGCCCTGAGCCGTCACGGGACGGCCGGGCGCAGCGCGAAGGCGGCGCGCGGGTTGCCGGTCAGCGCCGACTCGGCCACCTCCCCCAGCCCCGCCGCCTCCAGCCGGGGCACGAACCGCTCCAGCAGGTAGGTCAGCCCGGGCCCGCCGCCCAGCCCGGGCCAGTACGACCGCCGCGCCAGGTCCATGCCGAACAGCAGCCGATGCCCGAGCCCGCGCCCGGCCAGCTCCGCGACGAGTGCGACGATCTCGCTGTCCGGCCCGTACTTGATCCGCCCGGGACGGTCGAAGGCCAGATACGCCCCCCTCTCCGCCAATGAGATGAGATATCCGGCATCGGGGTTGTGGTCGATGTGCCCCAGCACCACCCGATCGGCCGCCACCCCGCAGAGCGCCAGCGCGTCCAGCAACTCGTGCCCCATGGTGCCCTTGTCGCAGTGGGTCACGACGGGCACGCCGGTGCGGACGGCGGCGTGCGCCACCGCGCCCGCCAGCCGCTCCACCCCGCGCCCGAAAGCGTGGTAAGCGGTCGCGATCTTGATGGCTCCCGCGCGGGCGGACGACCGCCGCACCAGCGGCCCGACCAGCCCGTACTCGTCCATGCCCAGCTCGATCTCCGCGACCAGCAGCTCGGTGATCTCCTCGGGCGTGTAGTGGTGCAGCCAGTGGGCGTCGCTGTAGTAGGCGCTCTTGTGGAAGCCGGTCACCGCGATCACGTGCAGTCCGGTCCGCTCGGCCAGTGCCTTCATCAGCGACGGGCTGCGGCCGAACCCCAGCGGCGTCATCTCCACCACCGCCGACAGCCCGAGCCGCTGGGCCGCCGTCACCTCGGCGACGGCCGCGTCCAGGGAGTCCAGCCGGTAGTCGGGTTCATTGCGGACGGGCCAGTCACCGGTCATGAAGAAGTGCTCATGCGCATATGTCACACCGAGCGAGTCCACGTCCCCCAGCACCGTGCGAACCGGTCCCAGCGTCACAGGAGCGCTCCTTCCTCGCGCAGCCGGGCGCGCAGCACCTCCACGTCCACCGCCCCGGGATCCAGCCCGGCCTGTACGGCCAGCGCCGCGGCCGTCCCGGCCGCCTGCCCCATCGCCATGCACTGCCCCATCGACCGGGCCGAGGCGTGGGCGTCGTGCGTCGCCGACAGGCACCGCCCGGCCACGATCAGCCCGCCGACCTCGACGGGCAGCAGGCATCGGTACGGGATTCCGTAGGTCCCGTAGTCGTGCACGTACTCCCATCGGGTGGCCGATCCGGCGGCGTGGTCCTCGATGGGCGCGCCACACCGGGCGATCGTGTCGGGGAAATCCCTGCCGGCCAATACGTCATCAGAAGTCAGGACATATCGACCGATGAGGCGCCGCGACTCCCGCACGCCGATCCGTACCGACGTGCTCAGCAGCACCGCCGACTCGTACCCGGGCACCTTGGCGCGCAGGAAGCGGACGTACTCGCGCACCTGCGCACGTCCTTCACGTTCGGCGCGTGACAGCTCGAACGGGTCGGTCGGGTCGAGCCCGCTCACCCGGGTGAGATTGGTGTGCACGATCCCGTCGTTGACGGTCCTGTGCACCGAACCCTCGCGCCTGGGCAGGTCGGCGTCGGCCATCAGCGCGTGCAACTCCGGCGAACTCGTCGCGGAAAGGTCCACCCCGCCCAGCCGGAACGTGGCCGTCATCGGCTGCGCCCGCAGGCCGGGGCGCTCCAGCGCGGCGCCGGCCCGCCAGGCCACCTCGCCGTCGCCCGTCGCGTCCACGATCACCCGGGCCTTGACCAGGAACCGTCCGGCCACGGTCTCCACCTCGACCCCGACGCCAGGCACGTACGCGCAGACCCGGGCGTGCAGGAGCACGCTCGCCTCGGAGGTGAGCTCGTCCCAGACGAGCTTGAGCTCCTCGGGCTCGTAGGTGAGGCCGGTGCCGGCCCCGTAGGTGTTGGGCCGCTCGAAGGCGGCGCCGGCGGCGAAGAGCCGTTCGCACACCTCCCAGCCGATCCCGCCGACCACCCTGCGCGAGACCGGACCGGGGGCGTAGAAGCCGTAGAAGGTGTCGAGCACGGCGACACCGGTGCCGCCGAGGAAGCCCGCCGGCTCCACCAGCAGGCACGACGCTCCGGTACGCACGGCCGCGACGGCGGCGGCGCACCCGGCGCTGCCGCCACCCGCGACGACCACGTCACCTTCCCACAGGACGTTCACCGCAGATGCCACCCTCCGTCGACGGGAATGACCGCGCCCGTGGTCCGCCCCGACGACGGCGAGAGCAGCCACAACACGGCCTGCGCCACTTCCTCCGGCAGGCAGGGCGCCGCGCCGAGCGGCATCAGCGCGGGCATCCTGGCCTTGACGGAAGCGGACGTACGCGCACGAAGACTCATCGGCGTGGCCACGAGACCGGCTGAGATCAGGTTGACCCGCACGCCGCGCGGCGCGGCCTCGCGGGCGGCGGTCCTGATCAGCTGGATCAGCGCGCCCTTGGCCGAGGCGTAGGCCACCGTGCGGAAGTCGTCGTCGACCGACGTGCCGAGCGCCGAGCCGATCACCACGATCGAGCCGCCCTCGGGCAGCGCGGGGAGGGCCGCGCGCAGCAGCCGGAACACCGACTCGTGGTTGACCCTGTGCACCTCGTGCCACGCCTCGTCGGTGCACTCGGCCACGCCGCCGTCGCCGAGGAACCTGCCGGACATGCCGACCGCGTGCACGACGCCGGTGATCCGCCCGTGCCGGGCCGTGGCCTCGGCCAGCGCCTGCTCGACCTGGCCCGGGGCGGTGATGTCGACCCCGTCGGACAGATCCACGCCGTGGGCGCTCGTACCGGCCGTCTCGATCGCCGCGACGCAGGCGCGGCCGATGCCACCGTCCGATCCGGCCACCAGGACGGCGCTCATGGCTTCCTGAGCACGGCCGCGGCGCGGCGGGCGTGTTCGAGATAGGCGGCCTCGAACAGCTCGCCGGCGCGGGCGTCGCCGACGAGCTTGGCGCTGGAGATCACCGGCGGCGTCCAGCCGCCCGCGACCAGCAACTCGGCCGTGCGGACCTTGATCTCGTTGACCACGGAGACGGCCGCCAGCGTGCTGCCCGGCCCGACCGGCTCGGCCAGCCCCTCCACCTGGCACAGCGCGTCGCCGATCGGGGTGCGCAGGTCGATCGTCACGTCGGCGTGGTCGGCGAGCCGGGTCCCGCTGGGATGACCGGGCTCGACGGCCATGGTCTCGTTCATCGAGGTCACGGCCACGACCCGCAGGCCCGCCTTGTGCAGGCCCATCGCCATCTCGACGGGTACGGCGTTGAGCCCGCTCACGCTGAACACGATGGCCGCGTCACTCGGCCGCAGCTCGAAATTGGCCAGGATGGCCTCGGCCAGCCCTTCGACGCGCTCGATGAACATGGCCTGCCGCATCCCGTTCGAGCCGGCCACCTGGGTGTAGAACGTCGTGGACAGGTCGACGATGGGGTGGAAGCCCGGATAGGAGCCGTAACGGGGAAACATCTCCTCCACGCCTATCCGCGAATGCCCGGTTCCGAACGTGTGCACCACCCCTCCGCCGAGGATGGCCTCTGAGGCGATACGAGCGGCTTGGGAAAGGTTCTCCTCCTGTGTGCGTTCGATCTCGCCGAGCAGTTCCATGGCGCGGCTTATCCACTTCATCCAGATCTCCTCCCATAGAGCGCGGCGCCGACGGCCCCGGCCATCGGGCCGAGTGCGGCGGGCAGCACCGCGAGGTCACCGATCAACGGTCGTCTTCGCGCAAGCTCGGCGTACAGGGCGAAGCGCATGAGGTCGAGCGCGCCGGAGACGCCGCCGCCCACGACCACCGAGCCGACGCCGAGGAGCGCGGCCGCGTCGCCCAGCGCCACGCCGAGCGCCCAACCGGCCCGCTCGAACGCCTTGACCGCCCGCCCGTCACCCGCCCTGGCCGCATCGGCGACCTGCGCGGCCGTGCCCGAGCCGAAGGCCCGTACGATGCCCGGCCCACCGGCGAACGTCTCCAGACAGCCCTCGTTGCCGCAGCCGCAGACCGGTCCTCCAGGGCAGACCGTGAGGTGCCCGATCTCGCCGAGGTTGTCGCGCGGCCCGGTGAGCACGGCCCCGCGCAGCGCGACGGCCCCGCCCACGCCGGTGCCGAGCACGGCGAACAGCACGTCGGCCAGCCCGCGGGCCGCGCCCAGCTCCAGTTCGGCGCGCGCGAACGCGCGGGCGTCGTTGACGACGGAGACGGGGACTCCGGTCAGCTCGCGCAGCCGGTCGGCCACGGGGTAGCCGTCCCAGTCACCCGGAGGATTGGGGACGAAAAGGGCGGTTCCGGTGTCGCGGTCCACATGTCCAGGGAGCCCGATCCCGATGGACTCGACGCGCTGGGCCAGCGAGGCCGCGAGCCGCATCGTCTCCTCCGGCCCCGGCGGTGTGGGGACGGTGCCCGAGTCGCGGAGGGTGTCCCCTTCCAGTGCCGCCCATTTGGTGTAGGTGCCGCCGACGTCGATGCCGAGCACGGTCACGGCCCGACCTCCAGCACCGGGGAGGCGAAGCGGGCGCCGCCGCGCGGCCGCTGGAAGGGTTCGACGCCGAGCAGCCGCAGGTAGGCCAGCAGCGGCTGGGAGTGGCTGTGCAGGTTCGCCACCGGGTACGCCTGCATGGCGATGCCCACCTCGGCCAGGTCCCACGTACGCCCGGGACGGCCGGTCTCTGGCGCCAGGTAGGCGTCGGGGCCTGACAGCGTGCCTTCCCAGACGTCCGGGTAGGCGGCCGTGTGCGCGGCCAGCGTCATCCGCCGCCACCAGTCCCAGGCCAGCTCGGGCAGGTGCGCGGCGGCGGCCCAGACGAGCGTCATGTTGATCGCGTACCAGATCGTGCCGGTCCCGCCCGGTCCGTACGCGTCGCGCGCGGGCCAGCGCAGCCGGGCGCCCAGCGGGGAGTCGGCGGCTGAAGTGCGCTCGATCGTGCGCAACAGCTCCACGGCCCGCTCAGGTGGGGCGGCGCCGCACAGAATGGCCCAAGGCTGCACCTCCAGCCACAGATCGTCGTCGCCGACGATCGCTCCCGGGCCGTACGCGCGGCGATACCAGCGTCCGTTCCACTCTCCCGCGACCAGCTCGCGCAGTTCCTCGCCCAGCTTGCGGGCCTCGGCGGCGGTCGCGTCGTCGCCGAGGCGCTCGGCCAGCGTCGCGTAGCGCGGCAGGACCCAGGCGGCCATGGCGGAGTTCAGCACGGACTCGCCCTGGGCGATCATCACCTCGCGCGGCACGCCGCTCTCGCCGATGGCCAGGTCGTTCCAGTCGGCGTTGAGTATGCGCAGATGTCCGTGCTCGCCTCGTCCGACCACGTCGGCGAGGAATCTGAACTGCCTGCGCAGGTTCTCGTGCAGCGGCACCTCGGGGGCCTCGTGGATCGGGTGGTACGGCACCGTCGCGTGGAAGGCGGCCTCGTCGCCCGTCGCGCTCAGGTACTCGGCGGCCAGCCACAGGGCCCACAGATTCTGGTCCGACGGGCGGAACAGATCGGTCCAGGGCCGTTTGTCCGGTCCGAGCGCATAGGGCAGGTCGCCGTCGGGCCCGCCCCATGCGCACGTGTTGCGCAGCACGGACAGCGCCAGGTCCGGCTCGACGTAGACGAGCGGGAGGGCGTGCTGGAGCGGGTCGCGGGCGGCTCCGTTGAAGCCGTGCCTGAAGGAGTAGCAGGATCCCTGGTCCAGGGTGTGGCCGCCGAGCACGCCGTCGGCGCAGGCCGCGCCGGTGAGCAGGGCGGCGTGCCAGGGGATCTCCCGCTCGGCCTCGGGCGCTCGCCCGGCTTCCGCGCGCGGCAGCCGGGCGCGCAGGGCCTCCAGGCTGCGCTCGAACGACGCGGGCTCGGAGCGGGAGTCCAGCAGGCCGAAGCGGAAGTCCAGCACCCGCTCGCCACCCGCGTCCAGCTCCAGCGGCACCTCCAGCCGCCCGGCTCGCGTCCTGGCCCCGCCGAGGAGTTCCAGTTCGAGCCCGGGGTCGTCCGCGGCGGCAGCGCCGGTGATGAGCTCGACCCGGGCCGCGCCGGCCGTCCATTCCTCGATCAGCTCCATCCGCATCGGCGCGTCGAGCAGGTTGCGCACCCGCAGCCGGATCAGCACCCACGGCTGCTCTCCCTCAGGGCACAGGACCGTGCGCTCCAGGGCCACCCGCTCGTCGGCCACCCGGACGATGGCGAAGGTGGGCCCAAAGACCCGCTCAGATCCCGAAATATCGGTGGAAAGCCCGCCGAGGCGGGTCACCCCTGTCCCTCGCGTGAGCCACAACAGGCCCGTGTGCTCGTCGAACAGGTCGCTCAGCCCGTAGTTGTCCGACACCAGCGTGATCCGCCGGTTGCCCACGTGCGCGAAGTGCCGCCGTGTGGGCGGATCCAGCACGGGATCCCACTCGGCACGCGCGTCCCGCTCCTGGTCCAGCGTGTACGCGAACGCCGGCACCCCGTACTGCGTCGTCCACACGCCGTACGTGCTCATTTGCCCACCCCTCCCAGCGTCAGTCCCGCCACGTAGTAGCGCTGCAACAGCAGCATCAGCGCCAACGGCGGCAGCGCCGTGACCAGCGCGGCGGTGCCGACCAGGCCGGCGCTGAAGTCGTACTCGGTCTGGAGCTGCGACAACCCCACCGGCAGCGGCCACAGCCCGGGATCGTTGGCCACGATGAGCGGCCAGAGCAGGTTGTCCCACTGGGCGAGGAACTGCAGCAGGAAGAGCGTCAGCAACGCGGGCCGCAGCAGGGGAACCCCGATGCGCAGGAAGATGCGCAGCTCGCCCGCCCCATCTACCCGCGCGGACAACAGCAGCTCGCGCGGCAGCGCCGACGCGAACTGGCGCACCAGGAACACCCCGAAGGCGCTCATCATGAACGGCACGATCATGCCCTGGAAGGTGTCGATCCAGCCCAGCGTCTTGACGATGAGGTACATCGGCACGAGCACCACGATCGGCGACAGCGACAGCGTCCCCACGATCACCGCGAACAACGCCCGGCTCCCGGGGAAGCGGAGCTGCGCGAGCGCGTAGCCGGCGGCCGCGGACAGGACCACCTCCAGCACCGCGACGCCGAGCGAGAGTATCAGGCTGTTGCGCAGGTAGAGCGGGAAGCCGCCCTGCCCGAACAGCTCCGCCACGTGCGCGGCGAGCTGGGCGGCGTCGAACGACAGCCCCCCGAGCTCGTTCGCGTCCGAGGCCGAGGAGACGGCGAACATCGCGTAGACCGGCAGCAACATCACGGCCACGACCAGCGTCAGCACCGTCGCGCGTAAGGCCCTCACCCGTCATCGCCTCCCCGCAGTACGCGGAACTGCGCGAACGAGAGCGCCAGCATGGCCACGAGCAGCACCATCGCGATCGCGGACGCGTAGCCCATGCGCTCGAACGTGAAGCCGGTCGCCCACATGTAGAGCGGCAGCACCTCGGTCGCGCCCGCCGGTCCGCCCTTGGTCAGCAGGAAGGCGGGCACGAACGACTGCATCGCCCCGATCACCGCGATGACCAGCACGAACAGCAGGGTGCGGCGCAGCAGCGGCAACGTGATGCGGTAGAAGGTCCGCAAAGGTCCCGCACCGTCGAGCCCGGCGGCCTCGAAGACGCTCAGCGGCAGCCCCTGGAGACCCGCGGTCAGAATGATCACGAACAGGCCCAGGTGCTTCCAGGTCGTCATGATCACCAGGGCCCAGAGCGCGAGCCCCTCGTCGGTCAGCCACGCCTTCGGCTCCACGCCGACCAGCCCGATCAGCGTGTTCGCCAGTCCCCTGTCAGCGAAGATCGCCGACCACGTCAGTGACGTGGCCACCAGCGGCATCGCGGCCGGGATCATGACCAGAGCGCGGAGGAAGGCGTTGTAGCGGCCCGGCTTGCTCAGCGGCACGGCTATCGCCAGGCCGAGCACGATCGACGGGATCACGGAGGCGACGGTGTAGAGGGCGGTGACCTCGGCCGAGTTCCAGAAGCCGGGGTCGTCCAGCATCCTGCGGTAGTTGTCCAGGCCCGTCCACTCGGGCGTGCCGGCGAAGTCGTAGCTGGTGAAGCTGAGGTAGACGGCCGAGGCGAACGGCACGACCCAGAAGATCAGGAAGTAGAGAGCGGCGGGCAGTGCCAGCAGGCCCCCCGCGCGCGCCTCCGCCCGGCGCTGCCCGCCGCCGGACCCGCGCGCGACGCGCGGCACGAGCCGCCGGGCGGCCGCGTCCGGGGAGGTCGTCACAGGACGATCCGCGGACGTCGCCACGGGACGATCCGCGGACGTCGCCACGGGACGATCCGCGGACGTCGTCACAGGGCGATCCGCAGACGTCGCCGCAGGACGATCCGCAGACGTCGCCGCAGGACGATCCGCGGACGTCGTCACAGGGCGATCCGCATCGCCTGGTCGAAGTCCGCCGCCGCCCGCTCCGGCGTCTTCTTGCCGAACGCCACCGCGTCGGCGGCGTCGGTCAGCGACTTGGCCATCTCGTTCCAGACGGGCGTCTGCGGCCCGAAGTCGGCGTACGGCGCGGACGCCGCCATGATGTCGAGGGCTTTCTGGTCGGCTCCCGGCAGCTTCTCCCAGCCTTTCACCGGCGTGAGCAGGCTGGCGTCCTTGAGCTGCGTGGCGGCGATCTCCTCGCGCTGGAGGTAGCCGATGAAGTGCCAGGCGGTGTACGGGAGCCTGGACTGGTCGGCGACCGCCCACCCCCACGTGTAGGCGGGCGCGACCGGCTGCCCCGACTCCCAGCGCGGCATCGGCGCGATGTCGAAGACCTTGCCGAACGTCAGCTTGGCGCTCAGCGACGGGAACAGATCCATCGCGAACAGCCCGGACACCAGCATCGCCGCCTCACCGGTGGCGAACAGCCCGAACCCCGACAGCGGGTTCGACAGCTTGGGGTTGCCCAGGCTGCCGTAGTAGCGCAGCGCCTCGACCCCCGCGTCCGTGGCGAGCGTGGCCTTGGCGGCGTCGGGGCTGAGTATCGTGCCGCCCTTGCCCTTGACCAGGGCGAGCAACTGCATCAGCGTCCACTGCGGGTTGCCCAGGATCCACTGGAGGCCGACCTTCTTGCCGTCGGCCGAGGTCAGCCGCTTGCTGTATTCGGCGACCTCCTCCCACGTGGTGGGCGGCTTGTCCGGATCCAGCCCTGCTTCAGCGAATCTGTCCCTGCGGTAGTAGAGGTAGCAGATCGTGTAGTCGACGGGGACGCCGTACAGCTTGCCGTCGTAGGACAGTGAGCCGATCGCACGTTCGTCGTAGGCCTGGACCAGCGCCTTCTCGTCGGCCACGCCCATGGCCTTGGGGACGACCGGGGCGAGCCGGCCCTTGCGCGCGTGGCCGGGAATGGTCCAGCCGCCGACCTTGAACAGGTCGGGCGGGACATCGCCGGCGAACGCGGTCAGCAGCTTGGCGTCGAGCTTGTCGACCGGCACGTACAGCGGAGTGACATCCACACCGCCGAACTCCTGGACGTACTTGTGCAGCAGCGGGTTGAACACCTTGTCGTAGGCCTTGGTCTGGTGCAGCCAGACGGAGATCTTCCCCCGCGGCACCCCGTCGGCGGGCACGGCTTCGACCGGGTCCGAGCCGCAGGCGGCGAGCAGGCCGGATGCCGTCGCGAGAGTGGCGGTTCTGAGCAAGTCACGGCGCGTCAACCTGTTCATGCTCGACCTTCCGGTACGGGGTCAGTGGCCCCTGAGAGCGTTCTTGGCGTCGTTGAGCTCCACGGAGAACACGGTGAGGTCGCCGCGGGCGTGACGAATGGTGTATTCGAGGGCGATCCCGCTCTCGGCGCAGGTGCTGCGGGCGGTGGCCAGCAGGGCCGCGGCCATGGGCACGCGCAGCAACTCGGCGAGCCGGTAGTCGGCGTTGACCGCGCCGATCGTCTCCCGCCCGCTCGCGGGGGTGAGGCCGTATTTGGTGCGCAGCAGGTCGTACAGGGAGCCGGTGAGATCCTCGTCGAGGATGCCGGGAACCAGCTCGACCGGCAGGTGGGCGCTCTCCACCATGCAGGGCACGCCCTCGAGCAGGCGCAGCCGCTCGACGAAGACGACCTCCTCGTGCTCCCGCACCCCGAGCGCGACGGCGACGTCGGGCCCGGCCGGCTGGAGGTGAGCCTTGAGCAGCAGCGTCGTGGGCTTGCGGCCCAGCCGGGCCATCGTCTCGGTGAACCCGACCGGCCGCGCTCCCAGCTCCGGCGTCACAGCCAGCGGCGCGGTGTAGGTCCCGCTGCCCTGCCTGGCCACCAGCAACCCCTCCTGGACCAGGTCGCCGATCGCCCTCCTGGCCGTCGCCCTGCTCACGCCGGCGAAGACCATCAGGTCCTTCTCCGCGGGGATCATCGTGTTGGGCTCGCAATCGCGGATCACCGCCCGCAGGCGCTCGCGCAGCTGGTAGTAGAGCGGCACCACCGCTGATGGATCGAGCGCCAGCCTGCGTTCCCAGTCGGTCATGCGGTCCCCGCCTCAGTTGTACGGACGACCGTATCTTTCCCTCTTCATCGAGAACGTGTCAACCAACGAAGGACGAGGAGGCCGCCTTCACCCCCGCCGTGAGATCGCCGTGAGACGTTCGTGGAACGCCGAGCTCTCAGGCTGGACGGCATGGCATTGACTGACAAGACCCGGAGAGTGGTCTGTGGTTTGACGCTCGCGCTCGCCCTCTCCGCCTGTGGATTGCGAGGGCAGGCCGCCGAGCCCCCGCCTGTCCAGCCGGCTCTAGGCCTTCCAGCGGGTCGCGTTCGGGTGGACCTCGGCGACGACGCCATCACCCCCGAGATACTGGCCTGCCAGTGGGAGTGGAACGGCGAACCGGGCTTGACGTCATTGCCGAAGAGAGATGGTGCCGCCTGTCGCTTGGCCAAGGTGCCGGTCCCTGTGCCCCGGCCAGGAGCTCATCTGGTTGGTTCGCCACCGAGGACCCTGGCGGGTCGCTCAGCCTGGCAGGAATTGGTACGCCTCGGTAAGGTCCGATCTGTGGAGCGATCGAGGACCAATTCCGGGCTGGCCGAGGACTTGCTCATCGAACTGGACCGCGACACCGGGGTGCCACTGCACCGGCAGATCGAGGCGTCCATCCGCGCGAGCATCCGGGCCGGTCGGTTGCGAGCGGGTGCGTCACTGCCACCCACGCGCACACTCGCGGCCGGGCTCGGGGTTTCCCGCGGGGTGGTGGTGGAGGCCTATCAGCAACTCGTGGCCGAGGGCTACCTTGCCAGCCGATCGGGCGGTTACACCCAGGTCGCCGCGTCGATGCCGCCGGCCGCCGCCGGCGCGGGCTCCGCGGCTTCGATGGCGGCTTCGACGGCGGCTTCGACGGCGCAGCCGGCCACCCGCAGTGTCGGCTTGAGGGTCGGCTTCAGGGTCGACTTCGGGTACGGGCGCACCGACGTGTCGCGGTTCCCGCGGGCCGCCTGGCTGCGCTCGGTTCGTACCGTGCTCACCACCACGCCCAACAGCCGGTTCGCCTACCTCGACGGGCGCGGCGTGCCGGAACTGCACCAGGCCCTGTGTGACTACCTCAACCGGGTACGCGGCACGCTGGCCGTCCCCGGCAACATGGTCATCTGCAACGGTTACGGGCAGGGCATCTCGCTGCTGATCCAGGTGCTCGCGCGGCACGGCGCCAGACGGATCGCCCTGGAGGACCCCTCGTCCGTCGACGATGCCCGGGTGCTGGCCGGGGCCGCGGGACTGGAGGTGGTCGGCATCCCGGTGGGTCCGGACGGCGTTCAGGTCGACGCCCTCGACCTGGCCGACGCCGACGCGCTGGTCCTCACGCCGTCGCACCAGTGGCCAACCGGCGGGGTGCTGTCGGCGGCGGCGAGGGCCGAGGTGATCCGCTGGGCGAGGCGCCGCGGCGCGATCGTGGTCGAGGACGACTACGACGCGGAGTACCGCTACGACCGGTCTCCGGTGGGCGCCATGCAGGGCCTGGCGCCCGATCACGTCGTCTACTGCGGCACGGCCAGCAAGACGCTCGCGCCGGGGTTGCGGCTCGGCTGGATGGTGGTGCCTCCCCAGTTGGTCGCCGACGTCGCCTCGGCGAAGCTGCTCGCCGACCGCGGTTCGCCGGTCATCGACCAGCTGACGTTCGCCGACTTTCTCGGCCGCGGCGAGTTCGACCGTCACCTGCGCCGGATGCGTCCGGTGTACCGGCGCCGCCGCGACGCGCTGCTGGACGCGCTGCGCACCCATCTGCCGGATCTGCGTCCGGCCGGGATCGCCGCCGGGCAGCACGTGGTCGCCTGGCTCCCGCCCGACCTCGACGAGGCGGCGGTGGTGACGGCAGCCGCCCGGCACGGGCTCGGCATCCAGGGCATCGGGCCGTACCGGATCGCCGGCACCGGGCCCGGTGGCCTGATCTTCGGCTACGCCATCCTCAGCGAGAGCGCCATCGCCGAGGGGGTCGCGCTGCTGGCGACGGCCATCCGGGAGGTACGGGGATCCTGACGCGGCCCGTCACAGTGCCGGACGGATGTTCTGGGCCGGACGGATGTTCTGGTTCAGGTGGAACACGTTCGCCGGGTCGTAGGCGGTCTTCACCGCGGTCAGCCGGGCCAGCTTCGCGGCCGAGTACGCCCGCCGCACGCCGCGCTGCCCATCGGCCAGTTCGTCGGCCGTCAACGAGTTGACGTAGATCCCGCTGGCGTACGGCTCAAGCGAGGCACCCGCGGCGCGGGCGGCACCCATCCTGGCGTCGTCCTCGGCCGGGTCGCTCCAGCGGGCGCCGGCACCGAACTCGAACATCGTGCCGCGGTGGCTGAAGGCCGCGTCTGCTTCCGGGACATCGGCGATCGCGCCGCCGTGCGCCTGCAGGCCGACGCCCGGCAGGTCCGGGCTCGCGCTCAGGTCGGAGCCGCCGCGCAGCAGGAACGCCTCGATCGCCGCGGTGGGAAAGCTCCGCAGGTAGTGCCCCTTGGCGTAGCGGCGGTAGGCGTGGCCGCCGGTGGAGTCCTCGCGTTGCTGAAGTTCGAGGTAGGACGGTGTGGTGACGCGGGAGGCAACGGGACGCCCGAGCGCCCGCATCGCGGGCAGCAGTCGGCGGCCCTCGGCCGGGTCGCCGACCCACACGAACCCCAGCGTGGCGATCGGGCCGACGGGAGCGCTGCTGATACTGGCGGTGAACGTCGCCTGCCGGGGCGCGACGGCGTTCAGGTCGCGCCAGCCCTCGACGACCGGGACGGCGTCCTCGGCACGGAAGTCGAACTCGGCGACCATTGTCCGCGTGCCGGTGCGATGCAACTCGAACTCGAACTCGGTCACGATGCCGAAGTTGCCACCACCGCCGCGCAGGCCCCAGAACAGGTCGGGGTTCTCGGTACGGCTCGCGGTCACCACGTCGCCCTCGGCGGTGACCATCGTGTAGGAGACGACGTTGTCGCAGGCCAGGCCGTACTGGCGGGCCAGCCAGCCCATGCCGCCGCCGAGCGTGAGCCCGCCGACGCCGGTGTGGGAGACGTTGCCGGCGGTGGTGGCCAGGCCGTACGCCTGGGACGCCCGGTCCAGCGCGCCGAGCAGCGCGCCGCCCTGCACCCGGGCCCGGCGACGGGCCGGGTCGACCCGCACGCCGCCCATGGGCGTCAGGTCGATCATGAGACCACCGTCAGGCACGGCGAAGCCGGCGGCATTATGGCCGCCGCAGCGCACGCCGATCTCAAGGTCCAGTTCACGGGCCAACCGCACGGCGGCGACCACGTCGGCGACGCCCGCCGCGCGGACGATCATGCGTGGACGCCGGTCGATCATGGCGTTCCAGACGGTACGGGCGGCGTCGTAGCCGGCGTCGCCAGGCGTGAGCACCCGGCCGTCGAAGCGGGTTGCTGTCGTTGTCATGCCCCTCAGCCTGGCAGGAATCGGTACACTCGATAAGGTCCGATCCTGCCAGCCAATCGAGGACCAATTCAGAGGCCGTCATGCCCCGACCACGAGATGATCGCGATACTGCTCGGGCGGTTCGACCGCGCGATCACCTCGAACGCCACGCCGAGCGAGGCGGCCATGCACCTGGACGGCCCCTCCGCGATCATGGAGTCCCATTTTCCGTACGAGGAGCGCGAACCCCCTGGGCGTCCTGTCAACGCTGGATCGCGACGCCGATCCGCCGGACCCCCTCGGACCGCTCTGATCGTGGCTGCACCGAGATCACTGCAGGGTTTAGATCGCGGCCAGCGGCCACCTGGATGCGGCCCTTCACCTCCGGCCTTCAGGTCCGCGCCATTGCCGCCGGAGTCAAAGTCTCCATCGGCGTCGTCCACAAGACTCTCGCTGAGGCCCAGGCCGACACTCAGCGCGCCGTCGTGGCCACCGAGGACGCGGCCAGCTGACCCAGCCCCATTCGCATCAGATCGGCCAGTGGCGATAACCCGAGCCCCAACGGCTCGCTAACGCCACTGGCCGATTGGTTGCTGCCCAAGGGCCGACGCTGCTGGGCAGGGTCGATGCGCAAGAGCGGGCACTGAATGCAGGATTGCCTGAACTGTGGGGCCGTTCCGTCCCAAAGCCTCTGATCTGCAGCTCTCTGAAGCCGAATCGGTGATGCCAGAGGAATCACAGCGAGATGCTCTCGAAGAGCGAGAGCCGCTCCGCCTCAGTACTGTGACCTCGCATGACCGACACCGAGATCGAGATCACCGCAGACCTGGTCCGCGACCTGCTGCAGGAGCAACATCCAGACCTTGCAGGGCTGGCCATCCGCGAGGTGGCGGGCGGCTGGGGTAACCAGATGTGGCGCCTCGGGGACGAGCTGGCCGTGCGCATGCAGCGCATGGCCCCCACCCCGGAGCTCCAGCTCAAGGAGCGACGGTGGCTACCCGTGCTGGCCCCGCGCCTGCCGCTCCCGGTGCCGACCCCGGTGCGGTTCGGCGAACCGTCCGAGCGCTTCCCCAAGCATTGGACCGTGATGACGTGGGTTCCCGGCGAGCCGCTGGACCACGGCTCGATCAGCCGCGGCAACCACGCGGCCGACACGCTGGCGGGCTTCCTCCGGGCGCTCCACGTGGAGGCGCCCGCCGAGGCACCGGCCAGTTCGGACCGCGGCGCTCACCCCAAGAGGTGCACGGACGGCTTCGAGCAGTTCTTGCAGGCCATTGACCCCGACGCCGTCGGCGATGTCCGCGCCGTCCGGACCGTCTGGGCCGATGCCGTCGCGGCCCCCGAGTGGGAGGGCCCGCCGCTATGGGTGCATGGCGACCTCCATCCCGCGAATGTCGTCATCTCGAACGGGACGCTCTCGGGCATCGTCGACTTCGATGCCTTGTTCGCCGGCGATCCCGCGTGGGACCTCGCCGCCGCATGGGTACTGCTACCCACGGGCACGGCCTCACGCTTCTTCGACGCGTACGCGCACGCGGACGCGGCGGCGATCAGGCGCGCCCGCGGGCTGGCCGCTATGAAGAGCCTCTTCCTGATGCTCATGGGGCAGAACGGAGATCGAGGCCTTCCCGGCGGCAAGCCGAACTGGGGACCCGCAGGCCGGGCAGCACTTGATCGTGTTCTGAAGGGCGTTTAATGCAGTCAGCCCGCCTTGTCCCGGTTCTCAGCTTCCCGAACTACGAGCTGGCCGATCGGTGGCGTAACCCATCGTGGTGTTGATGTTGGTGTGACCTGCGATGACCTGTGCGATGTGCGGGGGTAGGCCCTTGAGGATGGCGTCGGTGATGAAGAGCCTTCTTCTGCCCGTACTCGCTGTGTGCGGTTGTGTTCGTGTGGCGATCGAGCAGGTGGTTTTCCATCGGGGTGTTCGCGCTGGGGTCGTCGCTCGTGTTGCGTTTCCTGGCAGGTCATGTGACGCAGATCACTAGCTTGGGGCGCTCGTAGAGCAGGTTGTCGGTGGCGCCTGCGATCGTGTCCTGCATGGGCGAGCTGGTCGAGCGAGTGGATGAACGGGATCGCGTGCTGGAAGTCGTGGATCGCGCAGAGGCGGAGCGCCGGCGATGGATGCATCGGATCGCGACGACGATCTGTCGCGATCCGATGCGGCGGATCCTCGTGCTGCGCCGGGCGGAGCAGCACACTCGCTTTCCCGGCCACTATGACGTGATGGTCGGCGGTGCCGCGGACGTGGGCGAGTCGTATGAGGACGCGGCAGCCCGCGAACTGTCCGAGGAGCTGGGCGCCGGCGTCCCGGTGCGTTTCATGTTCAAGTTCCTGTGCCGGGATGGGTTCAGCCCCGTCTGGTTCGGGGTGCACGAGGCCGTGATCACTGAGCCATTGGTTCCAGATCCGTCCGAGATCGCTTGGCATGCCTGGCTCACAGAGCTCGAACTGCGGGAGGTCGTTGATCGACGGCCTTTCGTTCCCGGTGGGCGAGAGGCGTTGCGCCGATATTTGGTAGTCGGGAACGAGGGCCGGCCGTCGACTGGCTGATCGGCGGCATCATGTCGAGTGGGTGGCTCAGCCGCATGGCCCGATTCCCTCAGCCCGGGCTGGCAGCCGACGTACTCGGGTGTCGCCAGCTCGCCAGCATCGCCGGCACGGCCGCCAGGCGGACGGCGACGTCACGCCACTGGTCGTCATCGCCGCGTGGAAGCAGGTCGACGCTGTCGCGGATGAGGTTGACCAGTCCGAACTGGCCGCGCACCATGCGCAGTGGTTCCCCGCTCGCATGCCAGGCCGACTCGGCTTCCAGGCGTTCCCACAGGTGCCCGGCGGCGTGCCGGTCGGCCTCGGAGGTCACGCGCAGTCCGGCGAGCTCGGCCAGGGTGCACCGGATCAGCTCGGCACGGGCGGCATGACCATCTGGGCTGCAGTCGGTGGCCGCGGCGAAGTCCGCCGACCTCCGCGCTGATCGGGTCGAGCGCGGCAGACTTCCCGACGTAATCATCACAAAGCTTGAAAACTGGTGTCGTCTGGTCACGGTAACCGGACCGCGTCGCCCTGCTCGTCACCGTGCATCCACTCCGCGCCATTGGCTCTTGCGGCTCATGACCGTTCGCTATATGGTACCGAGGTACCTTAATAGAGTACTTGAGTAACCGATTGGAGGCGACAATGTCCAAGGGCGACAGCGGCTGGGGTTGATCACTCGGCCGGATTCCGAAGAACATTCACGGAAGTGGCGGCCGCATCTCACTTGTGAAGAGCGGCTGAGCCGACCTGGCAAGGATGGGCCGCCGGAGTGCGCGGGCGTCGCGAGTGCCTTCTCGCGCGCCCGCGCACCGATCCGCCGAAGAGAACGGCTTCGACGGTTCCAGGACACGAGCAGGAGGAATGCGGAGCGTGCGCGCAGAACGGCCGGTGACGTTCGCCGCGCTCTTCCGCATCGGCGAGTATCGGGCGCTGTGGAGTTCCACCCTGATCTCCAGTGTCGGGGACCAGTTGGCCCGGGTGGCCCTGGCGCTCCTGGTCTTCGACCGCAGCGGTTCCCCGTTCCTCACCGCGCTGACGTACGCGCTGACGATGCTTCCGGCGCTGCTGGGCGGGCCGTTGCTGGGCGGGCTGGCCGACCGCTATCCGCGGCGCGACCTCATCATCGCCTGCAATCTGATTCGCACCGCCCTGGGCGCGGCGATGGCGCTGCCCACGATGCCCCTGGCCGTGCTGTGCGTGCTGGTGTTCGCCCTCCAGCTCGTGGACTCGCCGGAGCGAGCGGCACGTACCGCCCTGATCCGTGACGTGCTGCCCGACGACCTCTACTCGCTCGGAGTGACGGCCAACCAGCTGACCTATCAGGTGACCCTGCTGACGGGGTTCACGGTGGGCGCGGTGGTGGTGAGCACGATCGGCCCGTATCCGGCGCTGGCGGCCAACGCGGCCACGTTCGCCTGCTGCGCTCTCATCGTGTGGGCAGGGGTGCGGCGACGTCCCGCCGCCGAGCCGTCGCCGACGCGGCGGCGGACCGGCACGGCCGAAGGGGTCCGGCTGATCATGGGGTCGGCATGGCTTCGCTCCGTGCTCGCGCTCGCGCTGCTGGCCGGCTTCTACGTGGTCCCCGGCGGGCTCGCCGTGCCGTACGCGGCGCAGATCCATACACCGCCGCAGTTGATCGGGTTGCTGCTCGGCGCCATCCCCGCCGGAAACGTGGTCGGCATGTTGCTGATCGGCCGGGTGCTGCCGCACGCGGCGCAGGTCAGGACGCTTGGCCCGCTGGCGGCGGTGGCCGGGCTGCCGTTGACCGTCTGCGCGCTGCACCCCGGCCTGATCGCCTCCGTGGCCCTGTGGAGTCTCACCGGCGTGGCCGCCGCGTACCAGGTGATCGCGCAGGCCGAGTTCGTCCGTGCCCTGCCCAGCCACCGGCGCGGCCAGGCTCTCGGCCTCGCGGTTCCGGCGATCACCGCCGTCCAGGGCGTGGGACTGCTGCTCGGCGGGGTTCTGGCCGACCACATCGGCCCCGCGACCACGATCGCGGTCACCGGCGCCGCGGGGGTGGTCACCGGAATACCGCTGGCGCTGGTCTGGCGCAGAGTTCGTACGACCACGACGCTGTCTCCGGCCGTCCCCCAGGACCGCATGGACGCTTAGTGGTCTCGCCCGTAAGTTCTTCGGGGGTTCACGTAGCTGCTGGTAGTGCGGCAGG
>NZ_JBHSPA010000086.1:0-36987 GCF_042656245.1 Nonomuraea insulae
GCGCGTCGGCGACCTTCACGTGCTGCCGGGCGACCTTGATCCGGGCCTTGACCCGGTTGGCCGATCCCCTCGCCTTACGGCTCAGGCTCCTCTGGAGCCTTGTGAGTCTCTTCTGCGCCCGGCGCAGGAAACGCGGGGAGTCGATCTTCCGGCCGTTCGCCGGGAGCGTCGGCGGCGCACCGCTGTCGGGCAAGGAACTCCCCGGGCGCGGCCTGAAAGGCTGATCGAACATGTGATCTAAAACTTCTAGGCTCAACTCCTCGATCAGGGTTACGATCTTGCTGCCTGCCGACGATGTGGATCGGCGGGCTGACAGGGTGTGAAGACGCCCCATGACCGAACGGGAGATCGACTTTGAGGCGTGCACTGATCGCGTTAGGCATCGGCTTCAGCGTGCTGGGCTCCACTGTCATCACCGGGCCGGCACAGGCAGCCGTGACTCCGGCGGTGCTCGACCTGGCCCGCACCGCGATACCGGCTCAGGAGGTCGCGCGGTTCTGGCTCGCCGACGGGGCCGCCAACTTGAGGAACGCCACCCCGTACGCCGTCCACACCACGACGCCCGGGTAACGCCTGTCCACGGACATCGTCCCGGACGGCAACCCGGGCCTCGTCGCGCCGGTGGAGGGACCGGCGGGGGCCACGACCATGGGCAAGGTGTTCTTCATCGGCAGCGACCTCCAGCCGCACTGGTGCACCGGCACGGCCGTGCAGTCGCAGTACCGCAATCTCGTCGCCACCACGGGTCACTGTCTGGTGGACACCGAGGCGCCGATCGGAGCGCTCGGCAAGTGGGTCTTCGTCCCCGGCTACCTCAACGGCATCACGACCCGTGTTTCGGACACCGATGGCGACAGTCGGTACGACACCGGCATCTCGCCGTGCTTCGACTCCCAGACGTACGGGATCTACAGGCGCGCCGCAGTCATCTGGAGCGGCACCATCACCAGACTTCCCGACCCGGCAAGCTGAGACAACGGCATCCGGCTATTCTCGGCCTGATGAAGCACGAACCCACGGCTCGCGCGCTGGTCACCGCCATGCCCGAGACCTTTCCGTGGGTTCGCCATCTCAGCGCCGAAGAGCTGCGCGCCTTCGCTGTCGAACTGGTGGAAGCACTCTCCGATGCGGCACAGCCGGAGGTCATCTCAGGCTGGCGGGCAACCGCTCGCATCAAAGCTGACCCCGCGCTGTACGCCGAAGCCCGCAAACCCACGAGCGGCGACTGCGGGACCGTGAACATCGGCGAATGAGCCCCTTCTGGCTGATCCACGGCTCTCGTACCATGAGGGCGTGCACGGCCTTCTCCGCTCCGCGTGGGATGAGCCCCGCCCGCCCCATCCCCCGCGTCGGGTGTGGCGGGACTGGGTGCTCGTAGGGCTGCTCGCCCCGGCCATAGTCCTCGAAGGGGTCCTGCGGACGGATCTCCAGTGGCGGCCGCTCTCCGTGATCTTCGCCCTGGCGATGTTGCCCACCCTGTTATGGCGCCGCAGGAGACCCCTGCTCACCCTGGCGATCCCCATCGTCACCACGAGCCTGATCCAGCTCCTCACCGGCGCCGACCCGGCCGAGATGGCCGCGATGGCCTACATGCTGATCCTGCTGTACTCGTTGTCCCGCTGGGGTTCAGGGCGCGAGGCGGGGACGGGGCTGGCGCTGATCACGGTCGCGGTGCTGGGCTCCGCGTTCGCGGGGAAACTGGGCGCGTCCGATGTCGTCGGCGCGTTCACCGTGGTGTTCGCGGCGATCGCCCTGGGCGGGGCCTTCCGTTATCGCGCGCGGGCCAGGATGCGGGAGCTCGATCAGGTCAAGCTGCTCGAACGCGAGCAACTCGCCCGCGACCTGCACGACACCGTGGCCCATCACGTCTCGGCGATGGCGATCAGGGCGCAGGCGGGGATCGCGACGGCGGGCGTCAGCCCGGATGCCGCCGTCGACGCGCTGCGGGTGATCGAGGCCGAGGCCTCGCGTACGCTCGCCGAGATGCGCGCCATGGTACGTGTCCTGCGCCGCGACGGGGCGGCGGAGCTGGCGCCCAATCCGCACCTCGCCGAGCTCGAACAGCTCGCGGGGCAGGCGAGGGTCGGGCCGTCCGTGGAGGTGAAGATCGACGGGGATCTCGACGGGGTGCCTCCGCCGGTGGGGGCCGCGATCTACCGCATCGCCCAGGAATCGGTCACCAACGCCCGGCGGCATGCCCGGCACGCCACCCGGATCGAGGTGCGGGTGGCCGCCGACGACGCCTCCGTGCACCTGCGCGTGAGCGACGACGGCGACAGCACCGCCACCCGTCCCGCCGCCACCCCGGGGTACGGGCTGCTCGGCATGATCGAACGCGCTGACCTGCTCGGCGGCACCTGCGAAGCCGGGCCCAATCCGGGTCGCGGCTGGACCGTGACCGCCGTACTGCCCCGGACTGGAGCCACGGCATGAGTGACACGGAACCCGCCATCCGGGTGATCGTCGCCGACGACCAGGAGATCGCGCGTACGGGACTCAGGATGATCCTCGACGTGCAGCCTGGCATCGAGGTCGTCGCCGAGGCGGGTGACGGTCTGCGGGCTGTCGAGCTGGCCCAGCGGCTGCGGCCCGATGTGTGCTTGTTCGACATCCGGATGCCGCGTTGCGACGGCATCGAGGCCACCCGCCGGCTGGCCGGGCCCGACGTGGCCGACCCCATGGCCGTGGTCGTGATCACGACGTTCGACCTGGACGAGTACGTCTACGCGGCGCTCAGGGCCGGAGCCAGGGGGTTCCTGCTCAAGGACGCGGGCCCGGAACTGCTCGCCCAGGCGGTCAGGGCCGCCGCCGGAGGGGAGGCGCTCATCGCGCCGAGCATCACCGCGCGCCTGCTCGGGGCGTTCGCGGGAACCGGGCCGGCCCCGCCCAGGGTGCAGCCGATCGAGGCGCTCACCGATCGGGAGGAGCAGATTCTGCTCACGGTGGCGCGCGGCCGTACCAACAGCGAGATCGCCGATGAGCTGCACATCTCACTGAGCACGGTGAAAAGCCATGTCGCGAGCTTGATGACCAAACTGGCGGTCCGCAACCGGGTCGAGATCGCCATGTGGGCGTACGAGACCAACCGCGTCAGGGGTTGACCGGCGAATGATCCACTCGGCGACGGCGGCGTTGATCGCCCACGAAGCGCCCATGAGCAGCGCGTGGGTGACGTCGTCGGGCGGGCCGGAGATCCCCTCCCAGATTCCCAGGGTCAGTGCCTGGGTGCCGGCGCCGAGGCCGAGGGCGTACGCGCGCATCATCCAGGCGCGGTGGCGGCGCACGTCCCGGCGCAGGATGGCGGCCAGGCCCAGCACCAGGGAGGCGAGCATGGCCGAGCCGAACACCAGCCGGAACACGGTGAGCAGGCCCTGGTCGCCGGGCGGGACGGCGTAGAAGAGGGTCATCCACAACGCGGACAGCGCCGCCACCAGCCCGGACCCGGCCACCACCCGCCCCGAGACGCGGTGCCACCCGGGCCTGCGCCGCCGGAACCGGGGCGCGAACTGGAAGGCCCCGAGCACGCTGTACAGGGTGACGCCCACGATGTGCGCCACGATCGGCACGGGCGATCCGAAGAAGCGGGCGTTGGCCGCCGTGACCTCCGCCCCGCCGGTCAGCTCGGTCAGGCGGATGGCGCCGGCGAGCACGGGGATGAAGCTGAGGACGATCAGCCCGGTCGGCACGGGCCAGGATGCCTTGGTACGCATGCCTCGATGGTGACCGCCCACCCCCCGCCGGCTCATCGGCCCGACGGCCCGACCCGGATGAGCCGATCGGCCAGGCAGAAGGTCGTACTTTCGGCCGTTGAGTCTTCCCGCAGGTCGCGCGCAGACTGAGGGCCCCCGACGAATGAGGAGAACGTGATGAAGGCGTTCGTCTTACGGTCCTACGGCTCCCCCGACGCCCTCGAGCTCACCGACATCGACAAGCCCAAGCCCGGCCCCGGCGAGGTGCTGGTGCAGGTGCGCGCCACCTCCGTCCAGCCCTGGGACTGGCACTTCATGCGCGGCGAGCCGTACGTCGCCCGCGTGATGCCCGGCGGGCCCGGGTTCCGCAGGCCGAGGTTCGGCATCCTGGGCGCGGACGTGGCCGGAGTGGTCGAGGCCGTCGGGACGGGGGTGACGGAGTACGGGCCGGGCGACGCGGTGTTCGGGATGCCCCCGACGGGCGGCGGGTTCGCCGAGTACGTCTGCGTACCGGAAAGCGAGCTGGCCCCGAAACCGGAGACCCTGTCGTTCGCGCAGGCGGCGGCGGTGCCGCTGGCGGGCGGCACGGCGCTGCTCGGCATCCGCGACCAGGGTGGGGTCAAGCCGGGGCAGAAGGTCCTGGTCAACGGGGCATCGGGAGGGGTGGGGACGTTCGCGGTGCAGATCGCCAAGGCGTACGGGGCGCACGTCACCGGCGTGTGCAGCACCCGGAACGTGGATCTGGTGCGCTCGCTCGGCGCGGACGAGGCCATCGACTACACCAAGGAGGATTTCGCCCGCGATGGGCAGATTTATGACGTCCTTCTCTATATATCCGGCAACAGGTCGTTCGCGGACTGCCGGAAGGCGCTGAAGCGCAAGGGCGTCTGCGTCCTCCTCGGCGGGGCGGCCGGCCGATGGGTCCAGCCGGCCGGGCGGATGTTCGGCATCCTCGCGGCCTCCGCGTTCACCTCCCAGAAAGCCGCGCTGGGACAGGTGGTCGGGTCCAAGGAGACCAGGCGGAACCTGCTGGAGCTGACCGACCTGATCGAGAACGGCAAGCTCACGCCGATGATCGATCGCACGTACACCTTCGAGGAGATCCCGGAGGCGCTCAGATATCAGGAGGAGGGGCACGCACCGGGCAAGGTCGTCGTCACCATGTGATCACGCGTACAGTTGCTCAAGGCGTGCAGCGCACCTTCCGCGTCCCACGTCCAGGGCGCATTTCGAATTGTGTCGCTTAGGGTGGCTTCTATGGACGCAGGCAAGGCGATCTTCGAAACCGTCGACAAGCTTCGCCAGCGGCGCACGGCCCCGCTGGTGCTGGAGCTCGATCTCACAGAGGGCCTCACCGAGGGCCCGCCGGCGGATCCGCTCGCCGCGGTGTTGTCCATGCGCAAGACGCGCCTGGCCGACGTGCTGTCCGGGCTCAAGCGGGCCAGGCAGGACCCCCGGGTCAAGGCGCTCGTCGTGAAGATCGGCGGTAACCCGCTGGGCCTGGCGATGGTGCAGGAGCTGCGGCAGGCCGTGATCCACTTCCGGGCCTCGGGCAAGCTGACGGTGGCGTTCGGGGAGACGTTCGGGGAGTTCGGCGGCGGCACCGTGCCCTACTACCTGGCCAGCGCGTTCGAGCGGCTCTACCTGCAGCCGAGCGGCGACGTCGGGCTGACAGGGGTGGCGCTGGAGCAGCGCTTCGTGAAGGGCGCCCTGGGCAAGCTGGGCGTCGGGTACGAAGCCGGCCAGCGCCACGAGTACAAGACCGCGGTCAACACCTTCACCCAGGACCACATGACCGACCCGCACCGCGAGTCCATGGCCCGCATCGTGGAGTCGGTCACCGAGAGCTTCGTCGCGGGCATCGCCGACGGCCGCCGCCTCGACCCGGGCAAGGTGCGGGAGCTGATCGACCGCGGCCCGTTCACCGCCTCCGAGGCGCAGGAGGCCGGGCTGGTCGACGGGCTGGCCTACCGTGACGAGGTCTACGCGGAGGTCAAGGCGGCCGCCGGCGAGGACAGCCACCTGCTGTACGTCTCCCGCTACGCCCGCGGCGCGGCCGTGCGCAAGCTGCCGCAGCCGATGACCGACGGGGTCGCGCTCGTCCACGGCCACGGCATGATCAAGACCGGCCGCAGCGGGCGCAGCCCGCTCGGCGGAGGCGGAGCCATGGGCTCCGACACGATCAGCGCCGCACTGCGCGCGGCCCGGCGGGACGAGCACGTCAAGGCCGTGGTGTTCCGGGTGGACAGCCCCGGCGGCTCGTACGTGGCCAGCGACACCGTCTGGCGCGAGGTCGTCCTGACGCGCAAGGTCAAGCCGGTGATCGTGTCCATGGGCGACATGGCGGCCTCCGGCGGCTACTTCGTCGCGATGGCCGCCGACGTGATCATGGCCCAGCCCGGCACCCTGACCGGCTCGATCGGCGTGTACGGCGGCAAGCCCGTCCTTTCCGAAATGCTCTCGAAGATCGGGATAAATTCGGAAATGGTGTCGGAGGGGGCCAACGCCGGCATGTTCTCCACATCCCGCGGCTTCTCCCCCGAGCAGTGGGAGCGGGTGAACGCCTGGCTCGACCGTATTTACGATGACTTCGTGAACAAGGTGGCCAAGAGCCGCGACCTCAGCCGCGAACGCACCCACGAACTCGCCCGCGGCCGCGTATGGACCGGCGCCGACGCCCAGGCCAGAGGACTGGTGGACGAGCTGGGCGGCCTGGAGGACGCGCTGGCCCTGGCCAGGAAGCGGGCCGGGCTGGCGGAGGACGCGCCCGTGCGCACCTATCCCCGCCTCAACCCGCTCGAACGGCTGCGCGGCCCGGAGTCCAGCGAGGACAGGTCCGCGGCGCTGGCCCGGATCCGGCTCGACGCCTGGGGCCCGCTCGCCCGCCTGTCGGCCGAGCTCGGCCTCCCCGCTGCCGGCCCCCTGCTCCTGCCCGCCTGGTACATCATCCGCTGAGCCGCCGCCGCTCCCCTGCCCGCCTGGTACACCATCCGCGGAGCCGCCGCCGCTCAGGAGCGGTAGCGGCCGCGGAGGCGTATCAGAGGTTGCTGGGAAGAGTCGATGTAGACGACGGACAGGACCGCGGCGATGAAGATCGTGTGATCTCCGGCCGGGACCACCTTTGCGGTCTCGGCCTCGATGGCGGCCACCCCGCCCTCGATCACCAGCGCCTCCGTCCGCTCCCCTCGATGGTGGGGGACGGAGGCCACCAGGAGGCGGGCGCTCGGGCGGCCCGCGGTGGCGAAGCGGCTGGCGATGGCCGCCTGTCCCGAGGACAACATGGAAGCGGCCCAGCGGTCCTGCCGGAGCAGGATCTCGGTGAGGTAGCCGCTGCTGGCCAGGCTCACCAGCAGCAGCGGCGGCTCCAGCGAAACCGACATCAGCGCCGACACCGTGGTGCCGACGTCATCACGCCCGTCCCGCGCGGTCACGACCGCGACCCCCGCCGCGAGCTGCGCCATCGCCTCCGTGAACAGCTCGCTCACCGTGAGAGCCCCCAGAAGACGGAGGCTCTCACGGGGGAGGTCAGCCGAGGCCGTTGGTGGTCAGCCATTCCTTGGCCACGGTCGCGGGCTCGTCCTTGTTGACGGAGATCTTCTGCATCATGTCCAGGAGGGACTGCGTCGTCAGCTTGGCCGAGATGCCGTTCAGGGTGGTCCTGATGGTGTCGTTGGCGGCGGCCTTGTTGAGCAGCGGGGTCACGTTCTGGGCGGCGAAGATGTTCTTGGGGTCCTGCAGCGGCACCAGGTTGTTCGCGGCCATCTTGGGATCGGTGGTGAAGATGTTGCCGACCTGGATCGAGCCCTCCTTGAGCGCGTCGGCCGTGGTCGGCCCGGTGGGCTTCCACTCCTTGAACTCAAGGCCGTAGACGTCCTTGAACCGCTGCTGCCAGCGCTTCTTGAACTCGGGCGGGGCCCCGAGGACCATGTCCTTGGAGACCTTGGCCAGGTCCTCGATCGAGTTCAGCGACTGCTTGGTCTGGGTGTCCTTGGAGACGGACAGGGTGTCCTTGTCCTCGGCGGGCGAGGAGTCGAGCACCTCCAGCTCGGCCGGGAGCTTCGACTTCAGCTCCGTGTCGACCTCGTCGGCGGCCGCGGCGGTGGTCTTGGGGTCGACGAAGGCGAGCAGGTTGCCGTTGTACTCGGGGACGATGGTCAGGCCGCCGCTCTTGACCTGGTCGTAGACGACCTCGCGGCTGCCGATGCGCGGCTTCTCCTCCACCTGCACACCCTTGGCCTCCAGCGCCTGGGCGTAAATCGAGGCCAGCAGCACGCTCTCGTCGAAGTCGAAGGAGCCGATGACGGCCTTACCTCCACCGCCCGCCGAAGCCGACCCGGAGGGAGCCGCGCTCGTGCTGTCGAGCGGGTTGCCCCCCGTGCTGCCACCGCCACCACAGGCGGCCAGCGCGAACATCGCCGAGAGGAGCACCCCCGCGATGCCGTACTTGCGTCTCATCTTGCATTTCCCTTCTAAGCGGGAGGTAGTACAGAGAACCTACCGAACCTTCAACCGCTGGCTCACCCCCGGAGAGACCGTCACTCTCTGGACGAGCGTGAACAGTATCTGCACCACGAGCGCAAACAGCACAATCAGTACTGAACCCCCGACGACGCTCGCGTAATCCTTGGTCGCGAAACCGTCGATGACATACCGGCCGAGACCGCCGAGACCGGTGTAGGAGGCGACCGTGGTGGTCGCCACGACCTGGATGGCCGACAGGCGGCAGCCGAGCAGGATCAGCGGCAGGGCGACCGGCACCAGGACCCGTCCCAGCACCTGGCCGCCGCGCAGGCCCATCCCGTACGCGGCGTCGCGCAGGTCGGGATCGACCCCCCTGATCCCCTCGAACGTGTTGACCAGGATCGGCGGCACCGACAGCAGCACCAGCGGGATGATCACCGGCCAGATCGAGGAGGTGCCCAGCAACAGCACGAACATCACCAGCAGGCCCAGCGTCGGCAGCGCCCTGGCGAGGTTCGCCGAGACGACGACCACCACCTCGCCCCGGCCCGTGTGCCCGATCAGCAGGCCAACCGGCACGGCGATCAGCACCGCCAGCAGCAGCGCCAGGACCGAGAACTGCAGGTGCTCCAGCAGGCGCACGGGGATGCCGCCGGGGCCCGACCAGTTGTCGCCGTTACCGAAGAAGTCCCCGAGCCAGCCGAGGAAGTCGGTCAGCCAGCTCATGACGTCGTCGCCTTCCGTGCGCGCACCCAGGGGGTGAGCAGGCGCTGAGCCAGGACCAGCAGGCCGTCGGCGACCAGCGCGAGCGCCACGATGAGCACGATGCCGACGATCACCGGCGGCATGAACGGGTTCTGGTAGGCCCGGGTGAACAGCCCGCCGAGCCCGCCCTGCCCGATCAGCGCGCCCACGCTGACCAGGCTGATGCTGGAGACCGCGACCACGCGCAGCCCGGCCAGGACCACCGGCACGGCGATCGGCAACTCGACCGTCAGCAGCCGGCGCAGCGGGGTGAAGCCCATGGCCACGGCCGACTGGCGTACGTGGTCGGGCACCGAGTTGAGCCCGTCGACCACGGCCGGGATCAGCACGGCCATGCCGTAGAAGGTCAGCGGGATGATCACCGTGGTCTGCGACAGCCCGGTCACCGAGATCAGCAACATGAAGACCGGCAGGGACGGGAGGGCGTACACGACGTTCATCAAGCCGGAGGTGGGCTGGTAGAGCCAGCGCCAGCGCACGCTGGCCAGGCCCAGGGGCAGCGCCACGATCAGCGCGAACAGGATCGGCACGAGCGACATGGTGAGGTGGTCGGTGAGCAGGTTCCTGATGCTGTCGACCCGGCCGGTGTCCCAGTTGCGCCCGATCCACTCCCAGATGGAGGGGGGCCCATCACCCATCTGCGGCCTCCGCGAGTGCCTCGTCGAGCGCCTCCCTGGTCGCCACGCCGACGACCTTGCCCTGCTCGTCCACGGCCACGGCGCAGCCGGACGGCGACAGCAGCGCCGCGTCGAGGGCCGTGCGCATGGAGTCGCGTCCGTGCAGGAACGTCCCGTACGGCTCCAGTTCGCCCCCCGGCGTCCCGGTGCGCCAGCCGACCGGGCTGCCGTCACCGCTCACGACCAGCAGCCACGGCTCGGAGGTGCTGCCGTCGAAGTCCTCGGGAACGGTCAGGTCGGTACGCAGCCGCAGCCCCTTCGTGGAGATGAACTGCAGCCGCCTGATCCCCCTGTCGTGCCCGAGGAACTCCCTGACGAAGTCGTCGGCCGGCTCCGACAGCAGTGTCTTGGGGTCGGCGAGCTGCGCCAGCTTGCCGCCCACCCGCAGCACGGCCACCCGGTCGCCGAGCTTGATGGCCTCGTCGATGTCGTGGGTGACGAACACGATCGTCTTGTTGAGCTCGCTCTGGAGCCTGAGCAACTCGTCCTGCAGGCTCGTGCGGACGATGGGGTCGACCGCGCTGAACGGCTCGTCCATGAGCAGCACGGGCGGGTCCGCGGCCAGGGCTCTGGCCACGCCCACGCGCTGCTGCTGCCCGCCGGAGAGCTGGAACGGGTAGCGCTGGGCGAAGGCCGGGTCGAGCCCGACGCGCTCCAGCAGCTCCATGGCCCTGGCACGGGCCTTCTTCTTGTCCCAGCCGAGCAGGTAAGGGACGGTGGCGACGTTGTCGACGATCTTCCTGTGGGGGAAGAGGCCGGCCTGCTGGATGACGTATCCGATGCCGCGCCGCAACGTCGGCGGGTCGATGCTCTGCACCGGCTCGCCGTCAAGGAGGATCTGGCCCTCCGAGGCGTCGATCATGCGGTTGATCATCCGCAGTGACGTCGTCTTCCCGCAGCCGGACGGTCCGACGAACACGGTGATCTCGCCGGTGGGCGCCTCAAGGCTGAGGTGGTCCACGGCGACCGTTCCGTCCGGATAGCGTTTGGTGACAGAGTCGAATGTGATCACGCGCGAACTCTCGCTTCGGGCTTCTGTGGCAGGGCCGCGGCCCCCTGCCACGACCGCCGCATGATCTCTGGGACCCACAGACTACGGCGATTCGGCGTCCTCTGTCCCCTCGGGCATCTCTTAAACGCTTCACTTGAGCTGCGGATTCGGATGAAATGTGAATCTGGTAGTGCGCCGGACCACGTGTATTGGCATGATTACCCTCACAATTCTTGACGCATCAGCCCACAAAGCCCCGACGCGCCCCTTCACCCTCAGCGTCCGCACACAGCAAGAGGATCCGGCCCCGTGTCTCAGACGATCAACGATCAGCGCCGACGCGCAGAACTGATCGCAGAGCTCTACGACCTCTATGCCGCAGGGCTGTTCGCGTACTGCGCTGACCAGCTCGGCGACCTCGGCTCCGCGTCCGACGTCCTGGTGTCCGTTCTCACCAGCGTCCCGGCCACCACGCCGCCCCGCGCCGCTCTCTACGCCTTCGCCCGCCGCGAGATCCACCGGCGGGACATCGTCTACTCACCCCCCGCCGTCGACCCGCTCATCGACCCGGCCACCGCGCTCGTCGAGCGCTCCCTGCGCGAACTGCGCCCCCACCAGCGCGAGGTGCTGGTGTTGTGCGCGGTGTGCGGGCTGAGCAAGGCCGAGCTGGCGTGGGTGCTGGACGTCGCGCCCGACACCGCCGAGGAGCTGGCGGTCGGGGCGGGGCACCGGTTCAGGCAGTCGCTGGGAACGGCGCTGCGCTCGGCCGGGGTCCGCGTGCCCAAGCCGGTCGCCGACGTGTACGGCGCGCTGGGCGTCTCGCCGCTGCGGGACGTGCTCGGCCGCCTGCCCTGGCCGCTGCCTCCGGCCGCGCTGCGCATCCACTTCGCGGGCTCCCGTACGGCGGCGCCCGCCCCGATGTTCGTCAAGCCGCGCTGGCCCAGCCCGCCGATGTGGCCGCAACCGCTGGCGGAGGCGGATCCGGCGACCAGGACGGCGATCTTCCCCGCCGAACTGCTCACGCCGCCATCGTGGCCGCGGGTTCCCGAGCACGACGCGACCACCGCGCCGATGCCCAAGCTCCGCAACGGGCTGACACCGCCCAGGGACGTCCTGGACCCGGGCCTGCCGTTGCGGGACCCGCTGGGCTCGGCCCGGGCTTTCAAGGACCCGCTGAGCGCCGGGTCCGGGCCGCCGTCCCAGGAGCGCCCGTTCTTCATGTCCGCTCCCGAGGCCCCGGGGGCCGAGCCGTTCGCGACGGGCGACGTGATCCTGCCGAGGGACGCGCCGGATCCGTACATGACCGGCGACGTCCTCGTCCACAAGGGCCCCGACCGCCGTCAGGCGCCGTTCGAGCCTCAGCCCGCGCCCGCGGAGTTCAGGCGGCCACCGGTGTCACGGCCCCAGCCACAGGTCCGCGAACCGGCCGCCCCGCTGTTCCAGCCCCGCGCGAAGGCCCCCGCCAAGCCGCACGCCAAGCCCCAGGCCAAGCTGCACGCCAAGCCCAAGGCGAAGCCCGGTCCCAAGCCCGGTCCCAAGCTCGGTCCCAAGCCCGCCGCGGAGCCCGTCTACCGGCTGCCGGGCGTGGCGAAGGAGGATCCCTCGACCTCGATCCTGGCTCCCCGCGCGGTGCGGGCCAGGCCCATGCCCAAGCGGAAGCCGGAGGTGGGACGCCGGCCCCAGAAGGTACGCCGTCGCAAGGACCGCCACTACGACTGGGTGTGGGAGCTGATCGGGTTCCTGCTCTGCGTGGCGATCGCGATGATCGTGTTCTTCTCCGTGCCGATCTTCGGCGGCGGCTCCTAGGGCGGGCCGATGGGCACCGGCCCGTCCAGGTGGCCGACCGATGAGCGCCGGCCCGTCCAGGTGGCCGGCCGATGGGCGCCTACCCGTCCAAGTGGCCGGCGCCCGTCGGCTGGCTGAGCCTCAGTCGGCGGACAGGATCAGGCCGCTGGTCGGCACGCCGGTGCCGGCCGTGACGAGGACGTTGGCGACGTTCGGGAGCTGGTTGGCGGCGGTGCCCCTGATCTGGCGGACGGCTTCCGCGATGCCGTTCATGCCGTGGATGTAGGCCTCCCCGAGCTGCCCGCCGTGCGGGTTGACCGGGAGGCGGCCGTCCAGTTCGATGCCCCCGTCCTGGAGGAATCCGGGCGCCTCGCCACGCCCGCAGAAGCCGAGTTCCTCCAGCTGGGTCAGGACGAACGGGGTGAAGTGGTCGTACAGGATGGCCGTCTGGATGTCGGCGGGCGTCAGCCCTGAGATCTCCCAGAGGCGGCGGCCGACGACGGACATCTCCGGCAACCCCGTCATGTCGTCGCGGTAGTAGCTGGTCATCATCATCTGGTCCGCGCCCGCGCCCTGCGCTGCCGCCGTGATCACGGCCGGGGATCTGCGCAGGTCGCGGGCGCGTTCCGCGGAGGTCACGACCAGGGCCACCGCGCCGTCGCTCTCCTGGCAGCAGTCGAGCAGGTGCAGCGGCTCCACGATCCAGCGGGAGGCCTGATGCTCCTCCAGCGTGATGGGCCTGCCGTGGAACCAGGCCGCCGGGTTCGTCGCGGCGTGCCTGCGCATGGCCACGGCGACGCGGCCGAAGTCCTCGGAGGTGGCGGCGTACACGTGCATGTAGCGCTGGGCGAACATGGCGACCCAGGCGGCCGGGGTCATCAGGCCGAACGGGACGTGCCAGCTCATCTCCAGGCCCTGGGAGGTGGGCTGGGCGGTCAGGCCCGCGTTCGGGAGGCCGAAGCGGCGGCCGGAGCGTTCGTTGAACGCCCGGTAGCAGACCACCGTATTGGCCGCGCCCGTCGCCACGGCCATGGCCGCGTGGGCGACGGTGCCGCAGGCCGCGCCGCCGCCGTACTCGACGCGGGAGAAGAAGGTCAGCTCGCCGATGCCCGCCTCCCTGGCCACGGCGATCTCCTGGTTGCCGTCCTGGCTGTAGGTGACCAGGCCGTCCACGTCGCCGGGCGACAGGCCCGCGTCGTCCAGCGCCGCCAGCACGGCCTCCGCCGCCAGGCGCAGCTCCGAACGGCCCGACTGCTTGCTGAACTCGGTGGCGCCGATGCCCGCTATGGCCGTGCTCAAGGGCTCTCCCGGGTCGTGAGGGTGACGGTGGCGGTGGCGTGGTCGCCCAGGCTCACCCGGCCGCGTACCTCCACCGTCAGCCGGTCGCCGTCCCGCCCGACGACCGCGCCGCTGAAGGTGAGGCGGTCGCCGGCGTAGGCCGGCACGCCGAGCTTGACGTCGATGTCGTGGATGGTGGCGTCCGGGCCGGTCCAGTCGGTGACGTAGCGCTCGACCAGGCCCATCGTGGTCAGGATGTTGAGGAAGATGTCCTTGGAGCCCTGGGCCCTGGCCAGGGCGGTGTCGTGGTGCACCGGGGTGAAGTCCATGGTGGCCAGGGCCGTGGAGATGACCATGGTGGGGGTGAGGTCGACGGACAGCTCCGGGAGCGTGGTCATGACGGGGTCCACATGGGCAGGACGAGGTGGTCGTCCATCCGCTGGTACGTCACGCGCAGGGGCATGCCGATCTCCACGTCCTCGATCGGGCAGTCCACGATGTTGCCTACCATTCGTACGCCTTCGGGTAGTTCCACCACGGCCACCACGAACGGGGTCTCGCGGCCTGGCACGGGCGGGTGGTGGTGCACCACGTAGCTGTAGAGGGTTCCGGCGCCGGTCGCGACCGTGTGGGTGCGGTGGGCCGAGCGGCAGTGGGGGCAGAGCGGGCCCGGCGGGTGGCGCAGCTCGCCACAGTCGGCGCAGGACTGGATGCGGAGCTCGCCCTGGTTGACGCCTTCCCAGAAGAACGCCGTGTCCTGGTTGGTGGCGGGTTGGAGGGGATACGGCGGGAGCGCCGCGGCCTTGGGCTCTGGTGGGCGAAATTTCAGGATTCGGAAGAGCATTTCGGCGACCGGCTCGTCGGCGTCGCCGTACCAGGTGACGTTCCACGTGGCGAAGTAGCCCACGCCGAGGGCCGTCCGCTTCGGGCCCGCCAGGTCGGAGAACCTGGTCGCGGGGGTGAGGACCTCCCCGACGCGGGCGTAGCGGTGGTAGGTCTGGGCGCAGTTCGTCGCCACCACGCCCGTGTAGCCGTTGTCGTCGAGCGCGGCCAGCAGGTCGTCCACCGGCGAACGGTCCTTGGCCGCCGGGGGGTGCATGGTCCACACCTGGGCCATGGCGGGCGGGGCGAGACCCCGTTCGAGGTAGGCCGGGTTGGTGTCGCCCATGGCGGCCAGCCAGTGGCGGATCATGGGGATGTTCACCGGGTCGGCGGCCGGGGTGCCGCGTATCTCCCCCAGCGCCGCCTGCTTGGCCGCCAGCTCGCGCAACTCCTCGTCCGTCGTCACCGCGCCGCCGTCGGCCGTCCCCGAGTTGCCCTCCGTCGTCGCCACGCTGGCGTCGGTCGTCACCGCGTTGCCGTCGGTCGTCATCGCGGGGGCCTCGGGAGGTTCAGGCCGAGCATGGCGATCAGCTCTCGCTGCACCTCGTTCACCCCGCCGCCGAACGTCAGCACCACCGCCCCCTTGACCCCGTGATCGACCCGTTCCAGCAGCTCGGCCGTCTCCGGATCGGACGGGTCCCCGTACCTGGCCAGGATGTCGCCGACGATCCTGCCGACCTCCTGCATGCGCTCGGAGCCGTAGATCTTGGTGGCCGACGCGTCGGGGGCGCCCAGCCAGCCGAGGTCCATGTTGGCCGCCACCTGCCAGTTGAGCAGCTCGTTCGTACGGAAGGCCGCCCACACCTCCGCCAGCGCCCTGCGCACGTCCTGCTCGCCGTCCAGCCCCGTACGGCGGGCCCAGGCGCGGAAACGGTCGTAGGTCTGGCCGAGGTTGCCTGCGGGCCCCAGGGTGACCCGTTCGTGGTTGAGCTGGTTGACGATCAGGTCCCAGCCCCGGTCCACCTCGCCGACCACGCTGTCCACCGGGACGCGTACGTCGGAGTAGTACGTGGCGTTCGTGTGGTGGCGGCCGTCCATGGTCATGATCGGCGTCCACGAGAACCCGGGATCGTCCGTGGAGACGATCATCATGGTGATGCCCTTGTGCTTTTTGGCCGTCGGGTTCGTACGGGCGGCGAGCCAGATGTACTGGGCGTAGTGGGCTCCGCTGGTGAAGATCTTCTGCCCGTTGACGACGTAGTGGTCGCCGTCGAGCACCGCCGTCGTACGCAGCGACGCCAGATCGGTGCCCGCCTCGGGCTCGCTGTACCCGATCGCGAAGTGGCACTCCCCCGCGAGGATGCGCGGCAGGAAATGATCCTTCTGCTCCCGCGTGCCGTACTGCATGAGCGTGGGCCCGACCGTCTGCACCGTGATGATCGGGTACGGCACCCCGGCGCGGGCTATCTCATTGGCGAAGATCTGCTGCTCCAGGGGGCCGTGGCCGCCGCCCCCATACTCCTTGGGCCAGCCGAGCCCCAGCTTCCCGTCACGGCCGAGGCGACGGCAGTGCTCCATGTACGCGTCCCCGAACGGATCCCCGGCGATCTTCGCCCGATCCTCGGAGGTGAGGCAGCCCTGGAAGTACTCCCGCAGTTCGTCGCGGAGCCTGCGCTGCTCGGGGGTCAGGTCGATGAGCATCAGACGAGCGCTCCGATCAGGTCGAGCTGGGCGTCGGCGCCGCCGAGCAGGTGGGACAGGTGCTTGGCCTGGGCGAAGTAGCGGTGCAGCGGGTAGGTCACGTCCAGCCCGAGCCCGCCGTGCAGGTGCTGGCAGGTGTAGAGCGCCTTGAGGGCCTCACTCACGTGGTACGCGGCCAGCGCCAGGTCCTCCTCGACCGGCAACCCCTCGCCCAGCCGCCAGGCCGCCGACCACATGGCCACGTCCAGCGCCCGCCCGGTGATGTAGACGTCGGCGATCTGCATGGTCACCGCCTGGAACTCGGCCAGCGCCCGCCCGAACTGCTTCCTCGTCCTGATGTAGGCCGTGGTCAGCTCCAGCGCCCCGGCCAGCACCCCACTGGCCTGCGCGGCCACGGCGGCGGTGAAGATCCGCCTCGCGTCCTCCACCGCCTCCGGCCCCGCCACCCACTCGGCCGGCGTGCCGTCCAGGATGATCGTTCCCGCCGGCTCCGCCGTGGAGGTGAACTCGCCCGTCGCCGCCGGCGACTCCACCAGGAACAACCCCTCGCCGGCGCTCACCAGCACCGCCGCCCCTGGATAGGGCACCGCGACCTTCCGCCCGCCCAGCACCCACCCGCCCCCGGCGGACGGCGAGTCTTCGGAGGCCGTGGCCCGGGGTGGGTCGGAGAGGGCGCGGCCGGGCTCGCGGAGCGCCAGGGTGAGGTGGCCGATGCAGCGGCTCTGCTGGTCGGCGGTGCCGTGGCGGGCCAGGGCCAGCGTGGCCGCCAGCGTGGGCAGCGCGGGGACCATCGCCGCCCGCGCTCCCACCTCCCGCAGCACCACGGCCATTTCCACCGGACCGAGCCCGGCGCCGCCCGCCTCCTCCGGCACGCACACGCCCATCAGCCCGGCCTGCCACAGCCGCTCCTCGTCCCCTTCCCTGGCGAGGACCTCGGTGGCCAGCTTCTTCAGATCCTGCTGGGTTTCGTCCAGGTTGAAATCCACTACGTCTCCAAGAGATGTCGCCTGCCGTGCCGTACGAACTCCTCCTCCATCCCCTTCGCCTCCGCCTCGGTCAGCGGCCGGAGCCCGTCGGGGGCGCGCCACCAGACCGGATCGGCGGTGCGCCAGCCCTCGCGGGCGAGGCGGCGCTTGATGACCTTGTGCGAGGCCGTCTGGGGTAACTCCCGAGAGACGCGGATGAATCGGGGCAAGGATTTGACGCCCAGGTCGCGGCGGGAGGCCAGGAACGCGGTGAACGCGTCCGCGTCGAAGGCCCCCTCCAGGACGAGCGCCGCCATGACCTGATCACCGGCCGCCGGATCCGGCACCGGGTACACCGCCGCCTCCACCACCCCGCCGAACTCCCGCAGCGCCGCCTCGATGGGCGCGACCGCCAGGTTCTCCCCGTCCACGCGCAGCCGCTCGGTGCCACGGCCCGCGAAGAAGACGTAGCCGTCCACGTCCGCGTAGGCCAGGTCGCCGGACCAGAACGCGCCGTCCCTGATCCGCTCGGCGTCCGCCTCAGGGTCCTTGTAGTAGCCGTCGAACAGCCCGAGCCCCGCCGTGTTGACCAGCTCGCCGATGGCCTCCTCCGGGTTGGTCAGGCGGCCGTCCTCGATCCGGCCCGGCGGGCAGGCCAGCCCGGTGAAGGGGTCCAGGATGAGTACGCCGTCAGGCAGGCGGCCGAGGCACCCCTGCGGGCCCGAGGGGTCGGGGGTGAGGGAGATGGCGGTCTCCGTGGAGCCGAAGGCGTCGATGACCAGGCAACCGAACCGCTCCCCGAACCTCCTGGTGGCCACCGCGCTCCCCTCGTTCCCGAACGCGATCTTGAGCGGGTTGCCGGCGTCGCCCGGCTGTTCCGGGGTGGCCAGGACGTAGGAGAGGGCCTTGCCGACGTAGTGCAGGTACGTACAGCCGTATCGCCTGATGTCGGGCAGCAGGCCCGAGGCCGAGAACCGCCTCCGCAACACCAGCGCCGCCCCCGACGCCACGGCAGGGGCGTAGGCGGCCATCAGGGCGCCGGAGTGGAACAGCGGCATCGAACAGTAGACGACGTCCTCGGGGGTGAGCAGCGCCGCCAGGCTGATCCCGGGGACGGCGAGCTTGCGCTGCGTGATGCGCACGGCGCGGGGACGTCCCGAGGTGCCGGAGGTGAAGATCAGCATCACGAGATCGCCGATCTCACCGCCGCCGTCCTGCTTCCGCACATCCGGGGGCGAGGCCGCCGGAGACTGCGCCGGCGCCTTCAGGGGCGGCGTTGCCGGGGGCGGCGTTGCTGGGGAGCGCGTCAGCTCCTCCAGGCCCAGCGCCTCGACTCCCAGCGCCTCGGACATCTGCCGCGCGACCTCGCCGTAAGGACCGTCCGCGAGGAGGAGGCCGACGTCCGTCGAGCGGGCGTCCCTGACCAGTTCCTCCACGCCCCGCGTCGGGTTCAGCGCGACGACCACGTGCCCGGCCAGCGCCGCGCCCCCGATGAGGAAGACCAGTTCGGGAACGTTCTCACTGAGCACCCCGACGTGCGTCCCCGCCCCACGCAGGGACAGCCACGCGCCGGCGGCCCGGCAGGCGGCGACGGACGCCCGCCAGGACCACACCCGGTCCTCGAAGACGAGGCCGGGCCGGTCGTCGTCGGCACGGGCGAGGAGCAGGGAGGCGATCGTGTCGGCGGTCATCGCTCCTCCAGCAAGCGCTAGGTACGCCGAATCGCAAACTAGAACAGATTCCAATATCTGTCCAGCACCCGCCCAACACGACAAAGCCCGATATATGCGTGTAACGCCGGGGACATGGGCCGATACCGCTCGTTTGTGACCCGTGAGTAACAAGCCGCGTTATCAAGAAATCAGATAACGTGTTCTTATGCGTACCACGCACGCGCCAACCGCAGCGCCCTCCAGCGACACCGAGGGGACCATGGAGAGCCACCCCACTCCGGCCGGCCACAGCGTCCGTACGCGCAGCCAGCACCAACGCCGCAAGCGCATCGTCCAGGCCGCCGCCGCGCTGGCCTCGCGCGGCGGGGTCGAGGCCATGCAGATGCGCACGGTGGCCGAGCGCGCGGGCGTGGCGCTTGGCACGCTCTACCGATACTTTCCCTCCAAGATGGACCTCGTCGTGGCCGTGGTGGGCGAGGAGATCGACCTGCTGGAGAGCAGCATCGAGCGCCGCCCGCCGGGGGCCGCGACGCCGTCAAGCCGCGCGGTGGACGTGCTGATGCGGGCCACCAGGGGGCTGATGCGCGAGCCCGAGCTGGCCGACGCGCTCATCCGATCGTTGATCATGGCGGAGGTCCAGACCCCGTTCGGCGACCGCATGACGGGCCTGCTGCTGCGCGTCTCGGCGGGCGGGCTGACGCTGGAGGGGGCGAGCGAGGAGCAGGCCGACCTCGCGGGGTCGCTGTCCAGCGTGTGGGTGCAGGAACTGCTGGAGATGTTGCGCGGGCGCCGCACGTACGACCAGATCCAGCGCCGCATCGAGACCGCCGCCGCACGCCTTCTCGCCGACATCTGAGATCTTCACCACATTCAAGATCACCATCCTTTACGGCTCCGCCGGCTGGGCCGCCACCCACCGCACTCCGGCTGACGACCTTCCAGGAACACGGCCTCTGAACCCGTCAGTGGCGAGCCGCCGTTACGGAGCGCCCAGTGGGCCGTCCACGTGGTGATCAGGCGAAAGGTCAAGCGACACCCCGCAATCGACCGCGCGAAGGTAAAGAACTCGCCGAACTGTCGGTGCCGCCGTCTATACAGGAGGTATGACCGACAAGCCGACGAACGAGGACTTCCTCCGGCTGGCTGATCCGATGCGGCGTGAGCTGCTGGCGCACTGCTACCGCATGATGGGTTCGGTGCACGACGCCGAGGACCTCGTGCAGGAGACCTATCTGCGCGCGTGGCGGGGATACGACGGCTTCGAGGGCCGCTCCTCCCTGCGCACGTGGCTGCACCGCATCGCCACCACCACGTGCCTGACCGCGCTGGAGAGCCGCGGCCGCCGCCCGATGCCGACGGGCCTGGGCGCGCCGAGCCTTGAGGGCAACGCTCCCCTGGTGCAGGACCAGGAGGTGCCGTGGCTGGAACCGGCGCCCGACGTGCTGACGGGCGTGGACGCCGACGACCCCGCTTCCATCGTGACCTCGCGCGAGAGCATCAGGCTCGCGCTGATCGCCGCGCTGCAACACCTGCCGCCCAGGCAGCGCGCGGTGCTGATCCTGCGCGACGTGCTCAAGTGGAGGGCCGCCGAGGTCGCCGAGGCGGTCGGCACCTCCACCGCGGCGGTCAACAGCATCCTGCAGCGGGCCCGCGCCCAGCTCAACGAGGTGTCGCCGAGCCTGGACGACCCGGTGGAGCCGCTGTCGCAGGAGCAGCGCGACCAGCTCGACCAGTATGTGGCGGCATTCGAGAGCTACGACATCGACAGCCTGGTGGAGTTGTTCACCAAGGACGCGATCTGGGAGATGCCGCCGTTCGTGGGCTGGTACCAAGGCCCCGAGGCGATCGTCGAGCTCACCAAGCGGCAGTGCCCGGCCCAGCGCCCCGGCGATCTCAAGCTGGTGCCGACCGCCGCCAACGGGCAGCCGGCCTTCGCGGTCTACCTGCGGGAGGGCGAGGTCTACCGGCAGTTCGCGCTCATGGTGCTGACCTTCTCCGGCGACCGGATCAGCCACGTCGGCATGTTCTTCGAGGAGTCTCTGTTCGAGACGTTCGACCTGCCCGCGAAGTGGGAGGGTTCCGAAACAAAGTAGAACGCGTTACAGTCGCGCCAGAGCATCGTTCTGGAGGCCGCTGTGAGCGTACCCGTGATCGTCGAGGCCGTACGTACTCCGATCGGCAAGCGGGCGGGATGGTTGTCGGACCTCAAACCGCAACAGGTTCTGGCCGGCGCGATGAACGGGCTCGTCGAGCGGTCCGGGCTCGATCCCGCGCTCGTCGAGCAGGTGTTCGCCGGGTGCGTCACCCAGGCCGGCGAACAGGGCGGGCACGTCGGGCGGCACTCGTGGCTCTATGCCGGGCTGCCCTACCGGACCGGCGTCACCACCGTGGACGCCCAGTGCGGGTCCTCGCAGCAGGCGGTGCACCTGGCGGCGGCCATGATCAGCGCGGGCGTGATCGAGGTGGGCGTCGGCTGCGGGGTCGAGGTCATGAGCCGGGCGCCGCTGGGCAGCAACGTGGCGCCCGCCCGGGCCAGGCCGGACGACTGGAGCATCGACCTGCCCGACCAGTTCACCGCCGCCGAGCGGATCGCGCGGCGGCGCGGGCTCACCCGTGAGCGGCTCGACTGGTTCGGCGCGCGGTCGCAGCGGCTGGCGGCCAAGGCGTGGGCCGACGGGCGGTTCGAGCGGGAGATCGTGCCCGTCGGCGACGTGCGCAAGGACCAGGGGTTGCGCGAGACGACCACCGAGGGGCTGGCCAAGCTGAAGCCCGTGATGGACGGCGCCCTGCACACGGCCGGCACCTCGTCGCAGATCTCCGACGGGGCCGCGGCGGTGCTGGTGATGAGCGAGGAGGCCGCGCGGCGGCACGGGCTGCGGCCCCGGGCGCGGATCCTGGCGCAGGCGCTGGTCGGGGCGGAGCCGTACTACCACCTGGACGGACCCGTCGAGGCCACGGCCAGGGTGCTGGCGGCGGCCGGGATGACCATCGGCGATCTCGACCGGTTCGAGGTGAACGAGGCGTTCGCCTCGGTCGTCCTGTCCTGGGCGAGCGTGCACGAGCCCGATCTCGACCGGGTCAACGTCAACGGCGGCGCGATCGCGCTCGGCCATCCCGTGGGGGCCACGGGCGCGCGGCTGATCACCACGGCGCTGCACGAGCTCGAACGGTCGGACTCGGCGACCGCACTGGTCACGATGTGCGCGGGCGGTGCTCTGGCCACGGCCACGATCCTGGAACGAATCGGCTGACCACGTATTCAGTCCATGATCAGGGCACTCATACGGCCTTGGCCACGGCACTTCAGAACGAATCGGGGGCACATGAAGACCAGGCGCAGGCCGTACACCGAGCAGCGGCCGCAGGATCTCGGCGGCGGGGTGTGGAGCGTGCCCGTGCCGATCCCCGGCAACCCCCTGGGCTACACGCTCGTCTACGCCGTCGAATCGCCGCAGGGCCCCGTGCTGGTCGACGCCGGGTGGAACCACCCCGACGCCTGGGACGCGCTCAGCGGCGGCCTGGCGGCGCTCGGGCTGGACGTGAGCGCGGTGCACGGGGTGGTCGTCACCCATTTCCATCCCGACCACGCCGGGCTCGCCGGGCAGGTCAGGGAGGCGTCCGGCGGGTGGATCGCCATGCACGAGGACGACGCGGCGCTGGTCAGGCTCATGACCGAGTACGCGGCCGGCGAGCACGACACCTTCCAGGCCGACATGCTCAGGCGGGCCGGCGCCGACGCCGTCGAGACCAGGCAGGTCATGGGCGGCCGCCCGCCCACTCCGGCCCTGCCCGACCGCGAACTGCGTGACGGCGACCTGGTGGACCTGCCGGGCCGCAGGCTCCGCGCCGTGCACACCCCCGGTCACACGCCGGGCCACATCTGCCTGCACCTGGAGGACGCCGACCGGCTGTTCACCGGCGACCACGTCCTGCCCGACATAACCCCGCACATCGGGATATATCCGTATGACCGGGACGACGTCGATCCCCTGAGCGACTTCCTGGCGTCGCTGGACCGCGTGGGCGACCTCGGCCCGCTGGACGCACTGCCCGCCCATGAGTGGATATTTCCTGATGTTGCCGCACGCGCCTCCCAGATCCGCCACCATCACGAGGAGAAGCTCGAACGGCTGCGCGCCCTCCTGGCCCAGCGGCCGCAACCGCTGACCATCTGGGAGGTCGCCGCGATGATGACGTGGAACAGGCCGTGGGATGATTTGGCCCCCGTGTTGAGAGGCATGGCGGCCGGCGAGGCCGCGGCCCATCTGCGCACCCTGGAGGCCAGAGGCCGGATCCGCAGGCTCCCGGGGGTCGATCCGGTCCGCTTCCAGGCCATAGACTCCTAGACATCCGATGTCTAGGGAGAAAAGCGTGGCGGTCACTGACGCGGCCATCGACAAGATCAAACAAATGATCGTCTCGGGCGAGCTGGCCCCCGGCGACCGGCTGCCCAAGGAGGCGGATCTCGCCGAGCGGCTCGGCCTGTCACGCAACTCGTTGCGCGAGGCCGTACGCGCGCTCTCGCTGATCAACGTGCTCGACGTGCGGCAGGGCGACGGCACCTATGTCACCAGCCTGGAGCCCCGCCTGCTGCTGGACACCATGTCGTTCGTGCTCGACCTGCACCGCGACGACACGGTGATCCAGTTCTTCGAGGTCCGGCGCATCCTGGAGCCGGCCGCCACGGCGATGGCGGCCGAGCAGATGACCGAGGCCGACATCGAGGAGTTGCGGGTCATCCTGGAGTCGCTGCCCGAGCGGCCCACGGTCGAGGAGCTGGTCGCCAACGACCTGCAGTTCCACCACAGGATCGCGCAGGGCTCGGGCAACAGCGTGTTGTGCTCGTTCATCGAGAGCCTGTCGGGTCCGACCACCCGCGCCAGGATCTGGCGCGGGCTCACGCAGGAGGGCGCGATGGACAAGACGCGCGAGCAGCACACCGCGATCTACGAGGCCATCGCCGCCCGCCAGGCCGACATCGCCCGTTCCTGGGCGACCGTGCACGTGGCGGGCGTGGAGTCGTGGCTGCGCAGGGCGCTGGAGCTGGACTGATCACCAGGGGGAGATGCCGTCGGGCTCGTCGAGGAGGGTCCCGGGCCACGATCCCCAGGGGTCGTGGCAGCCGCGGCATTGACAGGTCGGAGGACTCTCAGGAGAGCTCTGCCGTCAAGACGTTGAACGAGATCGGCGGGAGCACCGCCTTGAGCAGGTGACCGTCGATCGTCGCCCCGTCGAGCGGGCGCGGCTCGACCCGGCGCGGGTCCCGTTCGGTGTTGCGCGCGGAGGTGTCGTCGTCGGCCACCGTGACGTGCGTGATCCCCGTCGCCCCCGGCAGGCCGCGCAGGTCGATCTCCAGCGGCAGCGGCTCGTCGCCGCGGTTCACCGCGAAGACCGAGAGCCGGTCGTCGTCGAGCGTCGCGGCGGCGGCCAGCGCGGGCACCTCGCCGTATCGCTCGGTCACCATCTTCGGGGCCGTGACCTGCGCCTGGAGGACCCGGCCCCGGGCGTGGGCGGCGGTGAGGGCGAACGGGTGGAAGATCGTCTGCCGCCAGGCGGGGCCGCCGGGCTCGGTGCGGATCGGGGCGATCACGTTGGCGAGTTGCGCCTGGCAGGCGATGCCGACCCGGTCGGTGTGGTTGAGCAGGGTGATCAGCAGGCTGCCGACGACGGCCGCGCCCGCCACGTCGTACTCCTCCTCGATGAGCCGCGGCGCGTGCGACCACTCCAGGCCGCTCTCACCGCCGAACCGGCTCTGCGACCAGACGTTCCACTCATCGAAGGAGACCTTGAGCCGCTTGCGGCTGCCCAGCTTGGCCGCCACGTGGTCGGCGGTGGCGATCACGCCCTCGATCTGCATCTCCATCTCGATCGCCGAGGCGAGGTAACTTGCCAGGTCACCGGGGACGGGGTCGTAGTAGTTGTGCGCGGAGATGTAGTCGACCTGCTCGTAGCAGTGCTCCAGCACGGTCGCCTCCCACGAGCCGAACGTCGGTATCCGCAGGTTGGAGCTGCCGCAGGCCACGAGCTCGATGGACGGGTCCACGCGGCGCATGGCCTTGGCCGTCTCGTGCGCGATCCTGCCGTACTCCTGCGCGGTCTTCCCGCCGATCTGCCAGGGACCGTCCATCTCGTTGCCCAGGCACCAGACCTTGATCCCGTACGGCTCGCGCCGCCCGTGCGCGATCCGCAGGTCGGACCAGCGCGTGCCGCCCGGGAAGTTGGCGTACTCCAGCAGGTCACGGGCCTCGCCTACGCCTCTGGTGCCCAGGTTGACCGCCATCACGGGCTCGGCGTCGACCTCGTTCAGCCAGGTCATGAACTCGTTCAGGCCGAACGCGTTCGTCTCGATCTGCTTCCAGGCCAGGTCGAGCCTGGTGGGCCGGTCATCGGCCGGGCCGACGCCGTCCTCCCATTCGTAGTTGGAGACGAAGTTGCCGCCCGGATAGCGCACGGCGGTGACGCCCATCTCCCGCGTCAGCTCGATCACGTCGTGGCGCAGCCCTGTGCCGTCCGCCCGGGGGTGTCCCGGCTCGAACACGCCCGTGTACACGCACCGGCCCATGTGCTCGACGAACGACCCGAACAACCGTCGCTCGACCGGGCCGACCTCGAACGCCGGGTCGAGCGTGAGTTTGGCGGATTCCATGGGCATCCTCCCTCGTTAGGCTCCGCCCATCTATACATCGTTGTATTCAACGTTGTAAAGAAGCGCCTACACTTCCCGTCATGGACAGAGCTCGCGTTGGACTCAAGGACGTGGCCCGGCTGGCCGGCGTCTCGGTGAAGACCGTCTCCAACGTGGTCAACGGCTACGCGCACGTGACGACGGCCACGCGGACCCGGGTCGAGGCGGCGGTCAAGGAGCTCAACTACCGGCCCAACCTGTCGGCCAGGAACCTGCGGCAGGGACGCACGGGGATCATCGCGCTGGCGGTGCCCGAGCTGGACGTTCCCTACTTCGCGGAACTGGCCGGGCTGGTGGTGGCCTGCGCGGAGGAGCGCGGGCTGACCGTGCTGATCGACCAGACCGGAGGCACGCGCGAGCGCGAGCAACTCGTCGTCGAGGGCTTCCGCGCCCACCTGATCGACGGCGTGATCTTCAGCCCGCTCGCGCTGACCCCCGAGGACCTGGCAGGCCGCCTGGACGACACGCCGATGGTGCTGCTGGGCGAGCGGGTCTACCCCGGCTCCGCGGACCACGTGGTGGTCGACAACGTGGCGGCGGCCAGAGAGGCGACGCTGCACCTGGCCGGGCTCGGCCGCCGCAGGATCGCCGCGATCGGCGCCCAGGACGACGTGGCCGCCGAGACGTCCAGGCTGCGGCTGGCGGGCTACCGCGACGCGCTGGAGGAGGCCGGGCTGCCGTACGACGACCGGCTGGTGGTGCCCGTGGAGACCTACCGCCGGGCGGACGGGGCCCGCGCGATGGCCGCGCTGCTCGACTCGGGCCTCGCCCCCGACGCGGTCTTCTGCTTCAGCGACCCGCTGGCCCTCGGCGCCATGCGCACACTGCTCGAACGCGGCCACACGGTGCCAGGGGACGTGGCGCTGGCGGGCTTCGACGACATCGAGGACGGCCGCTACGTCACCCCGACCCTCACCTCGATCTCCCCCGACAAGCGGGCGCTCGCCAGGCAGGCCGTGGACCTGCTGGCCGACCGCATGTCCAAGGGCTCCCAGGACGTCGCCAGGGAGGTGCGCGTGGCCTACCGGCTGGCGATCAGGGAGAGCACGAACGGGTAGTACCGCTCTTGTGTCCGACAAACTGGATCGATACCGGAGCAAGCGCGACCCCAAACGCACCCCCGAGCCCGTCCCCGACTCCCCCTCCTCCACCCCCGGCGGGAACGCGTTCGTCATCCAGGAGCACCACGCCCGGTCGTTGCACTGGGACCTGCGCCTGGAACGCGACGGCGTCCTGGCCTCCTGGGCCGTCCCCAAGGGCCTGCCCGCCGACCCCGGCACCAACCACCTGGCCGTGCACACCGAGGACCACCCGATGGAGTACCTCACCTTCCACGGCGAGATCCCCCAGGGCGAGTACGGCGGCGGCACCATGACCGTCTGGGACACCGGCACGTACGACACGGAGAAGTGGTCCGATCGCGAGGTCAAGTTCGTTCTGCACGGTGAGCGCGCCTCCGGCCGGTTCGTGCTGTTCCAGACGCGGGGCAAGAACTGGATGATCCACCGCATGGACGCCCCCGTCCGCGACCCGTTCCCGCCTCTGGAGCCCATGCTCCCGACCTCACGCGCCAAACCCCCCAAGGACGCCTCGGATTACGCCTTCGAGTTCGCCTGGGGCGGCCGCCGCCTCCTGGTGCCCATCGACGGAGGCCGTACGGAGGCCGCCCGGGAGCATCCCTGGCTGCGGGGGCTGGCGGAGGCGTTCGGCAGCCGCACGGCGGTGCTGGACGGGGAGGTGGCCACGCTCGGGGGCGCGGAGATCCTCCTGTTCTACGACCTCCTGTACGACGACGGCCGCTCCCTGGTCGCGGAGCCGTACACCACCCGCCGGGCGGCCCTGGAGGCCCTGAACCTGACGGGCTCCCACTGGCAGACGGCACCTTCCTGGCCCGGGGAGGCGGGGCCGGTGCTGCAGGCGGCACGCGAGCAGAAGTTGCCGGGGGTGGTGGCCAAGCGGCTGGACTCGCCGTACGAACCGGGACCGTCAAAGGCCTGGCTGCTCCTCCCAACCTGAGCTACCCCTCATTGGGCAACAGCCCCTCCGCCCGCAGGTCCTCCCAGAGTTCGTCCGGCACCGGCAGGGACGACAGGGCGGCGTTCTGCACGACCTCCTCCGGCGCCCGCGCCCCCAGGACGATCGTGGCGATCGCCGGGTGGCGCAGGGGGAAGGCCATGGCCGCCTGGGGCAGGGTGACGCCGTGGCGCTCGCAGACCGCCGCGATCCGCCGGGCCTTGTCCAGGAGCGGGGCCGGGGCGGGCGCGTAGTTGTAGGTGCCCGACGGCTCGTGTGTGGCCAGGATGCCGCTGTTGAAGACCCCGGCCGCCAGCACGCGTACGCCCCGCTCGGCGCAGGCTTGCAGGAGCGGCAGGCCGGACTGGTCGAGCAGGGTGTAGCGGCCGGCGAGCATGACGAGGTCGATGTCGGTCTCCTGGACGAAGCGCAGCGGCGCCTGCCACTGGTTCATCCCGACGCCGATGGCCCGCACCCGCCCCTCGGCCCGCAGTTCGGCCAGCGCCGGGTACGCCTCCTCGATCGCCTGGTCCACGTGGTCGTCCGGGTCGTGGATGAGGGCGATGTGGACGGCGGGCAGTTCGAGGCGTACCAGGGACTCCTCCAGCGACGTGCGCACGCCGTCACGGGAGAAGTCCCACACGCGCTCCAGATCGGCCGGTACGTCGAAGCCCTCGTCGTCGCGGCCGTTCCCCGAGGTCTTGGGGCGCAGCAGGCGGCCGACCTTGGTGGACAGGAGGTAGCCGGAGCGGCCGGCGAGGGCGGGGCCCATGCGGCGTTCCGACAGGCCCAGGCCGTAGTGGGGGGCGGTGTCGTAGAGGCGGACGCCGCTCTCCCATGCCGCCTGGACCGTGGCGTGGGCCTGCTGGTCGGCGACCTCGTCGTACAGGTTGCCGAGCGGCGCGCCGCCGAAGCCGTGCCGGGGCAGGTCGATCCGTTCCATCAATCTTGTGCCTTTCCGCCCGCGATCCGGCTGATCATCAGGGCGATGAGGATGATCGCGCCGTAGATGACCGGCTGCCAGAAGCCCGAGACGCCGATGAGGGTGAGGATGTTCTGGACCAGGCCGATCACCAGCACGCCGGTCAGCGCGCCGAGGATCGTGCCCTTGCCGCCGTCCATGCTGACACCGCCGATGACGGCGGCCGCGAACACCATGAAGATCCAGCCGACGCCCTGGTTGTTGCCGATCGCCCCGAGGCGCCCGGTCTCCAGGATGCCGGCCAGGGCGGCCAGCGTGCCGCCGAGGATGAACACGCCGTACAACACCCGGTCGACGCGGATGCCGGCGGCGCGGGCGGCGTCGGCGTTGCCGCCGATCGCGTACAACGAGCGCCCGAGCCTGAGGTAACCGAGCCCGAAGATGCCCGCCAGGAACAGCGCCCCGGCGATCCAGATGGCCACCGGGATGCCCAGCCACATGGCGCTGCCGAGGTACAGGATCGACTCGGGGAGCTCGAACAACGTCTTGCCCTCGGTCGGCCCCTGCAGGAAGCCGTGCACGATGATCAGCATGGCCAGCGTGACGATGAACGCCGAGAGCTGGAACCTGATGATCAGGAAGCCGTTGAACGCCCCGATCGCCGCGCCGACGAGCAGCGCCAGCGGGATCACCAGGGTCCCCGGCAGTCCGATGCCGAACCCGCCCGCCGACACCGGGATCACCAGCATCACCGCGATGGCCGGGGCGGTGCCGACCGTGGACTCCAGCGAGAGGTCGAACTTGCCGGCGATCAGGATCATCGCCTCGGCCAGCACGAGCAGCGAGATCGCCGCCTGCTGCTGGAGCACGTTCGTCAGGTTGCCCGCCGTCAGGAAGGTCGGGTCGAGGATCGCGCCCACGACGAGCAGGATCACGATCACCGGTACGAGCGTCAGATCACGGAACCTGGCCAGCCGCAGCCGGGGGGTGGGCACCGTCAAAGTGGTCAATCTTCTATGCCTTCCATCACGGCCACGAGTTCGTGGTCGGTCCAGCCACGCGGCACGTCCTTGACGACCCTGCCGTGGAACATCACCAGCACCCGGTCGCAGATCCGCAGGTCGTCGAGCTCGTCGGAGACCACCACGGCCCCCGCGCCGCGCTCGACCGCGTCCTCGACGGCGCCGAGCAGGGCCTGCTTGGCCTTGACGTCGACGCCGGCGGTCGGGTTGATCACGACCAGCACGGTCGGGTCGTCCACGAGCGCCCTGGCGAACACCACCTTCTGCGCGTTTCCCCCGGACAGGTCGGCGACCGGCTGGTCGGGGCCCTCCGTCTTGATGTCCAGGGCGTTGATGAGCTGCTCGGCCTTGGCGCGGCGTCTCGACGGGGAGACGACGCCGTAGCGGCCGAGCTTGTGGGCGATCGGGAACGTGTCGTTCTCGCCGATGGACAGCAGCGGGACGAAGCCCTCGTGGTGACGGTCTTCAGGGACGAAGCCGAGCCCGGCTCTCAGGGCGGCGGGCACGTCGCCGGGCCTGACCCGGGCGCCGTTGACGGTGACCGTGCCGGTGTCGGCCTTGCGCAGCCCGACCAGGGTCTCGGCCAGGCCGACCTTGCCGCTGCTCGCGGAGCCGGCCAGGCCGACGACCTCGCCCGCTTTAACGGAAATATCGATATTCGTGTAGCGGCCCGCCAGGGTCAGGCCCTCGCCCGACAACACCACCGCGTCGCCGGGGGTGCGCCGGCGGGACTCGTACGCCTCCGTCGCCTCCCCCGTCATCGCGGCGACCAGCTCGTCGTGCGGGAGGTCGGCGACCGGCCGGGTCGCCACATGCCGGGCGTCACGGAACACCGTGACGCTCTGGCAGATCTCGTACACCTCGTCGAGGTGGTGGGAGATGTACATCATGGTGACGCCCTGCTCGCGCAGCGAGCGCATACGCGCGAACAGGCGCTCGATGGCCGGGCCGTCGAGCCGGGCGGTCGGCTCGTCGAGAATGATGAACCTGGCCCCGAACGACAGCGCGCGGGCGATCTCCACGAGCTGCCGCTGCTCCACGCTCAGGTCCCCGGCCAGCGCCTGCGCGTCCACGTCCACCTCGTACGTGTCCAGCACCTCGCGTGCCCTGCCCCGCAGCGCCCGCCAGTTGATCCGCTGCCCTCTGTCGGACTGGCGGTTCAGGAACAGGTTCTCGGCGACCGTCAGCGCCGGGATGATCGTGGACTTCTGGTACACGCAGGCCACGCGCTGCCGCCAGGCGTCACGGTCGGCGAGGGTGGGCGCCGCCTGTCCAGAGAACAGCACCTCACCCTCGTCCGGCCGCTGGAGCCCGGTGAGGATCGACACCAGGGTGGACTTCCCCGCGCCGTTCCTGCCGACGAGCGCGCGGGTCTCGCCCTCCGCGATCGCGATCTCCGCGCCGTTGAGCGCGGTCGTCGGACCGAAGCGCTTGACGACGTTTCGGGCTTCGACGTGATTGGTCATCTACTTGCCCTGGTTGCCCCAGAGGGCCTTGTCGTCCACGTTCTCCTTGGTCACGAGCGGAGCGGGGAGCTGGTCCTCCAGGCCGTTCGGGAGCTGCATGATCGTGCTGCCGTGGTCGGTTGGGCCCGGCTTGAACGTCTTGCCCTCGGCCGCGGCCTTGGCGTAGAAGAGTGCGTACTTGGCGTACAGGTCGGCCGGCTGCGACACCGTGGCGTCGATGTCGCCCTTGCGGATCGCCTCGAACTCCTGCGGGATGCCGTCGTTGGAGATCACGAAGATGTGCTTGGGGTCGCTCGGCGGGACCAGCACGCCCTTCTGCTTGAGCACCTGCAACGTCGGGGCCAGGTGCACCCCGCCGGCGTGCATGTAGATGCCCTTGATGTCCGGGTTCTGCTCCAGGCGGGTCTGCAACATGGAGGCCGCCTTGGTGCCCTCCCACTCGGTCGGCTCGCTGAACACCGTGATCCCGGGGAACTTGCTCTTCATGCACTCCAGGAACGCCTCCGACCTGTCACGGCCGTTGATCGAGCTGAGCGCGCCCTGGAGCTGCACGACCTTGCCCTTGCCGCCGAGCTTCTCGCCGAGGAACTCGCACGCCTTGGTGCCGTACGCGCGGTTGTCGGCGCGTACGACCATGTAGACCTTGCCCTTGTCCGGCCGGGTGTCGACGGTCACCACCGGGATCTTCTTGTTCTCCAGTTGCTGGAGCGTGTTGGCGATGGCGCCGGTGTCCTGCGGAGCCATGACGATGACCTTGGCGCCCTGGCCGACCAGCGCCTGCACGTTGTTGACCAGCTTGGCCACGTCGTTCTGCGAGTTCGTGGCGGGCATGAGGTCCACCTTGAGCTCGCCGGCCATCTGGGGGACGTACTTGATGTAGGAGTTCCAGAAGTCGGAGTCGGCGCGGGGGTGATCGATGCCGATCTTCCCGCCGCCGGCGCCTTCTCCCGCCGTCGTCGTCGTCGTGCCTGAACCACACGCGGTGACGACCGCCAACAGGGCCGCTGCCGCGACCGCCCGTCCGAATTTCATTTTGGGGGGTACCTTCCTTATTCGGTTGGCCCGGGCCGCCGATCCGACGGTCCGGGCCTTGGCCGATCGCCCGGGCCTTTAGTTGGCCGGTCTGAGCCGTAGCCCCTGCATGCCGCCGTCCACCGCGATCGTGCTCCCGGTGGTCGAGCCGGCTTCGGGACTGGCGAGGTAGGCGATCGCCGCGGCGACCTCCTCCGCGCTGACCAGGCGGCCCATCGGCTGCCTGGCGTTGAGCGCCGCCCGCTCCGCCTCGGGATCGTCGGCCGCGTCCAGCAGCCTGGCGACCCACGGAGTGTCAGCGGTGCCCGGATTGACGCAGTTGACCCGGATGCCCTCCCGGAGGTGGTCCGCGGCCATGGCGAGCGTCAGCGACAGAACCGCGCCCTTGGTGGCGCTGTACAGGGCCCGTTGCGGCAGCCCCGCGGTGGCCGCGATCGAGCAGGTGTTCACGATCGCGGCGTGCTCGGACCTCCTCAGGTACGGCAGCGCCGCCCGCGCCACCCGGACCATGCCGAGCACGTTGACGTCGAACACCTTGTGCCACTCGCTGTCCGGGTTGTCCTCGATGGTGCCCTGTGCCCCGATGCCCGCGTTGTTGACGAGCACGTCGATGCCGCCCAGCCGCTCAGCGGCCTCGGCCACCGCCGCGCGTACCCCCGCGTCATCGGTCACGTCCGCCTTGATCCCGATGAACGGATCGCCGGGCGGGTTGAGGTCGAGACAGGCGACCGTCATACCGCGCCCGGCCAGCGCGGTGGCCGCCGCCAGCCCGATCCCGGAGCCTCCGCCGGTCACAATCGCTTTCAGACTCATGCCTCGTCCCTCCAGACCTCACCGCCGGGGAAGGTGTGGGCGGTGATCGACCCCTGATGCATCTGCGCGCTGAAACCCGGCGCGGACGGGGCCACGTAGCGGCCGTCGCGGATGACGACAGGGTCCACGAAGTGCTCGTGCAGGTGGTCGACGTACTCGATCACCCGCCCTTCCATGGTTCCCGTCACCGCCACGTAGTCGAACATCGACAGATGTTGCACCAGCTCGCACAGCCCGACCCCGCCCGCGTGCGGGCACACCGGTACCCCGAACTTGGCCGCCAGCAGCAGGATCGCCAGATTCTCGTTGACCCCGCCGACGCGGGCGGAGTCGATCTGCAGGTAGGAGATGGCCTCGGCCTGCAGGAGCTGCTTGAACACGATGCGGTTCTGTACGTGCTCGCCCGTGGCGACCGCGATGGGCGCGATCCCCCTGGCGATGGCGGCGTGCCCCAGCACGTCGTCGGGGCTGGTCGGCTCCTCGACCCAGTGCGGGTTGAACTCCCGCAGCGCGTTGATCCACTCGATCCCCGACCCGACGTCCCACCGCTGGTTGGCGTCGATCGCGATCGGGAAATCGGCCCCGCACACCTCGCGAGCCACCCTGAACCGCCGCCGGTCGTCCTCGAGATCCGCGCCGACCTTGAGCTTGATCTGCCCGAACCCCTGGTCGAGCGCCTCCTTGCAGAGCCGCCGCAACTTCTCGTCGTCGTAGCCGAGCCATCCAGGAGAGGTCGTGTACGCCGGATACCCGATCTCGACCAGCCGCTCGATCCGCCCGGCCTTCCCCTCCTCCCCGCGCCGCAGGATCTGAAGGGCCTCGTCCTTGGTCAGGGCATCGCTCAGGTAGCGGAAGTCGATGAGCTCGACGAGCTCCTCGGGCGACAGCTCCGACAACAACCGCCACAACGGCTTGCCCGCCCGCTTGGCCTTGAGATCCCACAGGGCGTTGACCACGGCGGAGATCGCCATGTGCATGACGCCCTTCTCCGGCCCCAGCCACCGCAGCTGCGAGTCGTTGACCATGGCCTTGTAGAGCGCGCCGAGGTCCTCGACGTCCTTGCCGACCACGTACGGCTCCAGCGCGCTGATGGCCGTGGTCTGGATGTCGTTGCCGCGCCCGATCGTGAACGCGAACCCGTGCCCCTCGTACCCGTCGTCCGTCCTGAGCACCACGTACGCGGCGGAGTAGTCGGGGTCCGGATTCATCGCGTCGGAGCCGTCCAGCTCACGCGAGGTGGGAAAGCGCACGTCGTGCGTCTCCATCCCCACGATCCGGTACGCACCCGCGGCCGTCATGCCTGCCCCACCGTCTGCCGCTGCCGCCCGAGCCCTTCGATCTCCAGCTCCATCACGTCACCGGCACGCAGGTACGGCTGCCCCGGCATCCCCATGGCGACTCCGGCCGGAGTGCCGGTGTTGATCACATCACCCGGCTCCAGCACCATGAACTGGCTCAGATACCGCACGACCTCCGCCACATCAAAGATCATGTTCTTGGTGTCGCCATCCTGCCGCAACTCGCCGTTCACCCACAGCCGCATGGGCAGGTTCTGCGGATCACCCACGTCATCGGCCGTCACCAGCCACGGACCGAGCGGATTGAACGTCTCACACGACTTGCCCTTGTCCCACTGCCCGCCGCGCTCAAGCTGGAACTCCCTCTCAGAGACGTCATTGGCGACCGCATACCCGGCGATCACCTCCAGCGCCTCCTCCCGGCTGCCGAGGTATCGAGCCTCCCGCCCGATGACGACGGCCAGCTCCACCTCCCAGTCGGTCTTCACGCTGCCACGGGGCACGAGCACCTCGTCGTACGGGCCGACCATGGTGTTGCTCGCCTTCATGAACACCACAGGCTCACTCGGCACGGCGGCACCCGACTCGGCGGCATGATCGCTGAAGTTCAGCCCGATGCAGACGATCTTCCCCGGCCGCGCGATCGGCGCCCCGACCCGCACCCCTTCGGCATCGACCACGGGCAGGTCACCCCGCTCAAGGGCCTCCCGAACCCGCGCCACTCCCCCGGACGCCAGGAAAGCCCCATCGATCTCGGGCTCCCCGATGTCGCGCAGATTGCCGGCGTCATCCATGACCACCGGCCGCTCCTGGCCGACAGGTCCCACTCGCAGCAGCTTCACACCGCACCCTTCACCTATACATCGGATGTCTCGCTTCCTGATGCTGGTGCGGAGGGGTGCAGCATGTCAAGGGCGCTAAGACGGATACATCCGATCCGTGACCTCGCAAAAGACCCTTAGACGAAGCAGATCCCCTGTGAACCCACTTAACCGCCCCGATGACCACGTTCATACCCCCGAAACACCACCCCCAAAAACATCGGATCATAAACCCCCATTCGCTCCCCATGCCTTGGCAGCCCGGCACCCCGGCGGTGATCAGGAACGATCCAGGTTGTCCTTGACGGCCGTACAGACACGTAATAGAACACGTTTCAACACCCCTTAACCAAGCGCTTGATCAAGAGGTGACGCGCGTGCACATCGACCTCGTCGACAGGGACCTTTACGCCACCGCCGGACCGCCCCACGACCAGCTCGCCTGGCTGCGCGCGAACTCCCCCATTCACTGGCACCACGGCGAGCCCGGATTCTGGGCCGTGACACGCTACGACGACGTCGTACACGTGTCGCGGCACTCGGACCTCTTCTCCTCCAACCGCAAGCTCGCCCTCTTCGACGACCTGGCCGAGGACCAGATCGCGCTGCAGCGCCTCATGATGCTCAACCAGGACCCGCCCGAGCACTCAAGGCGGCGCTCTCTCGTCAACCGGGGGTTCACCCCGCGCACGATCGGAGCCCTCGAACAGCACATCCGCGACATCTGCGACGACCTCCTCGACAAGCTGACCGGCGAGGTCGACTTCGTCACCGAGGTCGCCGCGCCCCTGCCGCTCTACGTGATCTGCGAGCTGCTCGGAGCTCCCGCGTCCGACCGCGACAAGCTGTTCAACTGGTCGAACCGCATGATCGGCTCCCAGGACCCCGACTACGCCAGCACCCCCGAGGAGGGTTCGGGGGCCGCCATGGAGGTCTACGCGTACGCCAACCAGCTCGCCGCCCAGCGCAGGGCGAACCCGAGGAACGACATCGTCACCAAGCTCCTCCAGCCGGACGAGCACGGCGAGACCCTGGGCGAGGACGAGTTCGACCTCTTCGTCCTCCTCCTGGTGGTGGCGGGAAACGAGACCACCCGCAACGCGGCCTCCGGCGGCATGCTCGCCCTCTTCGAGCACCCGGACCAGTGGGACCGCCTCGTCGCCGACCCCGCCCTGGCGAAGACGGCCTCCGACGAGATCGTCCGCTGGGTCGCCCCCGTGAACCTCTTCCGCCGTACCTCGACGGCCGACCAGGTGCTGGGCGGGCAGGAGATCAAGGAGAACGACAAGGTCGTGGTCTTCTACGCCTCCGCCAACCGCGACCCCTCCGTCTTCACCGACGCCGAGACCTTCGACATCGGCCGCGACCCCAACCCCCACATCGGCTTCGGCGGCGGGGGCGCCCACTTCTGCCTGGGCAACCACCTGGCCAAGCTGGAGCTCCGCATCCTCTTCGAACAGCTGGCCCGCCGCCACCCCCGCCTCCGGCAATCGGGCGAGGTCCGGCGACTGCGCTCGAACTTCATCAACGGCATCAAGGAACTGCCCGTGACCATAGGTTGACCTGTATCGAAAGGCCGCCGTACGGCGTTCGCTCGGAAACGAGGATGATCACGAGCGCCCGGCGTGCCCCGCGGGTCCTTCATCGCGGTACCGAGCCCTCACGGCGTTCAGGGCGGTCATGAAACGGGTGAGCAGCGGACCCATGTCCCCGGCTCGCCAGACCAGGTGCAGGCTGGTGGCGGTGCCCGCGAGCCGTCGGGTCGCCACGCCCTCCCGGTGCAGCACTCGATAGGAGTCGGCCATCACCGCCGCACCGAAACCGGCGGCGACCAGCGCGAGGATCGTCTGAACGGTCCGGACCCGTGCGCCGACGCGCGGCACGATCCCGGCGTGGTGGCACAACGAGGTGATCTCGTCGTGGGCGAGGGGCGCGGATTCGCGGGGCCACAGCACCAGGGGGATCTCACCGAGCACGGAGACCGGTGCCGGCTCACGGAGTGTGGCGAGGGGGTGCCCGGCCGGCAGGAAGAGGGTCAGCGGCTCGCGCACCCAGACTCGGGTGGCGAGCCGGGCGTCGCGGACCGGCAGCCGCTGCACCGCCACGTC